>CALDIB010000057.1 GCA_937902125.1 uncultured Treponema sp.
GCAACTCGCAGGAACCTCGAAAAACTTTCTGAAAGGGAGTTTTTCGAGGTTCCCTCAACTTATTTTTAGCGTCTGGCCGAAGCGCGGTTTGAAAGCGCCAAGTCAACGTTCTTGCTGAAAGTTGTGATGCGCACCGAACCGTTTGGAGTGACGGCGGCCAATTTCCAACCCTCGCCTAAAATAGACTGAATTTTTGTATCGGCCTGAGCGTCGCCGATTTTGTAAATGAATGTTCGGATGGAATTGTTCATCTTTTTTCCTTGACATCTCTTGTTTTAAAATGCATCAAGAAAATTATCGGAATTTATTAAAAGAAATTTTAGAGGGAAGCGCGGCCCACAAAAATTCATTCAAGCCGGCCGCCTAGTCAATTTTGACTTTGGCCCATTGGGGCAAAAGGCGTTGGGGCTCGTTGGCCAAGATTGCGCGGCAAAAAAGTTCGGCGGCCTTGTCAAAGACCAGGCTCATGCTTATGGCCTCGTCCCCCTTAAAGTCGCTCAAAACATAGTCGGCTATGTTGGCGCCCGCAGGCTTTGAAATGCCAAAACGCAGCCTCCAAAAGTCGGCGGTTCCAAGATTTTCTTTTACGGAACGAAGGCCGTTGTGCCCGGCCAAGCCGCCCGACCACTTTAAGCTGTAGGTTCCAATGGGAAGTTCCAGCTCGTCGTGGCAAATTAAAATTTCTGATGGCTCAATCTTAAAAAATTTGGCCAAAGCCAAAACCGAATCTCCGGACAGGTTCATAAGAGTCCAAGGCTTTAAAAAATAAATTTTGTCGGGCGGATTTTTGGGCATGGAAAGATTTCCTTCCTTGTTCAACAATTGCGGAAAATGTTTTTTCACCTTTTCGGCAAAATCGTCATAATAAAGCGCGGCGTAGTCGCCCTTAAATTTTTCCTGCCAGCTTAGTTCAGAATAAAAAGGCAGGGAGGAGACAAACTGCCAAGCCGTGTTGTGCCTGTTCTTTTCGTAGGCGCGGCCTACATTCCCCAAAAACGCCGCAAGTCTAATCATGGAAGACAGTATAGCAAAAAAAAGCGAAAGAGGCTACAATGGAAGCGTTATGGACAGGGCAAAAGTTTTTGAATCAATAGAAAAAAATCTCCAATTGTCCTTCGCGCGCTCAAGCGGCGCGGGCGGGCAAAACGTGAACAAGGTGAACACCAAAGTTCGCGCCGCCGTGTCCTTTGAAAAAGTTGAGGGCCTTAGCCAAAGCGAGCGGGAGCAGGCAAAGTTCAAGCTGAAAAATTCCGTCAACGGAGAAGGCTTTGTTTTTGTGGAAGCGGAAGACGAGCGCTTTCAGGAGCGGAACCGGGCCATAGCGACGGAACGGCTAAAGGCGAAAATCATTCAAGCCGCCGCCCTTCCCAAAAAGCGAAAAAAGACAAAGCCCTCGGCCGCGTCAAAAGAAAAGCGCCTCTTGTCAAAAAAGCTTCGGGGCAAAATCAAGGCGCTCCGCTCCCAGCGCTTTTAGTCAGCGCAAATCGATTTTAGGCAACCTCTAAAAACTGAGGTTTTTAGAGGCTCCCTTTACAAAAAACGCCTTTCATTCGGCAACGCGAGCGGCTGCGGCCTTAATGTCGGCCATGGAAAATTCTTTGCGGCCGTCTTGGGCGGACAAAAGGGAGGCTTCGTTCAAAACGCTTTCAATCTTGGCGCAAGAATAGCCGTCAAAAAAGGCGGACAGCTTTTGGTCGGAGCATTCTTCGGCCCTTTTTTTGGAAGCCGAATATTTTTGGACAAGCGCGGCCCTGGCCTCAAAGTCTGGATAGGGAACCTTAAAGCGGGCGTCAAAGCGGCCCGGCCTGATAAGGGCCGGATCCAGCGCTTGGACTGAGTTGGTGGCGGCGACGACCAAAACGCCTTTTGTCGGCTCAAAGCCGTCCAGCTCGTTTAAAAGCGCGGTGACGATTCTTGTGTTTTCCGTTTCGATGGCGCTGCCGGAATAATTTCTGCGGGTTCCAATTCCGTCAAACTCGTCGATGAAGACAATGCAGGGAGCCTTGGCGCGGGCTTTGGCAAAAAGCAATTTTACCTTTAGCGGCCCTATGGCCATGAACATGGACTCAAAGTCGGTGGCCTTTGCTGGAATGAAGTTTACGCTTGCCTCTCCCGCCAAGGCTTTGGCGAACATCGTCTTTCCGTTTCCAGGCTCTCCTTCAAGCAAAAGGCCCTTGGGAAGGCGGACGCCGCGAGCCGCCCATTTTTTGGGCTCCTTCATAATTTGCATGATTTGAGCCATGTCCCGCTTCAAGCTTTCCATTCCAACAATGTCGTCAAATTTAACGCCTGTCTTTTTCACAACTTTAAATGTGTTGGGCGAAATGAATTTTCTAAAGGCGAACAAAATTATGAAAATGAAAAATCCGTAAAAAATTATGTCCAAAGCGAGGGAAACATATTCCTCAAAATTTTTTTCCTCGTAAACGCTGACGCCATTTAAAAGCAAGAATTCCTTTAGGCTGGGACTTTGGGGATTTTCTGTCGCGAATTTTCCTTCAGGCAAATAAAAAAAGATTTTGTCCTTGGAAAGGGTCACGGACTCAATCTCCTTCTCTTGAACCATATTGTAAAATTCTCGGTAGGAAATTTCTTGAGTTTTGGGAGAAAGGAATTTGGAATGCAAAAAATATCCGCCTGCCAAAAGAATTATGGCAAGCGGAATTATGAATTTAGCCTTGCGCTTCATTCAGTTGAAATTAGAAGGCGACAACAACTTCGCCGTTGGGGAACGTCTTTTTTATCCAGTCCTTGACCTTTTGGCTTTGCAAGGCTTGGACAAGAGCCACAACGCGGGGGTCTTTTTCGTTGCCCTTCTTTACCGCCACGATGTTCACATACGGAGAGTCTTTTCCCTCAACATAAAGTCCGTCTTTGGCGGCGCTCAAGCCGGCGGGAATGGCGTAGTTTCCGTTGATTGTGGCGGCGTCAACGTCGTCCAAAACGCGAGGAAGGCTGGCCGCGTCGGTTTCAATAAACTGGAACTTCTTGGGGTTTGAAGTGACGTCCAAAGGCGTGGCCGTGATTCCGGCTTTTTTGTCCAACGTGATGAGGCCCGCCGACTGCAACAAAAGGAGCGCGCGGCCGCCGTTTGTGGGGTCGTTGGGAATGGCGATTTTGGCCTTGGCGGGAATGTCGGCCAAGCTCTTGTACTTCTTTGAATACAAGGCGAAAGGCTCGATGTGAACTCCGCCGGCGCTGGCAAGGTGGTAGCCCTTGTCTTTGTTGGTTGATTCCAAATACGGAATGTGCTGGTCAAAGTTGGCGTCAAGCTCGCCTGTCTCAAGCGCGTCGTTCAAGATGACGTAGTCTGTCATCTCGCGAATTTCAAGCTTGTAGCCTTTGGCCTCAACGTCGGCCTTGACAAGTTCCAAAAGCTGAACGTGGGGAACGGGAGTGGCTCCGATTACCAAGGGGCCGTCCTTTTTGTTCTTTTTTGCGAACACAGAAGCCGCGGCCAAAAGGACCAGGGCTGTCAATAAAATCTTTTTCATATTTACCTCCATTTCCTAGCGGAAAACTATGGTTTATTTATAGCGATTCGGCAAAAAATTGTCAAGCGCCTTTTTTAAAAAAAACAATTTTTTTTAAAAAAGGCAACAGGCCTTTTTCCGCCTTTATCTTGAGGCCAGCATCTTGTTGGAAACGCGGCTTCCGACAAACTGAACGGCTTCCACCAAAACCAGAATCACGATAACCGACCAAAACATTACGTCAGTCCTAAAGCGCTGGTAGCCGTAGCGGATGGCAAGGTCGCCCAAGCCGCCGCCGCCGATGGCTCCCGCCATGGCCGAGTATCCGATTAAGTTTATGATTGTCAGCGTGACGCCCGCCACAATTGACGGCATGGCTTCTGGAACCAAAACCTTAAAGATTATTTGCCGGTTGGAGCTTCCCATGGCGCGGGCGGCTTGCACCACTTCCGGGTCAACTTCGTTCAAGGCGCTTTCTATGACCCGGGCCACAAAGGGCGCGGCGGCGACGCTCAAGGGAACGATTGTTGCCACGGTTCCGATGCTTGTTCCCAAAATCAAGCGTGAAAGCGGAAAAAGCAGTATCATCAGTATGATAAATGGAAAGGAGCGCAGAACGTTGACCACGCGGCTTATGACGGCGTTGAGCCTTTTCTTTGGCGTGATGCCGCTTGGCCCTGTCATGCACAAAAGGATTCCCAGGGGAAAGCCCAGCAATGTTGAAAAAAGCGTCGAAAACAAAACCATTTCCAAAGTTTGAACTGTGGCCTGAGCCACAAGGGTGAATATTTGCATAAAAAAACTCCTAACGACACCGGCAACTTTCTTGCCGCTACTGTTCCTCAACCACAACGCCGCTTTCTTTTAAGAAGGCCACGGCCTTTTTTATGTCCGCGCCGCTTATGTCGGCCCTAAGGACGCCCACCTTTTTTTCTTGAACGTCTTGTATTCCGCCGCCGCGAATGTTCACTTCAACGTCAAACTTTTTTATCAATTCGCTCACAAGGGGCTTGTCGGTCATAAGGCCTTCAAAGCGCAAGACATAGCCTCCTTTTTGATTTGACCATTGAACAAAGTTGGCGGCGCGGATGTTTGACAAAAATTCTTTTGTGATGGCGGCCTTGGGGCTGGTGAAAATGTCCGCCACCTTGCCCTCTTCCACCACCCGGCCTTCGTCCAAAACGCTGACCAAGGAGCAAGCGTCCCGAACAACTTCCATTTGGTGGGTAATCATCACCACGGTAAGGTTCATCTTTTTTTGAATGTCACGAATCAGTTCCAAAATGGAGCGGGTCGTTTGCGGATCCAAGGCGCTGGTGGCCTCGTCGCAAAAAAGAATTCCTGGATAATTGGCAAGGGCGCGGGCTATGGCCACCCTTTGCTTTTGTCCGCCAGAAAGGGAGCTGATTTTCGCGCCGCCCTTTCCTTCAAGGCCCACAAGCGCCAAAAGCTCTTGGACTCTGGCAGCGATTTTTTCTTTGGGCGTTTTGCAAATCTCCAAAGGATAGGCGATGTTTCCAGCGGCCGTGCGGGAACTGAACAAGTTGAAGTTTTGAAAAATCATTCCGGCGCGGCGGCGCTGTTCTATCAAGTCATATTTTGAAAGGTTGTCCACCCGCTTGTCGTCGTAGTAAACGGCGCCTGAATCGGGCCGCTCAAGCAGGCTGACAAGGCGGACAAGGGTTGACTTTCCGGCGCCGCTTTTTCCGATGATTCCGTAAATTGTGTTTGAGGGAATCTCAAGACTGATTCCGTTGACGGCGCGGACAAGCGCGCCGTCCAAGGTCTTGTATTCTTTTTTTAAGTCTTGCAACTTTATGGACATTGAAGTCTCCTATTTTTGGCTTTGTTCGGCAAGATAAGCCTCATAGCCTTTTTGGAAAATTTCTTCAAGGGTGAACTTGGCGTTTATGGTGTCTGGCTCCCGGCCGTAGCATTCCTTGTAGCATTGGCACTGCGCCTTAAAAGCCTCGTCCCTAAGGTAGGCTATGTTTTCCTTGCGGCTCAATTCCGCCTTGGGATAAATTGGATTTAGAACGTGAAGCTCGGCGGTTTTCATTTTTGAAAAAAGCCTTCTAAAGCGGCCTGGCTCCCGCCAAACTATAAAAAACGGAACGACGGGAACATTGTTCAAGGCCGCGGAATGAAAGGCTCCGTCCATAAAAGGCCGGGGCTGCTCGTAGTAAGGCCACATGGATTTTTCAGGAAAGAAAAGAACCAAGTCTTTTTTGCGGTTCAAGGACTTGTTTACGGTCTTGGTGAAATTTTTCATGGCGCCGAAATTTCCGCTCAAGGGATAGATGCCTTCCGTCCGCATGACCCAGCCAAGAAAACCGTTCATATTGTTGAATTCCGCCACAACCACGTGAAGCCTGTGGCCCTTGGCCGCCCAACGCGCCAACTCGTTGTCAAGGTTGTGGACATGGTTGCATACAAGGACGGCGTTTTTAACGCCCTTGAGGTTTTTGCGGCCCACGACTTTTCCGCCCATAATAAGAGAGCAGCCCGGCGCGGCGCCCCAATAAAAAAGCGGCTTTATGAACGCCGCGGCCAAATGATAAAGAAAGCCTTTGGGCTCGTATTGGTAGTTTTCGTCAACCCGCTCCATTCGGCTCCAGTCAGGCTCCTGAATCTCGCAGTTGTAGTTTCCTTTGCTTTCGGCAATCTTTATGTTCTTTTGCTGCTCCTCATAGGGAAGCTGTTCCACTCCGGCGAATTTCATCGCGTTCCTCCAAAAAAGCGCCTCTAGGCTTCCATTCTTTCCACTTGAATCCAACTTTGCTTGGCTTGCTTTTTGGTCAAAAGCAAGTAGTAGGCTTCAATGTAAAAACGGGCGTATTCAGTGATATAAAAGGGATTTACAAAAAGCGCGAAAAGTTTTTCGCCCAGCGTTATTGTGAACATGGCCCTGTCTTCCACAAAGGCGATGGCCGTGTAAAAGAAAAGGACGCCATACAAAAGCAAAAAAATCTTGACAGCGCTATGTATTGAAAAAAAGTCAACGGTCTTTAGCGCGAAAAACTTGTAGGCGGCGTCCGCTCCAAAAGCCAAAAAGCAAATGGCCGTGGCCGCGAAGTAAATGTAAAGGGGAACAAAAGAGTAAAGGTAGTCAAAGCAGCCCCAAAAATTTCCCGAAACAAGTTCGGCCTGCTTTGGGTCTTGCTCCACTGAATTTTTGCTTCCGCTAAAAAAGTCCCGGACATATTTCCAGAATTTTTTTGAAACTTGCTTTCCGTATTTTAGGCCCACTTGAGCGTAGCCCATAAGCCAGCGGCGGCGGCGGGCGTCGCAACTTTTTAGGCTCACGCCCTCCTCTGTGTATGTAACGGCGTATTCGTAATAATGGCTTGTCCAATTGTTCAGAAGCGCCGTCACTGTAAGCTCGTAGTCTTCGGTCATGGAACGGTATGGCCAGCCGCCCATTATTTGAACCAAGTCCCGGCGAACCATTACGCCTGTTCCGCAAATGGTGTTGGACATGTTGCGCTCGCTTCTAAAACAGTTTCCCATTTTGTCAAGGAACGTGTATGTGAGCGCGTTGCAGTTGACTGCCCAAGAACGGTATTTGCGCTCGTAAAGGTAGTTCTTGACCCGCCGCTTTCCCAAGATTATTTGCTTGTCCAAAACAAGCGCGTTGTTCATTTCCATTATAAAATTCGCGTCAACGATGTTGTCCGCGTCAACGATTGCGAAGCCGGCGTATTCTTTTTTGCCTTCTCTTAAAAGGTCTTGCAAGATTCCGTCCAAAGCCTGGCCCTTGCAAGTTTGGTTTTCAATGACTTTTGAAAAGGTGTTCTTGTAGCTTTTGCAAAGCTCTATGTTGGGGTCGTCCTTGTCGCCGACAACGACATAAGTGTCGTAAAAATCCTTGTCGTAGGTTTGGGCGGCAAGGCTGTCAAGCAAAACCCGCAGGCCTTTTTCGTTTTTGGCCGGAACTATGACGGCAATATTGTTTTTTTGAGGATTGAAAAGTCGTTTGGGCCTTTTGAGGCCTGAAATGTAATACCTTATTCGCGGCAAATATAAAAAAAAGGAGAGAACGCAAATAAAAACAAAGGCGTTGAATAAAAATTCCGCTTGCAAAGCATTAAACATTTTTATAGAATAGTCAAAACGCCGCAAAAAGTCAATTCCTAGAAGCGCGGCGGCCTAATTGCGGAGGCAACAATGAAAACAACGGCATTGAAAAAAATCATGGCGGCGGCAATCGCGCTTTTCGCGGCGGCGGCCCTTTTTTCTGAATCCGAAGAAGACCTAAAAAAAAGAATTCTTTCCAACGCCGACCTTTCCGGCGAAAGCGCGGAAGAAATTATGGCCGCCGACGACGGCGTTGACAAATTCAACAACTCCAAGGACGCGCCCAAGCGCCTGCCTTCGACCTTTCCCCGGGACGTTCCATACACCCAGGCGGGAATAGACTTTGCGGAAGCGCATTACGGCCATAAAATTTTTAACGAAGAAACGCGAAAAAAGTTTTACGAAGCCAGCGTCGCCGCCGCCGAAGCCTTGCCAGACGAGTATTCAAAATTGATTTCTCTGGCCAGGGCCGACTACTACTACGGCCTTAGCGTCATGGAAACTTTTGACTTGACCAGCCTTGACAAAATGGACTTGGGGGACGCAAGTTCCAGCGAAAGCGTAAACGACAAGGCGGGCCGTTTTTTTGACAAGTCAATTGAAGAATGCAAGCAGGCGCTGGACATAAAAAAAGGAAGCGACGGCTACTCCACTTTGGCGCAGGCAATTTCCATGAACTGCACGGCAAAGAACGTTTCCTACATTTTGGCAAACGGCCTTAAGGTTCGCTCCAACGCCAAAAAGTCCGTCGCCTTGGACTATTCCAACGGGCTGGGGCAATTTATGGTAATCGCGCAAGACGCTTACGCGCCCTGGCCCTTTTGCAAGCTCCGCTCAAGCCGCAAGGCCTTGCTTAGACTTTTAAGCGACCAATATGTAAGAATCGAGCGCTTTGACGCTCAAATGATTTACGCCGCGATCGGCTACACTTTTTACAAGCAAAAGAAGTGGGACAAGGCCATCGAATGGTATAAAAAAATCCTTGAGCTTTATCCCATGAATTTCACCGCGCGGCAAATGATTAAAAAAATCGAAGACCGCAAGGCCGGAAAAAAATAAACTAGCCCCCAATCAGGTTCGGGGCGGCGCCGCGATTTTGAGCTTTAGACAGTCTGGGGCTTTTCCGTCGTTTTTGTGAAAAAGGCCTACTTTCTAGGCCGCTTATGGTGAAGGTATGTCCAGCGCGCGCCAAAGTAACGGCCCACAAAGCGGGACAAAAATGCGGCCGCCTTCCATTTTAGCGCCCACAAAGCAATCTTCTTTCCCCGGCGGGCGGCCTTTAGGCAATGCGCCACAGTTTTTTGGGCGCTCATTCCGCCAAGAACTTCCTTCCGCGCTCCGTTTGAAGCCACGGCCGCAAACTCCGTGCTGACCGAGCCGGGGCACAAGGCGCAAACTTTTATTCCCCTGTCCGCCGCTTCCGCGGCAAGGGATTCGCTAAAACTCAAGACATAGGCTTTTGTGGCAGCGTAAACGCCAAAATTTCCCAAGGGCAAAAAGGCCGCCAAGCTTGCGGTGTTGATTAAAAGGGAGCCTTCTTTCATGTAAGGAAGGGCGTGGCCCGCGATTCCTGTCAAGGAAAGAACGTTCAAGTCTATCATGTCAAGTTGGGCCTCAAGGGGAGTTTTTTCAAAAGGCCCGTAAGTTCCAAAGCCAGCGTTGTTGGCCAAGACAGAAATGACAAAGCCTTCGTCGCCGTCAA
>CALDIB010000058.1 GCA_937902125.1 uncultured Treponema sp.
TAAAACATCGCGTTTTCAAAGTTATCTCTAAAAATTGCAATTTTTAGAGATTCCCATAATTATTCTAGGAGATTAGTATGGACGAATTGTTTGAGAAAATCAAAAAGCTCATCGCTGACAAGCTCGAAATTGACGAAAGCAAAATTCAGCTTTCTTCATCTTTCCGCGGCGACTTGGGAGCGGACAGCCTCGACACTTACGAGTTGGTTTACGCCATCGAAGAGGAGTTGGGCGTTTCCATTCCTGACGAAAAGGCCAACGAGTTCGAGACTGTTCAGGACGCTTACGACTTTATCAAATCCGAGCAGTCTAAATAAGCGCTTTCAAAAGCCCTGCTTTTGAAAATATCTTAAGAAAAGGGCGCGGCGTTGCCGCGCTTTTTTTTTTGCAAAAATGAGACGCTTTGACAAAAATTCCCAAAAAGAAAACTCAATTTCCGCCGGACGAAAAAAAGCCCTTTTGGACTTTTGCAAGCCCTTGGGCCTGAAATTCCGCGACTTGGCCTTGCTTGACTTGGCCTTTCACCACCGCTCCTTTTCAAACGAAAGCAGGGCCTTTAAGGGCTTGAACAACGAGCGCCTTGAGTTTTTAGGCGACAGCGTTTTGGGCTTGGCGGCCGCGGCCTTTTTGTATGAGGACATGGCCCAAAACCAAGAGGGCGACCTGGCTATGACCAAGGCCGCCGTGGTAAGCGAAAAAGCCTTGGCTCCCGTGGCCTTGGAATACGGCGTTGACAAAATGCTGGTTTTGGGAAAGGGCGAGGAATTGGACGGTGGAAGGACAAAGGCCGCGATTTTGGCCGACTGCATGGAAGCCATAATCGGAGCCTATTATTTGGATTCCGGCTACGAGGCCGCTGAAAAATACATCTTGCGCTTCATCGTTCCCGCCGTCCGCTCGGTTCAAGAGCATGGGGCCGGAAGCGACTACAAAAGCCTTTTGCAAGTGGCCTGCCAAAAAAAGTTCAAGGAAATTCCTGTTTACGAGCTTTTAAAAACCGAAGGCCCGGACCACGACAGGCGCTTTTGCGTGGCCGTCCGGGCGGGACAAAAAGTTTACGGCCCCTGCAAGGGAAAAAGCAAAAAGGAGGCCGAGAGCGCCGCGGCCAAAATCGCCCTTGAAGCCCTGGGCGAATGATTGCCGCTTCTGCGAGGCTTTTTTTATGGCCCGTTCGCGGCGCGCTTTTCAACTTGAATCTTTGCCTTTTTTTCGCTACAATCCTTTTTTATGGAAAATCAAATAATTCAGCCCAGACTTTTAAAGGGCTTTAGGGACGCGCTTCCCCAAGAGCAAATTTTTCGCTCTTCTTTAATCGAAAAAATCACCGGCGTTTACCGCTCCTTTGGCTTTGTTCCCATTGACACTCCGGTTTTGGAATACGCTGAAATTCTTTTGCGAAAGTCCAACGGCGAAACGGAAAAGCAAGTTTTCCGCTTTGAGGACAACGGCGGCCGGGACGTGGCCATGAGATTTGACCTTACCGTTCCCTTCGCCCGCTTTACCGCCGAGCACAAGGCCGAACTTGCCTTTCCATTTAAGCGCTACCACATGGCCAAGGTTTGGCGGGGAGAAAAGCCCCAAGCCGGCCGCTACCGGGAATTTGTCCAGTGCGATATCGACACTGTGGGAAGCGACGCGGCTTCTTCCGACGCGGAAATCCTCTGCGCCATGAAAGCGGCCTTGGCCGCCATCAGAATAGAAAAGATAAAGATTCACATAAACCACCGCGGCGCCTTCAACCGCTTTTTGGCCTCCCTTGGAGTTCAGGAAAAAAGCGAGGACATTTTGCGCTCCGTTGACAAGCTGGCCAAGGTTGGAAAAGACGAGGTTCAGTCTGAACTTGAGCGGACGACGGAAAGCGGAGAGAAAGCCCAAAAGATTTTGGACTACATACAGCCCAGCGCCTCTTTTGAGGACGCCATAAAAAAAATGGAGGCCCTTTGCGGCGGAGCCGCCGACGACACGGAGCGTCTGCGCCAAATTTACAAAATGCTTGAGGCCGCAGGAATCGCAAGTTCCTTTGTCCTTGACCCCAGCATCACCCGGGGCCTTGACTACTACACCGGCCTTGTTTACGAAACCTTCTTGGACGAGCTTCCTTCCATCGGCTCAATCTGCTCCGGCGGCCGCTACGACAATTTGGCCGGCCTTTACACCAAGGAACGCATTCCCGGAGTGGGCGGCTCAATAGGACTTGACCGCTTGATGGCCGCCATGGAAAAGCTTGGAATCGCCGGAAAAAAAGGCTCCTACCTTGACGCGGAAATCTTTTGCCAGGACGACTCCCTTTCGATTCAAAACCAAAAGGCGGCTTCGGACTTGCGCTCTTTTGGCGTGAACGTGGAAGTCTTTCCCGAAGCAAAAAAGATGGGCCAGCAATACGCGCTGGCGGAAGCCAAAAGCGTTTTGTGGGGAATTTTTGTGGCCGCCGACGGAAAGCTTTCCCTTAAAAACTTAAAGACCCGGGAACAGACGGAAGGCCTTGACGCCGCCGCCGCCGCTAAAACAATTCTTTCCGCCCGAGCCTGACGCTTTTCGCGGCAAGAACTTTGCGAGAAATATTTTGCAAAGTTCTTGACAAAAAATTAAGTTTTTGCTATTATGGTTCCAACATTTGCGGCAGTCATATAACGGCTCATTATCTCAGCCTTCCAAGCTGATGACGAGGGTTCGACTCCCTTCTGCCGCTAACCTAAAAGGCTTCTTTACAGGAAGCCTTTTTTATTTTTAAAGCCATTTTTTGTAGAAAGAACAGGGAGTCGAAGCGGAGCTGCCGCGGCGCCAGCCGAAAAGGCGGCAGGGATGCCGCCGGCAGGCGCGTTAAAGCAGCGCTTTAATCTTGGCAAATTGACCGTTTCCAGCGAGGGAAGACCTGAATGCTTCGGCGGAATCGTCATTCAGCAGTAGCCGCCGTCAAAAGGTCTTCCAGACAAAGGCCGGCTCCGTCCTTTACGCCGCGGACAAGGCTCTTTCCCAAAATTTGCGGCAAAAAGTCAGGGGGCAAGCCCGGCGACAAAATTTTTTCCGTTCTCAAAACGCCTATGTCTTCTTCCCTTAAAATGTGGCCGGCCTCAAAGTCAGCCATGTAATGAAGGCTTCTGTTTGTCCGCCCGTAATTTTTTTCTTCGGCGGGAGCCAGCGCCTTGACTCCGCTTCCCAAAACTTTTTGAACCCGCTCCTTTCCAAACTGGCTTTCCATTTGCGAGACGATTTCTTGCCGGCCTCGCTCCCTTCCGTAGCGGTCAAGGGCCGCGCGGCATTGCTTCAGCGCCTTTGTCATTTGCAAAAATTCTTCCGGCTCCAAGGCCACCGGGTCGTCAAGGCCGCTTGTCTTTTTGCTAAGCGTTATGTGCTTTTCAAAAACAGTGGCTCCCATGGCGGCGGCAAGGCAGGGAACCAATACCGGGTCAAGGCTGTGGTCGCTCAAGCCTGTTTCCACGCCAAAAATTTTTTTCAGCGACGACACAAGGCGGGCGTTGCATTCTTCTTCCGGGGCGGGATAGCTTGTCACGCAGTGAAGAAGGGTCACGCCCTCCCTTCCTAAAATTTCCAAGGCGGCCTCAATGTCTTTAAGCTTTGACACTCCGCTGGAAAGAATGGCGGAAACCGGCGCTTGGCCTTTTTCCTTTTGCGCGTCCCTGGCCTTTTTCAGCGCCTTGAGCATGGGAAAATGGTTCAGTTCCGGCGAGGCCACTTTCACTCCGTCGGGCTTTAACTCCAAAAGATAGGCAAGGCTTTTTAGGCCAAAGGGGGAACAAACCCATTTGAGCTTTTTTGAGCGCGCGTAGTCCATGGTTTCGGCGTAAAAGTCGGGCGGGCATTCCAATTGCTTAAAGCGTTGGTAAAGGGGTATGGAGCCTGTGGGCAATTCCACAAAGCCTGTCTTTGGATGGAGAATTTCTTCCGCGATGACCCATTGAAATTTCACGGCGTCGGCTTCGGCCTCCTTTGCCGCGTCAATCAATTCTTTGGCCTTTTTTATCGAGCCTTGGTGGGACGTTCCGATTTCAGCGATAACCATAGAATGATTATAACATAAAGGGTGGAATTTTGCTAGCGTTTGCAGGTTTGATGAACGGGAAGGCATTGAAAAAGCGGCGCGAAGGCGCGGGGCGGCTGGCGGCGGCACTCATTTTGCGCCTGCCGCAGTGGCGGCAGATGTAGATAGTTTCATGGCGCAAAATGCGTGAAGCGACGATATCGAGCGGCGCCGAACAGACGAAGCCGCAACTGGGAGCCGCGCTTTTTTGTAAAACTATTGACCAATTCCATTTATTTATGCTAAAATAATTTTCTAGCATTATCGGCTTATAATTTTTTTCAATATAGGAGATCCTCTATGTCAGGACACAGCAAATGGGCGACAATCAAACACGCCAAAGGAATCGCGGACGCCAAGCGCGGAAAGCTTTTCACAAAGTTCATCAAGGAAATTTCAATCGCGGCCAGAATGGGCGGCGGAGACCCTGATTCAAACCCTCGCCTTAGAACGGCCATCCTCAAGGCCCGCGCCTCTAACATGCCCAAGGACAACATTGAGCGCGCCATAAAGAAGGGAACTGGCGAAGACGGCGGATCCAACTACGAAGAAATGGTTTACGAAGGATACGCTCCCGGCGGAGTGGCCGTTTTGGTTGAAGTTCTTACCGACAACAAAAACCGCGCGGCCGCCGACGTTCGCAACATTTTCAACAAGAACGGCGGAAACTTGGGAACCACAGGCTCTGTAAGCCGCATGTTCAGCCGCAAGGGAACAATCACTTACGACGCCGAAAAAGTGAGCGAAGACGAAGTTATGGAAGTGGCCCTTGAAGCCGGCGCCGACGACGTTGAGAACGAAGACGGAATCATCACCGTAACGACAAGCTCCGAGTCTTTCGCCGGAGTGATGGAAGCCTTGCAGGCCAAGGGCTTTGAATCCCTTTCCGGCGAAGTCGGAATGGTTCCCGAAGCCTACCAGCCTGTGGACAAGGACACGGCCGCCAAAGTCCAAAAGATGATTGACAAGCTTGAGGACAACGACGACGTTCAGAATGTCTACACCACAGTGGAATATCCTGAAGACTTCGTTCCCGAAGAGTAATAAGTTGTCCGCTTCACGGCCAACTTGCAAAGTTCTTGCAAACGCTAAAGTTCGCCGCGTCTTAGGCATCGACCCCGGCCTGGCCAACACCGGCTGGGGAATCGTTGACTGGAGCGGCAACAGATTCACGCTGGTTAAATACGGCGTTATAGAGACGGCCGCTTCCGAAAAACACGGAACGCGGCTTTTGTCCATTTACAATTCCCTGACCGCCATAATCCAAGAATACAAGCCCACCGAGGCGGCCATGGAAACTCTTTACTTTGCAAAAAACCAAACCAGCGCCATGGCAGTCGCGGAAGCTCGCGGCGTGGCAACCCTTTGTCTGGCGCAAAATTGCGTTCCCCTTGGAGAATACAAGCCCAACCAAATAAAGCAGGCCGTGACCGGAAGCGGCGCCGCCGACAAGGAGCTTGTGGAGTGCTATGTTCAGTTTTTGCTGGGCCTTGCGACGCCTCCCAAGCCCGACCACGCCGCCGACGCGCTTGCGGGAGCCATAACCCACATAAATTCTTCAAATTGAAGGGGCCGCCTTAGCCTTGATTTTTCCTCTGTTTTCTGATAGAATCTTTGATTATGTTCAACAGTTTAAAAGGCGTGATTACCTACAAGGCGCACAACACCGTTCACCTTGACGTGAACGGTTGGGAATGGGATTTGTCCGTTCCCGCAAGCACAATCGAATCTTTGGGCGATATTGGCTCCACGGCCAAAATTTACACTTGGCTCTACGTTCGCGAAGACCAAATGAAAATGTTCGGTTTTGCCACGGAAGAGGAGCGGAACATTTTCTTGGACCTTCTAAAAGTTGAAGGCGTGGGCGCCAAGGGCGCGGTCAAGATTTTGAGCAACATCGCCATTTCAAAATTTGTGGAGGCCCTTGACGGCGGAAAGACTGAGGTTCTTGAAGCGGTTTCTGGCATTGGAAAAAAGACCGCCGCAAAAATCATGCTCACCCTTAAAGGAAAGCTTTCTTTGGAGGATTCCACCAAGTCCGCCGGCCATCCCGAAACCGCGGAATTCCAAGACGTGATCAATTCTTTGGTTGACATGGGCTATGACAAGCGGGACGTTACCGAAGTTGTGGACAAAATCACCGCGCAGCTTATGGAAAACTCCGAGTTCGCCTCCAAGAGTCACACAGGAAAAGAAGAAATGATTTTCCGCCAGGCGCTGGTGGACTTGGCCTAAGGCTTTTTAGATGAGCGACGAATATCAGGACATTGTCCGCGCCGGAATTCCTTTGGCCGACGACGCGCAGGAAGGAAGCCTTCGTCCCCAGTTTTTAAAGGAATTTTTGGGGCAGGAAGAAATAAAGAAAAATCTTTCAGTTTTCATACAAGCCGCGCGGGACAGGGAAGAGGCGCTTGACCATCTTTTTTTGATTGGCCCTCCCGGATTGGGAAAGACGACTTTGGCGCAAATAACCGCGCGGGAATTGGCCGCGGACTTTAAGGTGACCAGCGCGCCCGCTTTGGACAAGCCAAAAGATTTGGCCGGCATTCTTTCCACAATAACGCCCAGAACGGTTTTTTTTATCGACGAAATTCACCGCCTTAAGCCGGCCATTGAGGAAATGCTTTACATCGCCATGGAAGACTACGAGCTGGACTGGGTTATCGGCCAGGGCGCGGCGGCCAGAACGGTTCGCATTCCCATTCCAAAATTCACTTTGGTTGGAGCCACCACAAAGGCGGGCATGGTTTCAAGCCCCCTTATAAGCCGCTTTGGAATCGTCCAGCGCTTTAATTATTACACTCATTCTGAATTGGCGGACATAATAAAGCGATCCGCCCAAATTCTGGAAGTTCAAATTGACGACGACGCGGCCTTGGCTTTGGCAAAATGCTCCCGGGGAACGCCCCGCGTGGCCAACCGAGTTTTGCGCAGAATGCGGGATTTTGCCCAGATAGAGGGGGGCGGTCGCATCACAAAAAAAATTACGGAAAGCGGCTTGAAGCGCCTTGGAATAGACGATTTGGGCCTTGAAAAATACGACCGCGAGATTTTGCTTTCAATAATAAACAATTTTGGCGGCGGCCCTGTCGGAGCGGAAACCCTTGCCATCAGCATCGGCGAAAGCCAAGACACTTTGGAAGACTACTATGAGCCTTACTTGATTCAATGCGGCTTGATTCAGCGAACCCCCAGAGGCCGCGTCGTCACCGACCGCGCCTACAAGCAGTTGGGCTTGGAAATCAAAGACCGATTGGACAAGGGCGGCCAAGGAACTTTGTTTTGAAACGGACTGACTTTTACTTTGACTTGCCGCCGGATCTTATCGCCCAAAGGCCTAGCGCCGTCCGCGGCCAAGACCGCCTTATGCTTTTGGGAAGAAACAACGGCGCCGTTGAGCATCATAAAATGGACGAGCTTCCGGCTCTTATTGACGACGGAACATTGATGGTCTTTAACAATTCTCGTGTCCGAAGGGCCCGCCTTTTTGGGGTAAAAGAAACAACCGGCCGCGAAGTTGAGTTTATGTTCCTAAACCAAGCGGCCTTTGGAGAAGGCTCGGTTTGGAACACAATGGTTAAGAACGCCAAAAAGCAAAAGGCCGGAATGCGATACCAGTTTCCAGACGGTTCGCTGGGAACGATTTTGGAAGACGCGCAAAACGCTGGAACGGAATTTCGCCTTTTAAAGTTTGACTTTGCCATTACGGAAGATTGGTTTGAAAAGAACGGCCATATTCCACTTCCGCCTTACATAAAGCGGGAAGACGAGGAAAGCGACGGCGAAAGATACCAAAATGTTTACGCCGACCAAACCGGAAGCGCGGCTTGTCCCACCGCCGGCCTCCACTTTACCCAAGAAATGCTTGAGACCTTGAGCCAAAAAGGGGTGGAGCGGGTTTTTGTCACCCTTCATGTGGGCTTGGGAACTTTTTTGCCTGTTCGGGAAGAGCGAATCGAGGACCACAAAATGCACCAAGAAATTTACACGATAGAGGAAGAGGCCGCGAAAAAAATCAATCAGGCAAAAAAGGAAGGCCGCCCAATCCTTGCCGTTGGAACCACCAGCGTGCGAACCCTTGAGTCCGCGGCCTGCGAAACTTTGGCTTCCTCCAATTCTGCCGGCGAAAACGGCGGCCTCATTCGTCCGGGAACAAAAGGCACAAAAATCTTTATGTATCCGGGATACAAGTTTAAAATTGTGGACCAAATGTTCACCAATTTTCACACGCCGGAGAGCACTTTGATTATGCTTGTGTCAGCCTTTGCCGGCCGCGAAAACATTTTGGCCGCCTACAGCGAGGCCGTCAAAGAGCGTTACAGATTTTTCTCTTACGGCGACTGCATGTTGATTAAGTGAGGCTGTCTTAAAAGGCCTTAGGTCAATTGGTTCAAGCTGTATTTTGTAAAGTTCAAAAATTCCTCGGCAAGCGTTTGTTTTTTTTCGCCTGATTGCTCCAAAGCTTTTTCAAATGAAACTTGCGCGGAAACAAGAAAGTCTTGAATGTTTTTCGAGCTAAGGGGAAGTTTCACGCCCAAAAGTTTTGTCTCAAGTTCAAGGTCTTGGAACACAATCGGGCCGGCAAATGCTATTTTTACGCTTGACAAAACGCCTCTGTCTGTTTTTGCCAAAAAGCAATACGAAGACGACTCGTCAGTCAAAAGGCCGTCTGGACCCGAGCGTCTAAAAACCGAAACGTCCCAGTCGTCGGCGGGTATGTGTATGTTTACAAGAAGATGTTTTGGTTGGACGCTTGTAAATTTGGAAAAGGGAATGGTCGAGCTCATTTGGTTTTCTGTGTTGCGGAATTTAAGCGTGGCGCCTAAGGCCAAAAGTGGAGCGTAAAGGCTTCGTTTTATGGACTTGGGACTTTGAACCGACGCGCAAATGTTTCCGCCTAAAGTGGCCATGTTCCTGATAAAATGATTGGCCGCGCTTTGCGCGGCTTCCCGCAAGATTTGCGGAGCCCGGTCTTTGTCCAATGCGATTATTTGATTGAGAGTTACGGCCGGCCCGATGTCAATGTAACGCTCATGGTGGTTTATCATTTTTAGTTCGGAAATGTCCCTGACGCTTAGAGACTTTTCCGGCAATTCTTTTATCGAGGTGCATCCGCCGACGATTTCAAGGCCGGAAACATTTTTTATTTGGTAGAGGATTTCGGAAATGTTTTTTGCCAAGAAAATAGTTTTACTGTTTTCCATTTTTCTTTAGTCTTTCCTTTTCAAAATGAATTTGGGCGGCGTAAAGGATTCCGTTTATAAGCGCGTCTTTTTCAACGCAACATTCCCTTAAGTCAGAAATTCGTTCCGCGACTTGCTCCCGGCTTGGATTTGAAAAATTGGAAATGATTTCCCATGCCGCGAAAATTTTTCCCGGGTTGCAATATCCGCAAAGGCTTATTCCCGCTTTTTCAAAACCTTTCATTATTTCTTGATAGGCCGCTTGCTTTGAAAAATGCTCAAGGGTTTCGATTTTTGCGTTTCGGACGATGCCGCAGGGAATCAAGCATGACAGGACTGCCAGGCCGTCAAGCAAAACGGCGCAGGAGCCGCAGTTGGCTTTTGCGCAGCCGCATTTTACGCTAATAAGCTTTTGTTGGCGCAAGAGCTCAAGCAAACTTGTTTCAGGCTCCGTGTCCAAAGAAAGATTTTCATCGTTTATTGTCAAATTCAATTTCATTGGCCGCCTTCCTTCTTTTGCGCGCTTTCTTTTTCTTTTGCCGCCGCGCTTTGTTCAAGACGCGCCCTAAAAATTTCTCCGCTTTTTAGCGGTATTGAATGAATGTCCAATTGTGTGGCTTGCGAAAGCGCGGCGGCAAAGGCGGCCGGCAGCGCTTTTTTTATCAGTCCTCCGATTTGCGCCGGCTCCGATTCTGACTGAACGAATGAAATCGAAATATTTTTTGCCGAAAGTTTTTCGTCCAAAATTAACTCCGCCAATGTTTTTTGTATTGAAAATTTTATTTTGTTTTCCGCCTCTTTTTCTGCAAGAATTTTTCCAGCGCTTACGGCCACCCAAATGTTTTTTATTTCTGGCTTGCAAACGCAGGGGTCAACTGTAAGCTCAAGCGCCACGACAATAAAAGATGTTGAGTTGAAGGGCGTTCCCCTAAAGCGCGCTTTGTTCCATTGCTTGATTTGCGCTTTTGTAATTGCCTTGCTGACCGTAATTGGAAGCGGCGAGCGGAATCTTTTTGTCTGAATTCCTTGGCAGCATTTTTTTAACAGGCTTGTCATTATAGAAAGGTTTGAGTAAAAGTTCTCTGGAATCAGAGGCTCGTTTTTTAAATTGAATTCGGAATTTACCTTTACCATTTTTGGCTCAATCTGAAGAATTTCCGCCGCTTCGTTTTTCCAAATTTCCATAATAGTTTTTGAAGGGCTTATGGCGTGAATGACAAGGCTTCCGTCTTTTTGCAGCGTGGCCTCCATTTTTTGGTTGCATTCAAAAATGCTGGTTCCATAGTATCCGCTTGCGTCATAAGCGGTCGAAAGTCCAATGCCCCGCTGCTTGATGTTGTCCGAAGCGAATGAAGCGTTTATCTTGTTTGTGACAAATTTTCGTTGAAAGTCGCTTTGCCCCAAAATTGCTGTCAGCGCCTCGGCGCCTTTTTCTATGGAAATGTTAAAGGGCATTCTAGAATTTTGATGGTTTAGAATTTTTGAGTTTGCAAGGCGAAGAGGGCCTGGTTCAAAGCCAGCGGCGGCGCAGGCTTTTTGAAGTTGGCATTCCAAGGCGAAAAACGCCTGCGCGTCGATTGTTTCAATGTTGATTGTGGCCGGCGGTTTTGGAGAAGCCTTTGCGACGGCGTTGATTTCAAGATTGTCAAAATTGTAAACGCCGACGCTGGCGATTGTGAGCCGGTCTATGATTTCTTCGGCAAAGGGGTTGAAGGCGCCCGCGTCAAAATCGATGTCTATTGTCGCCGCCTGAATCGTTCCTTCTTTGTCAAAAGCGGTTTTGTGGGTGATTGAAACTTCGCCAGGATTTGAAATGAATTTGTCGTTTTCTTCTCTGGACAAAATCAATTGAACCGGCTTTTGCGCGGTTTTTGCCGCCGCGCAAATCTGGCAGACTAAAAGCGTGTTGCCCCAAAGGCTGTTGACGCTAGGTTCGCAAGAAATCGTTTTGTTGACAAAAATTTTTTCTTCAGGAATTGAAAAAACGGCGGAAAGGTTTTTTATCAAATGACTTGGCCATTGGGTGGGCGTGTTGATCGTAAGGCTGTCTTTTGAAAAATAGCAGAGCCCTCCGTTTGTTTCGTTGCTTTCCGTGGAGTCAAGTTTGTAAGTCCATTTGTTCTGAACCTTAAAGGCCGCCTTGTTGAAAAATTTTTGCACGTTTTTTTGCCGTCCGCCGCCCAAAATAATGTGTTTTTGAGAAAGAACGCTTTTTTCATTCGGCTCGCTTAACGGCTCTATTTCAATTTTGGCTTTGGCGGCGAGAAAGTCCAAAAGCCGTTTGTCCGGTCCGGCCAACAGCGCTATAGGTTGTCCCTCGTAAAGAATTCTTTCGGAGCAAAAAATTTCGGTTGTCAGACCAAGGGTTTCAATCGCATTTTTTCCTGGAAAGTTTTTTGCGTCTATAAAAACAAAGTCTTGGGGCAAATCTTTTATTTCAACGCTTTTTAAAAGCCCTGATTTTTTGGGGGAACGTATGAGTTTTGCGAAAATCATTCCGTCTTTTTCCAAGTCGCTGTAGTAGCTTTTGGAAATTTGCGTTCTTGACTTTTCAGGCATGGTTTTTCTCCCCAATTTCTTTGACGGCTTCAATTGTCGTCTTCGCCATTTCCTCCGTCATGTCAGGCCAAAGGGGAAGGGTTATGGTTCTCTTGTATTGGCGGGCCGCGTTTGGAAAATTCTTTTCGTTGAAGGAGGCGTCAAGATTTTTCCAATAAGAAAAATAGAATAGGGGAATGAAGTGAACCGAAATTCCTATTCCCATTTTTTGAAGGGTCTTTGCAAATTCGTCCCGGTCAATTTTAAGCTTGTCAAGATTTAGGCGGCACAAATACAAGTGCCATGAATTTCCCTCTCCGTCCGGCGGAAGCTGAACAAAATCCATTTTGGAAAAGGCTTCGTTATAAAGGCGGACAATGTTTTTTCGTTTTTCAAAAAATTCTTTTGAGCGCGCCAATTGGACGCGGCCCAATGTGGCCAGCAAGTCCGGCAGGTTGAATTTCCAGCCCAGGTCAACGATGTCGTATTCCCAACTGGCGCGGGGGCTTGTGTATCTGTCCCATGTGGTTCTGTCCATTCCGTGCATCCGCATGGTGGCCATTCGTTGCGCCAACTTTTTGTCGCGGACGCAAACCATTCCCCCTTCGGCCGTTGTCATGGTTTTTGTGACGTAAAAAGAAAAAACGCCCGCGTCGCCAATGGTTCCCCCATATCCAAGCCTTGTGGACGAGGGAAAGGCGTGAGCCGCGTCTTCAATCACGCGGACATTGTATTTTTTTGCCAGATTTAAAATGCGCTCCATCTGGCAAATGTTTCCCGCGATGTGGACTGGAACTATGGCCGCGACTTTTTTTTCTTTGTCCGCCTTTAAGATTTCCTCAACCTTGTCAGGATCAATTGAATAGGAGTCCTTTTCTATGTCCGCGAAATAAACGTCGGCGCCCAAATGCTTGGCGCAGGCGGCAGTGGAAACAAAAGTGTAGGGCGTGGTTATGACGGCTTTTCCTTTTTTGACTCCGCAGGCTTCCATAGCAAGAATCATTCCGCTTGTGGCGCTGTTCACCGCAAGGCTTTGAACGTCCCTTGTGTCCAAGGCCGCTTCCTTTCTTGCTTGGACAACGCCGTCGTCAACATTGTTCACAAAATAAGAAAATTCTTTTTCAAAGGCCAACGCCTCTTTTCCCGTTGTCAGCCAGCCTGAGCGAAGGACGTTAAAGACGGCGAATTCTTCTTCTTGGGAAATCGACGGCCTTGAAAATGGAACTTTTAACGTTTGTGATTCCGCCATGTCATTCTCCTTTGCCGTTTTTTTCGTAGAATTCTTTGAGCGATGGAATAGCTTCGCATAAAATTTTTTTCAACTCCAGAGCGTTTCTGTAAACCTTTTGCTCCGCTTGGCAGTCTTGGCTTGCAAAGCATACGTCTTTTAGTTTTTGCAAAAGCTCGTCCAAGTCGAAGGGCGGCTCAAAGGCGTTTTCCAAGCGCAAGACTTTTGGAAAGGCCGTTGGTTCCGGATTTTCTTCTTTTAGCCAAAGGGGTTCCGAAAGCCGCTCTCCCTTTCTGGCTCCAGTGTATTTAATTTCAATGTCTTTTCCAACTTCAAGGCCGCTAAACTTTATTATTTGTTCGGCCAAGTCCTTGATTTTTATAGGCTCGCCCATGTCAAGCAAGTAGGATTCGCCGTTCACGCCCACGCCGCCTGTTTGCAAAACCAAAGAGCAGGCTTCGGGAATTGTCATAAAGTAGCGCTCCATTTGCGGGTCCGTTACTGTAAGAGGGCCGCCGTTTTTTATTTGTTCCATAAAAAGGGGGAGGATTGAGCCTCTGGAGCCCAAGACGTTTCCAAAGCGCGCGAACATAAATGCTTGGTGTTTTTTCGCTTTTTTGGCCGCTTGCAAAAGAAGCTTTTCGCACAAATATTTTGACGCGCCGTAAACGCTTACTGGAAGCACGGCCTTGTCTGTTGAAATCAGAATGAATTTTTGAACGCCAAATTCAAGCGCGGCGTCCAATAGGTTTTTTGTGCCAAAAACATTGTTCTCAACGGCGGCCACGGGATTTTCTTCCATCATGGGAACATGCTTGTAAGCCGCGCAGTGAAAAATGGCGTCGCACTTGGTTTGCCTTATTATGTATCGCGTGTATTCCCTGTCTTTCATGTCGCCAATAATTGGGACTATTGTGGCCTTTTCGCCTACGCCTTCTTGTTGAAGCAGGCGCAGTTCTCGGTCAATTTGGTAGATTGAATTTTCGCCGTGGCCAAAAAGGTAAAGGCGTTCCGCTCCGCCGCTCAAAAGCTGCCGGCTCAATTCCGAGCCTATGGAGCCGCCGGCTCCAGTAATCAAAACCCGTTTTTTTCTAAGATAGGCAAGGCTTTCTTTTAATGAAATTGTGACCGGCGTTCTTCCCAAAATGTCCAAGGGGTCAATTTCGCGGGCTTGAACCAAGTGGGCGGTTCCGTTCACAACTTGGCTTATGGCCGGAAGAATTTTTATTTTTTCAAATCCGTTTTTTTTCAGCTTTTCGTAAATGGATTTTATTCTTTCAACGCCGGCGCTGGGAATGGCCAAAATGGCTTGGTCGGTGGGCGACGGATTCAAAACTTGCGCGATGTCGTCAATGGGACCTAAAACAGGAACGCCGTCTATTTCGCGCCCGATTAAGTTTTTGTCGTCGTCAAGAAAAGCGGTCGCCTTTCCAAAGATTTTTTTGCGCTTGATGTCGCCGGCAATCATTTGGCCCGCGAAGCCCGCGCCTATAATGTATAGCTTAGTTTCACTGCGATTCAATTTTTCCCACCGATTCAATTGTAACATTCTTTTCGCTAATGTTCAAGTAAAAAATTCCGATAAAACAAAAAGAGGAGTGAAATAAGAACGGAATGAAAAGGCTCTTGCTTGCGTTAGTTTTTGCGTTCGCTTTTTTTCCAACCTTTGCCAAGAGTTTTTCTTTGCAAGTGGTTCAAAAAAACACGCCCGGCGACCAAATTTTTGACTCGTCCTTTGTCGTTGAGCAAACAATCTTGGATTATTTTTTTGAAAGAGGAATGATTGTTTCCAACGGCTCCATTTTGGTTTCAAATGACGACGCGGCGGACGACAAAACAGCCTTGCGAAAAGCCATGATTGAGGCAAAAATTGGCAGCATGGAATTGTTCATAAAATTGAACCTTAATTATTCCGTCCTTGATTCTGCAAATCCCACCGCTATTTTGCTCAGCAACATAAAAAGCGCGGATTTGGAAATTGTTTCTCTTGAAAAAAACAAGACGATTGCAAAAGGAAAATTCACACCTCCGTCTTTGACGGATTTAAATAACAACCGAAGCGGAGTCGTGGACTTTGCCTCGGACATAGCGAATAAAATTCAGGCGGAATTAGCCGAAAGGGGTGGCGCGATATGAAAAGATTTTTGATGGCGATTGGATTGATTTTAACCGCGGGGTTTTTGCTTGTTTCCGAAAGCCCTTCGCTTGACGGCCGCGCGCTTGTCGCGGACGAAGGCCTTTTTCCAAAAGGACTTTTTGCAAAGACCGTCGGCTACTTGCCAGGCGACTCAATCAGCGTCACCAATCCCTCAAGCGGGGAACGGATTGACATTTTGGTGATTGGTTCCCTTGACCCGTCGGCCGGAGTTGCGGTCTTGCTTTCTCCTGAGGCTGCCGACGCCCTGAACATCAAGAAGAACTCAAACAATTTGGTAAAGCTTACCAAACGGAACGGCAACGCCGACGAAATAGCCAACGGCAGCGCGGTAATTTCTTCGGGCTCGGCTTTGGAAGCCGCCGAGGAAAAACCCTTGACTGAAGTTATAGAAGAGGCGATTGAAAGCGGAGAGCCTGTTGACCAAGCCGTGGCCCAAGCGGTGGAAGAGGCTGAGGAAGAAGTGGCCGACAAGGCTTTTGACAATGCCGAAGATGAAATCGCTGTGGCCGAGGCCGAAGGCTCGGAAGAAGACGCCGTCGAAGAAGTTTCACAAGAGGTGGCCGAGGGCGAAGATGAAAGCCTTGAGGACGAAGAGCTTGCGGCTCTTGAAGGCGAGGATGAAGGCAATGTGGACGAGGAAGTTGAGATTGCCGAGGGCGACGCTGTCCAAGAGGAAGCCGAGATTGTTTATCCTGAATACGAAGCCGTTGAAGACGAATTGGCCGGCGAAATAGAGCCTGAGGAAGAGGAATTTGTTGAAGCCGAAGTTGCCGACGAAATTCCCGAGGAAACTCTTCCTGAATCTGAGGTTGTTGAGGCTGAGGAACTTGAGGACGAGTATGACGCCATTGTTCTTGTTCCATCTGACGCCAAGGCTCCGGAATCTTTTGCCTCGGAAAGCGTTTCTCCCTCCGAAGCCGAAATCCTTGAGGAAGCCCAGCCTTCAAAGGTCTCCGGCGTTTCGTACTTGAATGGCTACAGCGACTTGGCCGCCGAAAAATACTATGTTCAAATAGCGGTTTATAAATCCGCCCAAAATGTTGAGGAAATAGCGTCAAAATACGGCGACCGGTATCCCATTGCCGTCATTCAATCTGAAGGAAAAAATCCGGTCTTGGTTGGCCCGCTGAATGTTGACGAATACGGCGTTGTTTTGGAGCGCTTTAAGTCTTACGGCTTTAAGGACGCCTTTGTAAAGTTTGGAAGGTAAAACTAAAAGCCTTGAAAATTTGCGTCAATTAAAAAAACGCGTCCAATGGACGCGCTTTTTTTTTAGGCTTGACAAAGAGCTTTTTTATTACTATTTTATTAAGAAGCGACTTAAAGGGGGTGAACCGGTTTCGACGGTTGCGTTAAAGCTTGAGTTGCAGGCGGGAGTGAAGGTTCCCCAAACTGACAAAAACTATAACTGCCAAACGTAGAGAAGACGAAGAGTCTGAAAACGAACAGTTAGCTCTCGCGGCGTAAGTCGCGGCTTAAAGAGCCGGAAGCCTTTTCGCGCTGTTCCTAGCGAAGGGAACTTCTGTTGCCAACAGGGACTTGCTGGCCGCCATTTTCGCCGGACGGCCGGGACTATTAGACGGAATACGGAAAAGACGCCTGCCATGCCGCTACCTTTTCCCGACAAACACCTCGCTTGGCTAAGCCTGTAGACGCGCCTGATTTGCGCATTCGGACGGGGGTTCGACTCCCCCCATCTCCAAACTTAACTCTTTATAATATAAAGAATTAAAAAAAAACTTAAAAAAGCCGTGACAGCAGCTTGACGGCAATCCGAGAATTCAATGCGAGTGACCGAGCCTTACATCATTTTTCCCCGCACCCTTCCTTCCGGACGCGTGGTCTACTACTACCAGTTCCGGGACTCCGCGGGCCGCCGCTCCAACGCGCTCTCGACCGGAGAGACGGTCCTCTCCAAAGCGAAAAGGAAAATCCAAAAAATGTACAACGAAGGGGCCTTCGGTTCGGACGAGCGGACTGTTTCCTTCGCCTCCTTCACGGAAGGATTTTTCGACGCTGACGGAAAGTACGTCGAGTTCCAAGCCCTCACGAGCCGGCCCATCAAGGAAAGCACGCTGATTTCCTACCGCAAAATACTGGCGGGACAGCTTCTTCCCTTCTTCGGGGAAAGAAGGATAGGGGACATAACCAAGGACGTCGTGAAGGAATGGATCGTCTGGGCGAGCGGCTTTTGGGCCGCGAAGACCGTGAACAACGCCCGCGGCGTCTTGAACATAATACTTGAAGCGGCTGTTGACAAGGAAATCATCGGAAGGAACCCTCTCGCCGGAATCAAGTTTCGTCCCGTGCGAAGGAAGGAGCGCCTTCTTCTGACGCCGGAAGAGATAAGGACGATTTACTTTTCTAAACTGTGGCCCCGCGACTGCCAGCGGCGGATGTTCCTTTTGGCGGCCTTGACTGGAATGAGAATAGGCGAGGTCTCAGCCTTGCGGAAGGAGGACGTCCACGAAAACTACATAGACGTCAAGCACACCTACACCGCGAGGCTGGGCCTCGGAAGCACGAAGACGGGCGAAAGCCGGAAAGTCCCGATACTTGAGGGCTTCGACTACGGCTCCTCCAAAACCGAGTGGGTGTTCGAAGGCCTTGACTCCGAGACGCCCATGCTCTCGCACTCGGTATACAACTCGTTCTCAAGAATTTGCGACAAGCTGGGAATCGACAGGAAGGGAAGGGGGGCTCACGGTGCACTCGCTGAGAAACTTCTTCATATCTTGGCTCCAGGCGGAGAACGTTCCCGAAACGAAAATAAAGGCCGTCGCGGGTCATAAGGACGGCGCCGACATGACGGAGCGGTACACGTACTGGCGTCCCGAAATGTTTCCGGAAGTCTACGCGGCCCAAAGAAAGCTTTACAAAGAAATAATGAAGGCCGGTGAATAATTCAATTCTATTGTTGTAACATTATTCTGTCAATTCTATTGTTGTAACATTATTCTTGACAACATGCGAGTTGAGCAATAGAATTGAAGAGGAGGCATGAAATGACACACACAGAAAGCTATATAAATTCCTCAATGACTACCCCTGCCAATTTGCCAAAAAATATTTTGAACATCTTGAAAATGCTTTCTGATTATGACGCGGAAGGCGCGTGGTGGCTTTATTTCGACAGGCTTGACGATTTGTGGGTAAATTCAAAAAACGCTATCGCGGCTGGAGTTATGTCAAAAAAAGATTGGGAAATCTTGGAAGACAAATATTGGATTCATGCTGAAAAAATTTACAACAAGGAAGCAAAAGTTGAAGCTGTATAATCTTGAAGATTGTTCGTTAAGCGACAGAAACGGAACTTACGGCGGCAATTCAGGTGACAAAGAAGGAATTCTCATAAATGGCGAGCGCTGGATTGTGAAATATCCTAAAAGTGCGGCAAGACTTAGAGATGTTAGCGACATGTCATATTCCTCCACGCCGGAATCAGAATACATAGGAAGCCATATTTATGAAATCCTTGGTTACGATGTTCACAAGACAATCCTTGGAGTTAGAAACGGTCGTGTCGTTGTTGCTTGCAAAGACCTCTGCGATGACAAGCATAGATTGATTGAATTTCGGCAGTTAAAAAACACTTACAACAAAAAACTTAACGACGAGCTTGACAAGAGCATGTCCTCGACCGGAAGCGACCATTTCGTTTCGCTTGACGCAATTATAATTCATTTAAAGCATAATCCGTCTTTGCAAAACATTGTAGGCTTGAAAGAGCGTTTTTGGGAATGCGTAATAATCGACGGATTTATAAACAACAACGACAGAAACAACGGTAACTGGGGAATATTAAAGGGACCTGACGGCGACAAGTTGTGTCCTGTATTCGACAATGGAGCCTCTTTTTCTCCAAATGTTCCAGATTCAAAAATTGCGAACAAATTGAACAATCCCGAAATTTTGGAGCTCGGTGCTTGCAACGGAATCACGGCGTACAGTCTTGACGGAGAGACCAACGCGTTATTTCGAGACCTTGTGAAATTTAATAATTCTGATTTAAAAAAAGCACTAAAAAAAGTTGTTCCCTTAATAAAGGAAAAGATGCCTGATATAAACTCCATGATTGACGATATTGCGACAACTATGGAAGGTTGCAAGATTATTTCCAATGAAAGAAAACTAGAATATAAAAAAGAGTTGACGGTTCGATTGGAAAAAATTCTAATTCCCGAATATGAAAGAATTTCGAAAAATAAAAATTCATTAAATTTCAAAGAATTAGGAAACCAGTACATAGAGTCTGTTTTGAGGCTTTCTGAAAAAAAATCGATAAAATGGGCTGTAAAAGAAACCGAAAGCGAATTAATCAATATGGGAGCATCGGAGTCCGTTATTCGAAAAGAGATGTTAAAATCGTATCTGCTTTCCATTGGAGTGACCAACAACAAGGAATTTGTCACTTACATCGAGAATAAAAAAGCGGAACAAACAAAATCTGTAAAAACTTCAATAAGAAACCCTCGCGGCCCCGCTTCCGGCCGCTCAGGATATTGACGCTCACATCTCCTTGTAGACTCCGCGGAGACGTCCGACAATCCGCAAAGTTCCGCTGTCGGCGGGCTCCTCGAGGACCGGATATTTCGAGTTGTCGGAAATTATGAGCCATTTTCCCGGCAGCTTCTCCACCCGCTTCATCACTAGAATTCCCTCACGCTGGATGGCGTAGATGCCGGCTCCGGCGTAGCCGTCCCTGTCGCACGCGGCGAGGTCTCCCCGCACAAGGGTCGGCTCCATCGAATCTCCGGCGACGTAGAGAAGCAGAAGGTTGTCCTTGTACGGCCGGAGGTTGTCCGGCATCTCCATGAAGCCAGCGGGCTCGGAGCTTTCCTCGCCCTCGGCTTGGACCGAGGATTGCCTTTGGATTGGAACGAAATAGCGCTTCCCGTTCCCGTCGCCCTCCTCGGCGAAAATGCCCTTGACCAAATAGTCGTAGCTCACGCCGAAAAGCTCGGCCATCTTGCGAACCTTGTCCTCGGCTGGCATGGAGCGCTTGCACTTCATCACGACCAGCGTCCTCTCGTTGTAGCCGACCTCCTTGGACACGGAATTGATTGTCATCTTCTTCTCGCGGCAAAGCTTTCGGACTCTGTTCCAGAAAGACGTCACGCTCGCGACATAGTGGTCTTTATACAAATTGTTCATCGTTATGTATTATCGCCTGTTTAGATAATTATGATAACAAAAAGTATAAAAAAATTATCAGAGAATATCAATACGAAAAATAAGTTATTATATAAACATTTGATAAAATTCAAAAAAATCAACTAAAACAGTTGACAAAAAAAAACGATAGCGCGCTATCCTTTGGGTGTCAATAGAGAACAGCGACAATTAGCGTACTTTTGCCGCTGTTTTCGGATGCGAACAGCGGCTTCTGTTTGAAGCAGCTTAACGACCGCGCAAAAGGAACGTGTCAAGGCTTTAAGCGAAGCGCGCCTTGATACGTGGCTACTTCTTCAAAACTTTTCCAACGGCGGCGACTACCCAGCCGGCCACAATCATCCAAAAGCCTACAGTTGAATGCTTAATCAGGCTTTTTCCGATGGCCTTGTAAATGCCGTTGTCGTTGAAACCGATTGCCAAAACGATTCCGCCAAGGACGCTTACGGCCAAGGCAATCCATTCAAGCTGGTCGCCCTTTCCGAGCAATGAAACAACCACGCCGGCGATGGCGCCGATGATTATCAATAAGGCTCCGATGGTGACAAAGCTTGAGTTGTTGAAGTTGATGAAGCCAAAGCCGTTCTTGCTTGAGCCCAAAACTCCAGAGAACATGGGAAGGCAAAAACCTACAACAGCAATCGCCATGCCGATTAAATAAATCGAAAGATTGAAGCTTTTCTTTGCCATTTTCTTCTCCTTAAATTTAGTTGGCGTTGATTCCGTGGTGCTTTTGCTGGTAGCGCTTGAGCATGGCCACAGCGTTCTTTTTTCCGTTATAGACAAAGCCGCCGTCCCAATATTCAAGGGCCGCGAACAAGGCGTTTCCGCCGTCCTGGTCGTCAGACTGCTTTGTACGGAATGAAACAAAGTTTGAAAGCATCTCAAAGTTCTGCTCGTGCAAGGCTTCGATTCTCTTTCTGTTAAAGTCGTTCCATTTTTCCAAGTCCTTGAAGCCTTCGCCTTCGTCTTGAACGATAAGGTGGGCGTGGGTGGGGCTGAACGAATACCAAACAGTGACCTTTTTGTTCACGTCGCAGTTGTTTCCGTGCTTTACCGCGTTCTTGATGACTTCCGAAATCTGCTGCTCCAAAAGGTTCACGTCTTTGATTTCGGCTGGCGCGGCCTGAACAATCAAAAGGGTAAAATATCTGATTTGCCTAAAGTCAGAGGGAAACTCTTTTTTAAGCATGTTTGTCTTGTCAAACAAGGGGTCGTTGTCGTCCGAGCGCAACAATTTTAATGTTTCTTCTGCCATTGTATACTCCTATTTTTGAAAGTTGAATTTTTAGTCTTTGACCATCAACAACGCCTCTTCGACGCTGTTGGCCATGGGGAAGTATCCCATCAATTTTGTCAATTCGATAACTTTCTTTACCGAGCCGTGAACGCTGGCGATGGCGAGCTTAAGATTCATCTTCTTGATAGTAGAGCAGATGTAAATAAGGGCGCCGATTCCCGACGAGTCGATGTAGTCAACTTGCTCGAGGTTGATGACAAAGAATTTGACATTCTTTTCGAGCATTTTCATCACCAACTCTTTGAGCTTGTATGAGTTGTACAAATCCATTTCCCCGTTGACGTCAATGATATAAACGTCTCCATTTTTGCGTATTTTCAGTTCCATAACAGAGCTCCTTCCTCCTATTGGACTTTTATGCACAGAAGCGTTTGGTCGTCATGTTGGACGGCGCTTCCGCAGAAATTTTTTACATCATCTTGGACACGTTTGGCAATTTCCTTGCCCGCCAAAGAATGATTTTCTTTTATAATCTTTTCAAGGCGGCTTGCCGAATACTGCTTACCGTCAAGGTTAAGCGCTTCTATCAAGCCGTCTGAACAAGTTACGATGACATCGCCGCTTTCGCATTCAAGTTCTTTGTCCGCGTAAAGGGTTTCTTTTTCCATTCCGACAGGCATGGTGTCGTCGGAAATTTTGGCGAATGACTGGTCAGCCGCCTTGTAAAGATAAATCGGGTTTGTTCCGCCGGAAGAGTAGGTGAATTTTTTTGCCACGCTGTCGTAGAACACAAGGGAGATGCTGGCAAAGTGGTCCTTGTCCGCCTCTCCAAAAAGTCCGCGGTTTGTCCAACTTAATATTGTGGCCGGCGTTTGCTGAGTGTTGATGATCAAGCGGAGCATGGCCCGAATTTGGATCATTATCACAAGGCTTGTAAGGTTCTTTCCGGTAACGTCGCCAAGAACGTAGGCTATGCGGTCTTTTCTGGCCACGACCAAGTCGTAGAAGTCGCCGCAAATGGATTCCGCGCTTGAGAAAAAGGCTCCGCTGGTGATTCCCGGCAAAAGGGGAAGCTTGGCCGGCAGGAGGGACTTTTGGATTCTGCCTGAAATCTCGCCTTCCTTTTCGTCGTTGCTCCGCTCCACCATGTCGTTGTGAATGGTTATCAAGCGGACGCCCAGGGCCATGATGTCGGCCAGCTTTTTGGCCACGTCAAAGTCTTTGTCGCTGAAAAGTTCGTTTCCGTAGTCCCGGCTTAGGGCAATCACTCCGATTGACTGGGACTGCGCGATTAAGGGAACGAAGATGTAGGAGCCGCAGCGCAAAAAGTCCTCTTTTTCGTTTTGGACGATGCGGTCGTCTTTTGCCGGCTCTGTTATCAACTCCGCCTTTGAGCTTGAGAGAATCTCGCCAAAAATGTTGTCCTTTAGCGGGAACTGGGCGTATTTCATGCTCATGTCCACGCGGTTTTGCTTGTGGGGAATGTTTTCCGGAAGCAAGTAGGGCGGAACGAAAGAGCCCTCCAAGTGCTTGACCGAAATCACGTCGTCAAAGTCGTCCAGCAAGAGAATCATGGAGCCGTCCGCGTGGGTGTACTCTATGATTTGCTTGGCGTAGTGCTCCAGGATTGAGTCCAAGGCTCCCGGCGCGGAAATTGATTCCGCGGCCCGGCCCAAAAGCTCTTTTTGAATGTCCAAGAGGGAGCGGTCAACTTCTTCGTAGACAACGTTGTATCGCTTTCCGCCGTTTATGGCTCCCGGCTTTCCGTCCTCGTCAGACTCGCCCGCGTCCTTGCTTGAAAAGGCCTTTATCGCCGCGTAGGGCAAGACCAAAAATGCGGCCGCCGCCAGCATAAGCGAAAAGTAAATTATGTTTGGGTGGACGGCTGTGAAAATGGCTCCTGCCAAAACGCAGAGCAGCGAAAGGAAAAAGACAAAGCTGACCTTTGACGTTTTTCTGACGGAGGCGATGAAAAGCAAAATCATCGTCGCCGCAATCAGCGCCGTCGCCGCGCACAGAGGAATGTATGCAAATTTGTCAATTGGCTGCAAGATGAATTTCTCCAACAGATTTAGTTTCTATTATTGTAACACAAGAATAGTAAATTCGTCAAGGAATTTTTTTTTTTACTTCAATTTTTTTTAAGGCCGAAGCGTTTTACCCATACTTTTTTCAAGTTGTTTTTTATTTTGGCTGAAAGGCTTTCGGAATAATCCCGCTCAAAATCTTCCAAAACGTCGTCCAGGGGCAAGTCTTCCCCCATGGCCTTTTTAAGCTCGTCCCAGTATTTGACAATCCAAACATAAAGGTCCGACACTGTCCGCCGCCTGAATTTTTTCATTATTTTGTGGCGGGCGATTGTGTTCACAACGGGCATGTACACAGTGTTGAACCAAGACATTATGGCGTCGGTCATGGAAATTTCTTCCACTTGCTTTAAGTTGATGTAATACTTGTGGGTCAGTATGTGGTTGTAAATCACGTCGTATTGGCCGGCGGTGGTGAAGTCCAGGCTCCAGTCTCCGGTGATGTCTCCGTAGTTGGTTTCGGCGTAAAAGTTCCGCTTTTCCCAGTCGATGATTTGCCTTATGATTGTGGCCATGGACTTTCCGGGGGTGAGGCGGATTTCGGCCCTGAGGCTTGTCACTTCCGCGTCTATGAATTCCACGCCCCGCGCCTTGGCAACCGAAACCCTGTGGTTTCCGTCCCGGACAAAATACACGCCGCCTATTTCGTAAAGGGTCACGGGCGGAAGAATCACGTCCTGCATGTAGGCGCGGTCTATGTTCAGCCAGCGGTTCTTTAGGTGGGAATGCTTGGGAAAAAACAGGTTGTCAAAGTCGTTGTAGCGGCCTTCGCTTCCGATTATTTTTTCAACGGGAACGGTCTTCATTCCCACATAGACTTCGTTGTCCGGGTGGAGCATTTCCTTTATGTCGTTTAAGGAAATGAGCCTTGTTTCTTCCGGCGACAACAAGTGCTGCAGGCTGTTGACCAGCGCCTTGTTCCTGACCTTTGAGAAGTCTTCCTCTGATTTTGTAGCTATTCCGGTGTTGGCCATATTACAATTCTATCACATGGTGGCTGAAGGCGTTCACCACGGTGGTGCCGTAGTAAAGGCCGACCCTTTCTTCGTTTTGGTTGTATAGATGGATATGCCCGTGAACCATGTAGGTTGGAGCGTATTTTTTCAAAAAATTGTGGAAGCACTCAAAGCCCCTGTGGCATGGGTCTTCCTTGTCGTGAATTTTTCTTGGGCTGGCGTGAGTCAAGAAAATGTCCAAATATTTTCCGTAGCGAATCTTGTTCATAAGCAGGCTGGGGGCCAAGGCCCTAAGCTTCCATCTCATTTGGCTTTCGCTGAACTGGCATTGGCCGTGGTTGTAGTCTATTGAGCCGTCGGCGCCCGCGATCAACAGGGGCCGGCTTTTTTTTGTGTCAGGGTCTTGAATCGTTATTTCCGTGACCGCGCTTTTAAAGCCCAAGTGGACGGCTCCGTGGGAGCGGGATTCTTGCGCCTTTATGGAGTTTTGCATGGAAAGGGGCGACGAGAATTCCTTTGAGTAGTATTTGTATTCGGACAGGTTGTGGTTTCCAAAGACAAAGTAGGTGGGCTTGTTCAAGGTTGACACGATGAAGTCGATGTAGTCCATGGGAAGGTCGCCCGCGCACAAGACCGCGGCCACGTCGCCAAAAAGCTGTTTGACCGCGGGGTTGTAGATGAAGGGGTCTATTTCGTCCGAAACGCAAAGGATTTTCATTTTTTACGAGGCTTTGTCCAAAATCTTTTCAAGCTGCTCTTTTCCGAACAATTCCACGGGGCGGTTTTCCGCGGCCTTTTTTGCCGTGTGGGTGAAGCCGGAGCTTGAAAGAATGTAGGCCTTTGTGCAGTTTTTGCTCTTGATTTCGTCCAAGGCCTTGAGGGTGACAGCGTCTTCAAGGGGATTGGACTCCCTGTAAAAGTATAGCAAGTAGGACTGCTTTCTGACGGATCTCCAGTCGGCGTTGGCTCCTTCTGTGGCGATGATTTGGCAGCCCCATTTTTTTTGCTCGTTCTGCTGGGGCTGGAGGCCCATTCCCTTTTGACAGGCGCCCTTGCAGATTTCCACAAATTCAGCTTCGCTGGAAGTCAGGTATTCTTTAAGGGAGTCGTTGGCCTGCAAGTCCTTGTATTCCGCCAGCTTTTGCGCCACGTCGCGGAAGTTCTTTTGTCTTGCGACAATCTTTTGCCATTGTTCGATGGCCTTTTCTATTTTGTGGCTTTTTTCAAAGCAGGCCGCCAAGAAGTAGCGGGCGTAAAGGGTTTCGGGATTTTTTCCGTCCTTGTCGGCGCTTATGGCGCGCTCGTAGCAGTTCATGGCGTTGTCAATGCTGTTTCCCATCATGTAGCAGGATCCGCTTTCTATCAAGGCCTTTTGGCGGAACTGGGGATCCCGCTGGGCTTTTTCAAAGGAGCGGATGGCGCCTGGATAGTCCTTTGAGTCTTTTAGAATTTTTCCTTGATAATAGTAAGTGGAAAAAGTTTCCGGGGAAAGCTTTATGGCCATGTCGATTTCCCGCTTGGCCTCGTTGACTTGCTTTGCGCGGTAGAGCAAAAGGCCCATGGCCGCGTGCGCCTTGACGTTCCTTTTGTCAAATTTTATGGTCTTGTCGTAAAAGCCCAAGGCCATTTCGGGGTGGCTTGAATTTTCGTAAATCTGAGCCACTTGAAAGTAGTTGTCCGCCACTGTGGGCTCAAGTTTTGTCAAAAGCAAATACTGCTTGAGCGCGTCTTCCGTTTGGTTGAATTTTGAGTAAAGGCCCGCGATGGTCTTTCTGAATTGCTGCTCCGGCAGGCGGTTGTCGAAAATTCCGTTTTGGTCCACATACTTAAGCTCCATCAAGGCAAGCTCGTTCTTGTTGTCGGCCAAATAGGCGCGGCCCAAGTGGTAATGGGCCAAGTAGTCCTTGGGATCTTTTTGCAAAATCGATTTTGCCAACTTTATGGCCGCCTGCACTTTTCCCTGCTTAAGATAGCGCTGGACGCCCTCGACTTTTTTTGGCGCCGCCACATTCTTCACCACAAAAACAAGGAGCAAAACCACAAACGCTCCCAAAAGAATGATTCCCACTAACTGAGCCACTTCCATAGCCAAAACGCTCCTAAAAATTATAGTAACATTGTATTGAAAAAAACGTTTATTTATGTAATTATGCCATATATGAGAATAAAACTCAAGACGTTTGCGGCCATTCTTTTTTCTCTGTGGATTCCGGGCTTTTTGTACGCCCAGTCGGACAGGGAGGGAGCGGCTTTGTTCGAGCGGAACAAGCCCGCCGAGGCCATAGCCTTTTTGGAGGCGGACATAGCTTCCGGGAATCCCGCTCCCGAGGAATACAATTATTTGGGCTTGGCCTACTATCAAATAGGAAACTACGAAAAGTCGGCGGAAGCCTTTAAAAAGGGAACAAGGGCCAGCGGGACAAATAAAAAAATTCTCTACTTTAATTTGGGAAATTCTTATTTTGCCATGCAAAAATGGCAGGAGGCGGCAGACGCTTATTCCATGGCCTCTGTGGCCGATTCCTCCTACGCCGCTCCGGTCCTGAACAAGGCCAACGCGCTTTTAAAGATGAACAAGATTGCCGAGGCCGGGGCCGAATACAAGCGCTTTTTGCTTTTGCGCCCGGAAGACGAGCAAAGGCCAAAAATTGAAGGGCTTGTGATTTTAATCGAGCGGGAGTTGGCCGAAAGGCTTGAAAGGGAGCGCCTTGCGGCTGAAGAGGCCGCGCGAATCAAGGCCGAGGAAGAGCGGCTTGCCCGGGAAAAGGCGGAGGCCGAGCGCCGGGAACTTGAGCGGAAGCTGGAAGAAGAGCGTCTTGCCGCCCAAAAAAGGGCCGAGGAAGAGGCCCGGCGAAAGAAAATGCTTGAGGACATAGCGGACTCCCTGCGGGATTCTGGCGACACGACCAACATCAGCGCCGACGCGGACAAGTCCCTTGACTATGAATACGATTCCGACATCGACTGATTTTCAATGAGCGCAGGGGAACAACATGGCTTCTAAGAGCGAAAAAACTGAAAGCAAAAAAAGCGGGGCCTCGGCTCCGGCTAAAAAAACTGCGGCCAAGGGCGGAAGCTCCAAGGCCGCGAAAAAGCCTGCGGAAGAAGGCGGGACAAAAAAATCTTTGGCGGCTGGCGCCGGAAACAAAAAAACTTCCGTCGCAAAAACTAAGGCTCCAAAGGCTGAGGGCAAAAAAAAGGCCGTTTCCGAGGCAAAAAAGGCTCCTGGCGAAAAGGCCGCTCCCAAAAAAGCCCAGGCTAAAAAGGCCGTTTCCGAGGCAAAAAAGGCTCCTGGCGAAAAGGCCTCTCCCCAAAGAGTCCAGCCCAAAAAAGCCCAGCCTCAAAACGACGAGGCCTTTTACGGCGAAAGCTCCTCCCTTTCCGCGCCCCTTCCTGAAAAAAAGGAGGGAGCCAACGGCAAAAAGATTCTTGCCGTCGCCGCCGCAGGGCTTTTGCTCTTGCTCCTTGTTTTCTTTGGAGCCAAGGGAATCGCATCCGCCGTTTCTGGCGGAGGAAGGGGAGGCTCCGGCGAAAGCCAGGCTTCCCAAAGAACCAACACCTTGGCTTTGGCGCGGAAGTATTTGGACAAGGGACAGTATGACAAGGCCATGGACCTTTTGAACGGCCTTTTGATTTTAAATCCAAACGACGCCGACGCGGACAGTCTTTTGGACCAGGCCATTAGGCTTAAGAGCGAAAGCGACGCTTTGGCCGCCTCTTCCAACCCCGCATTTCAGCAGGGAGATTCTTCATACAACATAAACATAGACACCGACGAGCTGACCGCCGCCTTGCGGGAACAAAACGAAAGAAGCCGGCAAATGATAAACGAGCTTTTGGAGCAGCAGCGGCAGAGCCAAAAAGCCATGCGGGAGGAGGCCGCCGCCGAAAAAAAGGCCGCCGAAGAATTGAAGAAAAAAGAAGAGGCGGACCGCAAGGCCAAGGAAGAGGCGCTGGCCCAAAAGAGCGCGGCCTTGAAGACAAAGATTTCGTCAATCAACGAAAAGGTCATGGCCGGAAAAGCCGACTTGAACACGGGAAACATAGACAGCGCCTTGAACAATTTCAACTCCGCCGTGTCCCAGCTGCCCCTTCCTGAAGGGGAGCCGGCCTTTTCCGCCTCAAAATACAGCGAGGTGGCCAGCGCCTTGTATGACGCGGCCGAAGCTGAAAAAGACCCGGCAAAAAAGGAAAGGCTCAAGCGGGAGGCCGTGACTTACGTCAACAAATCCTTGTCCGTGAATCCCAACGACCCGGTTAGCCATTACATTATGGGAATGAACTACGGAGAGGCCTCGCCGCCAAACTGGGAGAGGGCCGCCAAAGAGCTTGAGGCCGCCGTTCAAAACGACAGCGACAACTATATGTATTACTATCAGTTGGGCCGCGCCCAGTTCAGGCTTAAAAATTATTCCGCCGCGCGCTCTTCCTTTGAGTCGGCCGCAAAGCGCAACAAGGATTTTGACCTTGCCCACTACAATTTGGGAATGACACTCAAGCGGCTAAAGTTGAACAGCGACGCCATGAAAGCCTTTAGAAACGCCTACGCCGCCAATCCTCAAAACTCCAAGGCTTACTTGGAAGAAGCCAGAATCTTGAACGACGTTTACAAGGATTCCCAAGGCGCCATTTCCCGATATCAGAAGGTCATTGAACTTGACCCTGTGAACCAGTCGGCCTTGAACGAATGCGGCGTTGTGTACTCAAATCTAAAGCAATACGCAAAAGCCGAAGAGTGCCATAGAAAGGCTGTGGCTCTTTTTAAGCCTGGAGAAAAGCAGCCGATAACATATTACAATTTGGCCACGGCGCTTTACAACCAGCAAAAAAATTCGGAGGCTGAAAAATACGCAAGGCTTGCTTACGAACAAAAGGATGTTCTGAAAAGCGCCAAGGAAAAGGCCGCCGTCACATACAACTACGCCCTTATAGAAGAGTCTCTTGGAGCGTCGGACAAGGCCATAGCGCTTTACAAGGAAGTTTTGTCCTTTGACCCTGACAACGCGAAGACAAAGACAAACCTTGGCGTCATGTTCATGTCCATGAACCCTCCTGACGCGGATTCCGCCTTGGCCTTTTTTCTTGACGCTTACAAGCTTGACAAAAGCTTTGAGCTGGAGAACAATTTGGGAAGCGCCTATTTGTCAAAAAAGGACTATGCAAACGCCATAACCCATTTTCAAAACGGCTTGAGGCAAAAGCCTAAGGACGGAGCGATTCGCTTTAATTTGGCCCAAGCGCATTCCGGCGCGGGGGATTTTGAAAGCGCGAAGGCCGTTTACTTGGATTTGATTGGCTCCGACCCCCAGAATTACGATTCTTACATAGAACTTGCCAAGGTTTTCATAGCGCTTAAGGACACGGCAAGCGCCGAAAGCTATCTTAAGATTTTAAGGCAAAAGAACCCCACTTACAAAAAGGCTGAGGTGGACAGGCTTTTGGCGGCCACGGCGGTTTCGGCAAATTAGCCTTTAAGTCCGCTTCACAAGCTCAAAAAGCCGCTCTTTTGTCACCGCCGTCCAGCAGGGGCGGCCGTGGGGACAGTGGGGGTCGGGAAGCTCAAAGGCCTTTTGAACCAAGTCTTTTGCGGCCTCGTCGTCAATTATGTCTCCGTCTTTTACGGCGGAACGGCAGGCGGCCATGGCCGCGATTTTTCTAATCAATTCCTTTGGCTCCACCCGATTTTCAAAAATCAATTTCTTTAATTCCAAAACGCCGCCTTTCCACAAGGAGTTGAGGCTTGTGAACTGCCAAAGGCATTTTTCCAAGCGGCGGCATTCAAAGCCGCATTCATTCAATTCTGGGGCGGCGGCTTCAAGGAAAGCGTCGTCCTCGTCGGATTCCAATTCCATTTTTTCTGGAATCAAAAGGCTTTGCCTTTGAGTTTGGCCGTTCATTATTTTGTCGAACAAAAAGCGCTCGTGGGCGGCGTGCTGGTCCACAAAGTAAAGGGCCTTGTTTTTTTCAACTATGATGAAAGTTCCCAAAGCGCGGCCTATGTAGCGGAAAGAAAAATTTTCTTCTTTTTTTTGCGAAAAAGTTTGGGGCTTTAAAGACGAAGGGCTTTCAAAGGCGCTCGCTTTTTCAAAAGCTCCTGCGGGGCTTGCCACCTTTAGCGCTTGGGGCCGCTCTGAAAACCTAGGCGCCCTGGCCGCTCCGTAAGACAAAGATCCGCCAAAGACGCCGTCAAAAGAAGGGCTTTCCCTTTTTGCGGGGCTTTCGGGCTTGTCCATTGGGGAAGGAGCGGCTTGCGGCTCTTGGGAGGCCAAGTCCGCCAAGGCATAAATTGAAGGCTCCGCGCTTCGTCCAAAAAAATCCAGGGTCTCACCCGACTCGGACAAGGGGGCCTTCATTTGCCGGACGGCCAGGGATCTAAAAAATTCTTTTAGCGCCGAACTCACTCCATGATGCAGGGGGGCGATGTCCTTAAAGCGGGCCTCTTTTTTTGCCGGGTGAATGTTGAAGTCAACTAAGTCGCTTTGGACTTGCGCGAAAAGCGCGGCGGCCGGATGGCTTCCGTTTGGAAAGTATCCTTGAACGCCGTATTCAATGGCTTGAACCAAAGAGTATTCGGCTATCCGCCTGTCGTTGACGTAAATGTAAATGTCTTTTCTGTCTTGCCGCTGGACGCATGGGTCTCCAACCACAAGACTAAAGGAAAGGCCTTGGCCCTTTCCCTTTATTTCGTAAAAAAGGTCGGAACTTTGCTGAATTTCCAAGGCGGCCCTAAAGCGCTCCTTTAAGGACTGGCCGGCCAAAAAGTCGTTTCTGATTTGTCCGTCAACAGAAAGCCTAAATGCGATGTCTGGACGGGGAAGGGCCTTTTCCAAAAAAACTTGCCGGCACATTTTTGTTTCGCTGGCAGGCCTTTTTAAAAATTGCCTTCGCGCGGGAAAGTTTTCAAAAAGATTTTCGGAGGAAACCGTGGTTCCTTCTATGGGAGTCCTTGGCTCCAAAATATGGTCTTCCGCTATGGAACAGCGCATTTTCCATTCGCCGCTGCTGATTGACAGGCGGGAAACCGCCGCGATTGAAGCCAAGGCCTCGCCTCTAAAGCCAAGGGTGGAAAGGTTCAGCAAGTCCGTGTCGGAAGAAATTTTGCTTGTGGCGTGGGGATGGGCGGCCATCAAAAGGTCTTCGCGGCTCATTCCGCAGCCGTTGTCTTGAACGCGGATTTTTTCAATGCCGCCGCCTTCAATCTCAACGTTGATTTCCGTGGCGCCTGAGTCCACGGCGTTGTCAAGAAGTTCCCGAATGATTGAGGCCGGCCTGTCTATTACTTCGCCAGCCGCGATTTTTCTAGCGGTCTCCGCGTTGAGAATTTTAATTGGAGCGCGGCGGCGGGAATCGCCTGCCTTGTTTTTGTTGGAAAAATTTTCCGCCATAAATTTTTTTTTGCCTTTCGCTTTTTTTTAAAGGCGCTATTGGCGAAGTCCGCTTTTTGGCGCTCCCGCGGAGCCTGAGGCTTCGTCGGCTTGGGTGAACAAGTCAAGCTCCGGATTTTCTCCAGCGCTGGCCGCCGGCTGGTTCATCAAAACTTGAATCTTTCCCTCTATGCGGTCGATTTCTTTTTCCATGCCCTTGGCAAGCTTTATTCCTTCCTCAAAAGACTTGAGGGCGTCTTCAAGCGTGACGTTGGGATCTTTGATTGTCCGGCTTATTTCCTCAAGCCGTTCAAGGTTTTCCTCAAAGTTTTTCATTTATGCTCCTATGTTGTCACGCTCGGTCTGGCCCGGCAATGACAGCGCGCTGTCTACTGTGGCGAAAATTTTTCCTTTTGCGGGAATGACTTCTATTTTTGTTCCCTTTTGAACTTGGTCAAAGGAGCGGATTATTTTTCCCGTGGCCGCGTCCCGAACCATTGAATATCCCCGCTGCAAAAGGGCGCTGGGGTTTGAGCTTTCCAAGAGAATTATTTGCTTTTCCAGCCGCCGCTTGGCTTCCTTGACCCGCTCGTTCAAGTTGAACAAAAGCTCTTCCTTGGCGCCGTCAAAGCGCTGCAAAAGAGGCTGCTCGATGGCGCGAAAGCGAAGCTCCAAATTTTCAGGAGAAAATTCTTGAACCATCAGGCGCAAGGTTCTGGCGCGGTTTTTTATTTCGCTTTCAAACTCTTTTTCCTTTTGCTCAAAGTAGTAAAGAACGTCGTCCAAGACCGGAACCGCAAGTTCGGCGGCGGCGCTGGGAGTTGGAGCACGGCGGTCTGCGGCAAAGTCGCAAAGCGCCCAGTCAATTTCATGGCCCACGGCGCTGATGACTGGAATCTGGGATTTGGCCACCGCGCGGACCACAATTTCTTCGCTAAAGGGAAGCAGGTCTTCCAAGGAGCCGCCGCCTCGGCCCACAATCAAAACATCGCACATCTTGAATTGGTTTGCGGTTTCGATTTGACGCGCCACGCTTTCCGCCGCGCTTTCCCCTTGGACAATTGCGGGAAACAAAATCACATTCACATATTTTGAGCGGCGGCGGGTTATTTGCAGAATGTCTCTAAGCGCCGCGCCGGTGGGGCTTGTGACCACCCCGATTGTGTCGGGAAAGGCGGGCAGGGGCTTTTTTCTTCCTTCGTCAAAAAGGCCTTCCGCGGCCAGCTTTTTTTTCCGTTCTTCAAGCATTAAAAGAATGTTTCCGCTTCCGGCCAAGTCCATGGCGCTGATTACGATTTGGTAGTTTCCCCGGGCGGCGTAGACAGAAAGCTTTCCCTTTGCGCGGACAAGGTTTCCGTCTTTGGGAAGAAAGTTCAGGCGGGCGGCCGTGGACTTCCACATGACGGCGGCGATTTGGGCGCCCGAGTCCTTTATGACAAAATAAACGTGTCCGCTTGAGCTTGGCCTGTAGTTTGAGATTTCGCCCTCAAGGACAATGTCAGGAAAAGAGCCCTCCACCATGTCCTTTATCAAGTTGGTGAGTTGGGTCACGGTAAAGACTGTGTCGCTTTGAAAAAAGGTTTCGGGCATGGCGGAATTGTAGCGCATTTCACGCGCTTTTGCTAGAGGTAGTTTATGCAAACGCCCGCCTTCGCAGGCTTTGCAATAGCGCATTTCACGCGCTTTTGCTAGAGGTAGTTTATACAAACGCCCGCCTTCGCAGGCTTTGCAATGGCGCGGACGCGGAATAAAATCTAGCGCCGCCAAACTCTTATGGGAACCTCTAAAAATTGCAATTTTTAGAGGTAACTCTGAAAATGCGATGTTCTAAGTCGTTGTATTTCAACGACTTAGAACTCGACGGCATCTCGAAAAAATTATCTAAAACGAGTTTTTCGAGATGCCCTAATATTATTTTTTCAAATTCCGATAAATATATTATGGAAATAATAAGTTATGTGGGCGGATCCGCCGCGGCCCGGCCTGGAAGAATATGGCTTTCTAGCATTAAATTGCCAACATTGCGATTTAAACCCTTTTATCCTCTTTTGGCGCTAAAAAAAATCGGCTCGTATTTATGGACGCTTCCGATTTTTGTCGCGATGGCTTTTCTTCCGTATGGAGCCAACAAATTTTACGAACGCGCGTTGTGCCGCGCCAATCCTCTTTCTCTCAAAAACTCCGCCGTTGACGAATTGGCCTTTTTGCATGAAGCCATGTCAAAGTTCGCGCTTAGTTCCGACGACGCCATTGACGACGACGGAAATTTGGCCGGAGTTTCCCCTTCCTCTGTTTTTCACGACAAGGTTACATACAAAAAATACACGGTTCAGTCCGGCGAAACAATCGGAGGAATCACCCGCAAGTTTGGCCTGAAAAATATTTCCACAATCATCGCGGTCAACGGAATCCAAAACGTCCGCCAAGTTTATTCAGGACAAAAGCTTGTCATTCCTTCTTGCGACGGATTGACTTGCAAGGTTCAGGCGGGAAACACGATACAAGGAATTTCCGCCAAATACGGCGCCGCCGTTGAGGACATTCTTGACGCCAATGATTTGGATTCCATGACATTGACTGTGGGACAAGAATTGTTCATTCCAGGCGCCAAACTTGACCGCGACACATTGCGCCGCGCCATGGGCGAAACTTGGGCCATTCCGCTTAAGATAAAGTGGCGGCTCACTTCACGGTGCGGTTGGCGGGGCGACCCCTTTACAGGCGTCAAGCAATACCATCCCGGAATCGACATGGCCTGTCCTACCGGCACTCCAATTTTCGCGGCGCTGGGCGGAAAAGTTTTGCAAGGAGGCTTTAGCCGCATTTACGGAAACTATGTCATCATTGACCACGGAAACGGCTATCAAACATTATACGGCCATATGTCAAAGAGAATCAGTTCCACCGGCGACTATGTTCAGCAGGGACAAAAAATCGGACTTGTAGGCTCAACTGGATATTCAACCGGCCCTCACTTGCATTGGACGGTTTATAAAAACGGAAAAGTCGTTGACCCATTGACACTTATAAAGTAGGAGAGTATAGACCATGGAATTTCCAAAGATGACCGCAGTTTGCGTTTGCGGCGGATGCGGAAGAACAATCGAAAAGGATTATGTTTTTTGCCCTTGGTGCGGACGTTCCAGAGTTACGGACGAGGATTGCGAAGAGGCCATTGAATCCGCTTTTGACCGCATTGAGGAAAAACAGTATGAAAAATGCGTCCAGCGTCTTGAAAAGATGGAAGAAAGGCTTGACAGCCTTGCGGAGGATTTGGATGTGTTGGCTTTAAGCTGGGAGATGCGCAAATGATTTTTTTTCGCCGAACCTTGAATTTGCTTTTAGCTGGCGCGGCGCTTTTGTTTTTTAACGCGCCGTTTTTTGCGGAGATAACTTTTTCTTCTCCAACTTTGAACCAAAACGACGAACTTTTGTTCACGCTAAGCCATAAAATCTCAGGTTCGACGGAATATTCAACTGTATTTAAAAGCAAAATCAAAGACGGCAAGGCGGAATATTTTCCTGAGGCTTTGACTTGTTTTCCCGAGCGCATGAGCGTTTACGGCGGCGCGAAAAAACTGCTTGTCAGAAATAGGTATGGGCGAGCGAGCTACGATTTTTCAGAAAAAAAACTTTCTTGGCTTTCGCGCGTGTCGGCCATTCCTGAAAACGCCGCCTCTCCTTTGCCGATAGAAATTAGCGCCACTGGAAAATGGTATTGCGACCTTGAGCGCAAGGATGTTTTTAAGGGGCGGCTTGTTCTTACTGAAGTTTCAAGCGGAAAAAAAGTCGTTTTAAACGAGAACGCGCCGTTCAGCTATTCGCAGGTTCCTGTCAAGTGGTCGCCTGACGGAAATAATTTTCTTTACGAAAAAAACGGCGCCATATATTTTTGCAATCCAGATCTTTTTTTTAAAAAACTTTTGATTCAAGAGGAGTATAGGAAGCTTGGCGAAGGAACAATTAGAAATGTTGTGTGGAACGAAAACGGTTATGTCACATACATTTCTAAAGACTTGATTTTTCAAGTTGACATAAAAGAACTTTTTACGCTGGGGCTTTACAGCGACTTTATACAAATCGGAAAAATCATTGGACGCCTTCCTCAAAAATTTGACGGAGACAGCGACCGCTTTTGGGTCAATAAAAATTCTTCGGAATTTGTCGTGATACGCGGCGACGAAGTTGTTTCGTATTATAAGCGAAAAAAAGGCGAAGACGGCGGCGCTTTTGTTCAAATCGCGCATTCCAGATCATTTAACGAAGTGGGAATGAGCGTTCTAAATTTCAATGTTTTTTGGACTGATTCAGGCGAGCCGGCTTTGTGCGCTAAACTTGCAAAAAACGGAAGCGGCGAGCAGTCTTCGGCTGTTTATACAATCGGCTCAAACGGAAAAATGACTCGCCGCATTTACATTAAGAACACGCACAACGGAATTTCGGTAAGCCCGGACAAAATGTTTTTGGCGATAACAACAGGAGAGAATACTTTTATTTATTCGGCAAAAGATTTTTCTCCTTACCACCAAATTATAGGCGAGCGCGTTGTTTCGATTGTTTGGCGGGATAACGGCAATCTTATTTTAGGCGGAGTCCGCAATGTGTCCAAACTTACGCTTATGGACTATTCTCTTGAAACTTTGTTCGCCTCAAGCGCGCAAAAGGCTTGGTGGACTGACGACGGAAGAATAGCCTTTGACAATGGCATTGAAAAAGAAAAATTTATTCTTGACCAAAAAAAATCCTTGTGGAGCAAAGAGAATTGCCAGCCTCAGAAAGAACTTTTGCAAAATGACAATTACAGAGTTTTTTGCGGAACTTCAAGAAACGCGCTTTACGGAAATTCCCTTTATGTCCGAAACCTTTTGGGAAACATCAGCACTCGCGCGCTTGTGGCGCGAAGCGCGGTTGTCAACGACGAAAGCCGCAAGGCCGCCCTTGTTTTTGACGCGGACGAAAACCCGGACGGCTTGAATTCGATTTTGGCGCTTTGCCATATCTACGGCATCAAATGCAATTTTTTCTTTAACGGAGAATTTATACGCCGCTATCCCAGCGAGACAAAACAGATTGCGGCCAGCGGCCACGAATGCGCCGCGATTTTCTTTAACAACATCGATTTGACCAACAGGTATGTTTACAGCGATCCAAAGTTTGTTTCAAAGGGCTTGGCGCGTTTGGAAGATCAGTTTTATTTGTGCTCGGGCCGGGAGTTGAGCCTTTATTGGCACGCGCCGTTCAACAAGGCTGATGAAAAAATTCGAGCGGAAGGAGCGGCGGCCGGCTATCAATACGTTGACTTTGACGCGCCGCAAATAATCGCCATTAGCGCCGAAAAAAACAAAGTTTCGGGCTTGGCGCTTTTTGAGCGTTTTGACTTGATTATAAACGAGATATTTGCCACTGGGGCGGATGTCGTGACGCTTAGCCGGCTGCGCTAAAGCCGGGCCGCTTTGTTCTGCAAAAGCAAGTCGGCCAAAACCAGCGCCGCCATCGCCTCCACAACCGGAACTATTCGGGGACAAAGGCAAACGTCGTGGCGGCCTTGTATTTGCAATTCCGTTTGAACAAATTTTCCCTTTTGAATTTTCGCCGTCTGCTGTGAAATAAAAATGCTGGGAACCGGCTTTACCGCGATTCTAAAAACTATTTCGTTTCCGTTTGAAATTCCGCCCAAAATGCCGCCGCAGTTGTTGCTTTCAAAAAAGGCCTTTCCGCCTTTTGTTTTCATCGCGTCGTTGTTTTGGCTTCCTGTCATGTCGGCGGCGGCAAAGCCCGCGCCAAATTCGATTCCCTTTACGGCTCCGATGGAAAGCATGGCTTGGGCCAAAAGAGCGTCAAGCTTGTCAAAGACAGGCTCTCCAAGGCCGGAAGGAATTCCCTTTATTATGCATTCAACTACGCCCCCGGCGGAATCTCCCTTGGCGCGCAATTCCTGAATTTTTTCTTCCATCGCGGCGGCGGCCTTTAAGTCCGGGGCGCGAAGGGGATTTTTTTCTATGACGCTTAAATCTATTGTTTGGCAGGAAACGCCGGCAGCCCGCAAAGTGTAGGCGGTTACGCTAAATTTTTTGCCCAGCGCTTGTTCCAAAAATTGCAGGGCCACCGCGCCGGCGGCGACTCTGGCGCAAGTTTCCCTTCCGCTTGAACGGCCGCCGCCTCTGTAGTCGCGGAATCCGTATTTTTCGTAGTATGAAAAATCCGCGTGTCCCGGCCTAAAAGAATCCTTTAAGTTTGAGTAGTCCTTTGAATGCTGGGAGGTGTTTTTTATTTCGATGGCGATGGGGGTTCCTTGAGCCTTTCCTTCAAAAACTCCGCTTAAAATTTCAGCCTTGTCAGCCTCGCTTCTGCTTGTGACGGCCGCGTTGTTTTTTCCGTTGGCTTTGGCTCCGGGGCGGCGGCGGTCAAGGCGCTCTTGGATTTTTTGCAAGTCGATTTTTACGCCGGCGGGAACTCCGTCGATGACGACTCCCAGCGCGTTTCCGTGGCTTTCGCCAAAAGTGGATGCCTTAAAAATTTTTCCAAAAGTCGAGCCGCTCATAGTTTCACTCCAAATTGAATTGAGGGTTCTATAGAAAAACTATCGTTTATATGCCAAATGCCCAAGCCGCCCTCTCTGTATCCCAGCTTGAACAAGCTGTAGTTCAACGAATCCAATTCAAGATTCAGTTCAAGCGCTGAAAAGAATTGAAGCCGCTTGGCCGGCTTTATGGAAAGCATGAAGCGGGTTGCGGGAACAAGGGCGAAAGACCAATCGTCTTCCCAATAGATTGGCTTGTAGTGGGCAAAGCGCGCGTAGGCTTCGGCGTTGAGCATTATAGGGCCGCAAAAGGCGTGCTGGGTTCCTATGCCCATGCTGAATATTTGCGTGGAAGAGGGACTCTTTGTGTCAAAGCCAAAAAGAAGCGCGAGGTAGAATTTTTGCAAGCCGCTTGTCATTCCAAATTCCCAAAAGCGGTCGGTGTCAATGTGGGTTTCAAAGCTCATGTGGGAAACGTCGGTGTTTTTAAGCTTTCCGTCCTTTATGGCAATTTTCGCCTCGTTGCCCTTAAGCTTTTTGCAGCTGGCCGGGCTTCCGTCAACTTTTGCCAGCGAATTTTTTCCAACGTCAAAACTGTAAACTATTCTGGAATGAGGGCCGGCGCATTTTTTTGAAATTACTCCCAAGAAAGTTCCGTCAGCGTCGTAGCGCTCGATTGTGACGCGCACAGGCGTGGGAAGAATCGAATCCTTATAGATTAAAAGGGAATAGTTTTCCGAATGAGGAAAGCCCAAGGAAATGGCGCCAAAGTTTCCGATTGGAATTTGCCAAGCGGCCAAGGGAGCCTTTGTTTCCCGAAGCTTTAGGATTCCGTCGTAAATTTGCGCGTAAACTTTTCCTTGGTCGTCAACAACAGCGCCGTTGAAGTTGCCCTTGATTTTTATAATCGCGCTTTGCCTGTCGGAGTAAAGGTCGATTTCGTCAAGGGCCAAAAGCCAAGACAGGTAGGATTGCATGGCGTGCATGTCAACAAAGGCGTTGAGGCTGTATTTAATCAAGACTTGAGTTTTTGTGTCCGCTTTCTTTTTTATGGACTCAAAGAGTTTTCGGATGCCAGTTACTGAATCGTCGCGGTTTTTTGGAGGTCCGTTCAAGATTCTGTCTTCTTCTCTTTCGCGGGCGGAAGGGAATTCCCTTATGATTGTCTTTGAAAGCCTTTTGTGAAGGGGAAAAATTCCTTTGTAAAAACTTTTTTTCGTCGGATTGACAAGCGCCATGCTGTCTCCAATTTTTGACGGAATGAAAGTTCCCGTGTTGAAGGGATAGTATTTTCTGCCCAAAAGTTTTTTGTAAAACGTTTCCATTTTGGGAATGAATTCGTTTTCGTATTCATTTTGGTCGTCGCAGTTCCAAGAATTTACGATGGCCTTGTTGACTCCAAATTTAGTGAATTTCCATTTTCGCTCATAAGGAGGAACGGTGGGAACGATGTCTTCGCCGTTGAGTATGTTGAAAATGAAATTGTATTTTTTGTCGTTGGCATCTTCCCGGACAGTGACGTTTGGCGTGGCGAATGTGTAGGTGAAAGTTCTGTCCAGCGAAATCAATTCTTCGTCGGCCAGTATGGCGCTTAGAAGGTTTGACGACGCGGCTCCTCTGGAATGGCCGGTTATAAGAAGCGAAGATTTTTTCAAGTCTACGTTTCTTTCCTTTGCGTAATTTAAAAGCGCGTTCTTAACTTTTGTTACGGCCCTTAAAAAGCCTTCGTGATAAACGCTTTCTTGCGCTTTTTTGTTTGTTAAAAAATCGTCCCAGACATTGATGTTTGAAAGCCATTCCTCTTCGTTTCCGGGGGTTCCTCTAATAAGTACGATAACCAAGTCCCGGCCCGAAGGGAGCCTTTTTTTTGCCAATGAAAAGGCGGCCTGGTTTATTCCGTAAGTGTCGTCGTTGTAGTCTATGTCGTAATGCCATTCGATGTCGTTTTGGGCGACCCCTATTTTTGAATAAGCTTGGCCTATGATGTTGTCCCTGGTTTTTGGATGGGAATCGTATGAAATGGAACAAAAAACGCCGGCGGCTCTGGCCAAGGCGTGGTTGTATTTAGCCTCGCTGAAGGGCTCGAACCACCCGTCGTTCCATTCCACAGTGACAGGAACGATGGTGTTCGCTCCTTCTCCGCGGCCGAACACGTCGAGAACAACTTTCTCGGCGTGGCAAAAGCCGCAGAGAATAAGAAAGGCTGTTAAGGCCGCTTTCCTCATTTTCCGTTCTTGATTGTCAAAATTCCGCCGATAATCAAGGCGTTCTTGGCCAAGACCAAAAGCCAGTGCAAAACCAAAACGCTGGTCCATTCCTTGATGTAGAAAATCAAGGTGATGACAGTGATGACAATCCAAATCGCCAAAGTGATGTATTTAACATAATCGTCAAATTTGGCGAAGTCCATTCCAAAGGCCTTGAGCGCGAACATGACTCCGCAGGCGGCCAAGATGATTCCGATGATGACGCTGATTGCGGTCGCCGCTTTTCCAAAAAGGGCGGCTACGGCCTGAATCTCGGCTGATGAAATTGACGAGCCGATTTTCGTGATGAGGCAGAGCGCCGTGACGATGAAGTAGACCGCCAATGCCAATTGGGAAATGAAGATTCCCCATGTTCTTTGTTGTTTAGCCATGACCAAACTCCTTAAAAAAAGATTTGCTTAATTATAATTTTTTTTTCTATTTTTTTCAATCGGCGGGCGACAGTTGAATTTCTTTTTTAAATTCATTAGAATGTTCGCTAACTTTTTTGGAGGTTATTTATGATAAAGTTGAAAGGAACTTACACCGCCATGATCACGCCGATGAAAAAGAACGGCGCCGTTGACTACGAAGGATTCAGAAAACATATAAAAAACCAACTCAAGGCTGGAATCGACGGCCTTGTTCCTCTTTGCACCACAAGCGAAACTCCCACCCTTGACGAGGACGAGGAAGACAAGATGATTTCCATTGTAATGGAAGAGCGCGCCGCCTACAAAAAAGCCTCTGGAAAGAACGTTCCCATTATTGTCGGAACGGGAAGCAACAACACTCGGGACGCGGTTCGCTACACCAAGCGCGCCAAAGAAGCCGGCGCCGACGCGGCCTTGGTCGTCACTCCCTATTACAACAAGCCCAGCCAAGAGGGAATCTACCGGCACTTTGCGGCCGTTAGCAAGGTGGGCCTTCCGATTTTGGTTTACAACATTCAGGGCCGCACGGGAACAAACATCGCCACCGACACTTTGGCGCGGATAGCGGATTTGCCCAATGTCATCGGCGTAAAGGAAGCCAGCGGCAACATAAATCAAATGGCCGACGTAATCGCCAAGGTAAAGGCCAAGCATCCAAACTTCGCCGTTTTGTCCGGCGACGACGGATTGACGCTTCCCCTTTTGGCTTTGGGCGGAGACGGAGTCGTTTCCGTAGTTTCCAACTTGGCTCCAAAAGAAGTCAAGGCCATGGTTGACTCAGGCCTTAAAGGAAAGTTCGACGAGGCGCGGAAGGCTCACTTCCGCCTGCTTCCCATTTTCAAGGCCGCCTTTGTTGACGGAAACCCAACGTCGATAAAATACGCCATGAACCTTAAGGGCCTTCCCGCCGGCGGCGTCCGCGCCCCCTTGGTTGAGGTCAACGCCAATGCCAAGAAGGTCATCAAGGCGGCCTTGGAAGCGTGCAAGCTGTAAGAACGGTATGTCGCTACGCTAATTTTGCTATAGGAAACGATTCAACTGCGCTCTCGCGAGCGCGGGCAATCAAGGCCCGCTTCGCTTAAAGCCTTGACTCGTTCTTTTTGCTCCGCGGCTAAAATTGTCGAGCCGCGGCAGTGTTTTTTTTGGAGGAATTATGGCAGAAAATAGAATAGACGTGGGCGTTTTGGGCGCGACGGGAATGGTTGGCCAGCGCTATGTAAAGTTGTTGGAAAACCATCCTTGGTTTAAGGTGACTTATGTGGCCGCCAGCCCCCGCTCGGCGGGAAAGCCTTACCGGGAGGCCGTGGCCAACCGCTGGCTTATAGGCGCGGAGATTCCTTCCGACGCGGCGGACTTGATTGTGCAGGACGCAAACGACGAAAAGGCGGCGGTTGGAAAGTGCAAGTTTGTCTTTAGCGCTTTGGAAATGTCTAAGGACGAAATCAAGGCCTTGGAAGAGCGCTACGCCGCCTTGGGAATCCCCGTGGTTTCAAACGCGTCGGCCAACCGCTGGACAAGCGACGTTCCGATGCTGGTTCCAGAAATCAACTATTCGCACCTTGACATAATCGCGGAGCAAAAAAAGAGCCGCGGCTGGGACAAGGGCTTTATTGTCGTTAAGCCCAACTGCTCGCTTCAAACATACATGATGCCCTTGCACGCTCTTATCCAAGCCGGATTCCCTGTAAAGAGAATGGTTGTCACCACGGAGCAGGCGGTGAGCGGCGCGGGATACCCCGGCGTTCCGTCCTTTGACATGATAGACAACATCGTTCCTTACATCGGAGGCGAGGAAGAAAAGACCGAAAAGGAATGTCTTAAGATTTTAGGAAAGGTCCACGGAGGCGAAATTCAAAACGCCGCCGCGCCCCTTGTTTCTTCCACTTGCACGCGCGTTCCCGTAATCGACGGACACACTGCGATTGTCAACTTGGAATTTGACCTTCCCGACGACAAAAAGCCCAGCCTAGAAGAAATAGAGCGCGTGTGGACTTCGTACCGTTCCGTTCCGCAGGAATTGAACCTTCCTAGCGCCCCCGAAAAGCCCATCGTAGTCCGCCACGAAGAAAACCGCCCCCAGCCAAGGCGCGACCGCGAGACTCAAAAAGGCATGGCTTGCGTAATAGGCCGCCTAAGAAAGTGCAACGTGTTTGACGTTAAGTTTGTGGCCTTGAGCCACAACACAAAGCGGGGCGCGGCTCTTGGCGGAATCCTCAACGCCGAACTTTTAAAGGCCAAAGGCTTTTTTGACAATCTGTAAAAAAAGATTCCCGCGTATGTCGCGGGAATGACAGCATCGAGCAAGTCCGCGCGGGAATGACAGCATCGGGCTTGCCACTCTTGTCATTGTCGGGCTTGCCTTGTGTCATTGTCGGGCTTGCCTTGTGTCATTGTCGGGCTTGACCCGACAATCCAATCAACAGATTCCCCCATAAAACGCGAAAAAAAAAGCGCTACAAAAGCGCGAAAAAGAGGTTGACAAATTGCGGGGGGGGGGTATAATAGAAACAATTAAAAAAGATGCTTTGCGAAAGTCTTTACGGGCTTTTGCAAAAAAGGCCGCGTCGCGGTCTTTTTATCCTCGCGAAGCAATTTCGCGCTAAGACCAGCTTGGTCTTTTGGAGGCATCTATGAAATTTAGATCTCTTCTTTTTGTTTTGGCCCTTCTTTTTGCGGTTTTCACTTCTTGCTCAAACGCGGCGGGAGGGGGCCTTGAATCCGATTCGGTTGACCCGTTTTCTTCGCCAAGAGCGCTTTTGCAGAGCATAGACTACAAGAACACAGTCTCTTCGTCCTCAAGAAGCGCGAGGTCTGTCGCCGCAGATCATTTTGAGTCAAATGATACCGCTCTGGTTTCTGACTTTGACAGCGGCACAGATTCGTCTAGCAGCAGAGTTCGTCTTACAGGCGAGCGTAGCACAAGCTACGCGATTTTGGACATTCTGAACAATGAATGCGTGGCGGCTCTTGGAGGGCTTGAGTTCAACACGCCCTACACAAGTGAAATTGCAGCCTCAAGGATTATAGAAAAGGCTCCTGAAACCAACATAACAATAACAAAGCTTGAAGTCCGCCTTGACGAAAACGAGGAAGGCAAGGCCTATGTCTATTGCGATTGCAGTGTCACCAAAGGGGAGTCAAAATTAAAAACTCCTTTTGTTTTGGAATGTACAAAGAACGAGCTTGGAACCGTTGACACGCGCTTGTATATGAAGTTGCAATATTTGAGCGTTCAAAGCTGGCAGGACTTGGAAGTGTGTTTCAGCGCAATAGAGGCGACCGCCGGAAAAAAAGTAAAGAATGAGTACAGCCACGCCAATGGCGGCAGCAACTACTACAGCGACTACTGGCAGCAATCTACCGTGACTTCTAGCCGCATAGAAAGCCATTCGGTAAGGACATGGCCAAGCGGCAGCAATAGGCCGACGATTGAGCGTACCACAAACCTTGTTCTTGGAAATTACAGCGCGGTGTATTGGAACAGCATAGAAAACGGCAGCCATATTCAAACAATCCGCTGCATGGATTCAAACGGAAAGGCAATCCGCGAAAAAGGCTACGACAACAACCAAAACGGCTGGACAGAATGGCAGTATTATGTAAATTTTTTGAATATCCCAAGCGGATATGTCATCAAAAAATTTGCTGAAGAAAATGGATATGTTCCCTACAAAATATGCGCGAGCGCAGAAGCGTCTGACGGCGTTGAATGTTGGAGAATGGGAACATACACAGAAAGCGATGACGATGACGCTCCCGAATATTTGCAGTTTGCCGTTCCTGACAGGAATGATAACCTTACGACTTACCCGTGCAAAGTGGACTCGGGCGTTTTAAATACCCTTGACGATATAGAAAGCCTTGGGGGCGAGCATCCCCATGCGAGCGCAACCTCATTCCCCAATGAAAAGAGCGCGGAAACTGTCGCTAATAACTCTGGCTTGCCCGCGCTTCTTACAAGCTGGCTTAACGACGAATAAGGGAAAGCGCGGCGGTTGACACTGGCTGTTGTCATTGTCGCGCTGGCTGCTGTCGTTGTCGGGCTTGACCCGACAATCCAATCAGCAGATTCCCGCGTCAAACGCGGGAATGACAGTCCGCGCTGGCGAAAGCGCCGACCAAAAATGGGCGGCGCTTTTTTTTTACTTTAACTTTCCAGTCTGGACCAGGTCGCTATACCAATAGGCGCTGTCCTTTGGCGTTCGCTTTTGCGTCTCGAAGTCCACGTGAACCAAGCCGAATCGCTCGCTGTAGCCGCTGGCCCATTCAAAGTTGTCCAAGAGAGACCAGTAAAAGTAGCCGCGAATGTCGGCGCCGGCTTTGATGGCCTTTCCCAATTCCTGCAAATAGGAGCGGACAAAATCAATCCGCTGGATGTCGTGGCATTTTCCGTCAGGACTTAAGTTGTCGGCGCAGCTGATTCCGTTTTCCGTGATGAAAATCGGCTTTTTGTAGCGTTCCCAAATGAACTTAAAAAAGTGGTTCATCGAGCGGGGCGTTACGGGCCACTTGGCGTGGGTCATGGGGTAGCCGTGGGGAAAGTTTTCCACCGCAAAGCCGTTCTTTTTTTCTTGCGCGGTTTTTGGAGCGCGGATTGAAAGGCCTTCGTAGATGTTTTGGCCGTGGAAGTCTATGGGGGTAGAAATGATTTTCATGTCGCCCGAAAGAATTTTTGGAAAGTCCTTTCCAAAGGCCTTTTGCGCGCCGGCGGGGTAGCGGCCAAAGTAAATCGGGTCGCACCAGTAGGTTAGGCAGTGGCCCATGAAAAGGCCGCTTCCTTTTTGAAAGCCGTATTTTTCGCCAGGCTCGCGCTCGTAAATCTCGACCGATTTTTTAAATGCCTCGACGTCCTCCGCGCTTTCTGTGGCGGGAAAATTTCCAAAGCCGGTGTGAGCCAAGCCAATCCTTGCCTTAGGAAAAGCCGCCCTAATCGCCTGCGCCATGGTTCCGTGGGTCAAAAGAATGTTGTGGACGATGTTCAAGACTTCCGCCTGGGGAACTTGCAAGCCCGGCGCCATCCAGCCAAGGTAGCCGCCAAGGACGCAGGGCATTTCGTTTATGGTGAAAAAGTTTTGAACGCGGTCGGAAAATTTTTTTACAATCAAGTCCGTGTATTCGGTCGCCCAGTGCCTTATGTCGCGGTTCCGCCAGCCGCCCTTTCGCTCAAGCTCTAGCGGTAAATCCCAATGGTAAAGGGTTAGCCAAGGAGTAATTCCGCGCTTTAAAAGCTCGTCAATCAGTCGGTCGTAAAAGTCCAAGCCCTTTTGGTTTGCGCTTCCGTGAACGGCTCCTCCGCGGCTGTCGGAACTGTAGTTAAGGACGCGGGGCCAGGACACGCTAAAGCGGTAGTTTGGAATTTTTAAATCCGCCAAAAGCTTTACGTCTTCCTTGTAGCGGTGGTAGTGGTCGCAAGCCGTGTCGATGTTGGCGCCCCAAAAAGTTTTTCCCGGCCATCTGGAAAATTGGTCCCAAATGCTGGCCTGTTTTCCGTCCTCAAAGGCGGCTCCCTCAATTTGGGCTGCGGCCGTTGCCGTTCCCCAAATAAAATCTTTTGAAAATTGCATAGGGCATTAAAAGCGTTTTTGCGGGAATCTGTCAAGGGCCGCTCGTGCCTAAAAAAAACCTAAAAAAAATTGACAATTCCTCTTTTTTTTATTAAAATAAAGTAAAGGAGGATTTTTTAGGCTCTTCTCCAAAAAGTGTGGGTAGAGCCTAAAATCATATTACGCCA
>CALDIB010000059.1 GCA_937902125.1 uncultured Treponema sp.
CTCTTATGCTTAAAATGGGAATTCCAATGATTCTTTCCATGGCTTTGCAGGCGGTCTACAATATCGTGGATTCGGCTTTTGTGTCAAACATGGCTGAGGGCGGTGAGATGGCCCTGAACGCTCTTACTCTCGCTTTTCCGGTGCAGATTCTCATGGTGGCGGTGGGAATCGGCACTGGTGTGGGAGTCAATGTCTTTGTTTCCCGCACGCTTGGACAGGGAAAGAGGGTAAAAGCGGGGAAAATCGCCGGAAACGGAATCTTTTTGTGCGCCTTGATTTATCTTCTTTTTCTTGTTTTCGCTCTTTTTGGCGTGAATTTTTACATCAATTCCCAGACGGCAAACGAAGAGATTGCCCTTATGGCGACAGATTATCTTAGTATTTGTTGCGTCTATTCTTTCGGTATCGTCTTTTTCTCGATTTTTGAAAAGCTTTTGCAGTCGACTGGTCTTTCTCTCTTTTCGACAATCGCACAGGTTGGCGGGGCTGTGGCGAACATGATTTTGGATCCTATATTGATTTACGGTTTGCTGGGCTGTCCGGCTTTGGGTGTGAAAGGGGCGGCTTGGGCGACGGTAATCGGGCAGGTGCTTTCTTTCTTGCTTGGGGCATTTTTCCATTTTAAGAAAAATCGTGCCATTCCCTTTGATTTCAGGTTTTTAAAGCCTGACTTTAAGATTATCGCCGTGATTTATTCTATCGGACTTCCGGCTATTATCGCCCAGGCTCTCATGTCTATTATGACTTACGGACTGAATATTATTTTCGTGCAGCTTGGCGAGGATGTTGTGACGGCTTACGGCCTTTACTATAAAATCCAGCAGTTCATTTTGTTCGCGGCTTTTGGGCTCAGGGACGCGATTATGCCTATCGTTGCCTTTAATTTTGGCATGAAGAATCAGGAGCGGGTGAGCGCGGGCATCAAATACGGCATTTTGTATACGCTGGCCATTATGCTTCTGGGACTTGCCTTGCTTGAGGCCTTTGCCCGGCCATTTTCGGCTGTCTTCGGTCTTGCGGGCCACACCCAGAGCCTTTGCGTGAGTGCCATGCGCCTTATTTCCCTGTCTTTTGTCTTTGCGGGAGCGAATATTGCCTTGCAGGGCGTTTTTCAGGCTCTGGGTAACGGTTTCGCCTCATTGGTGATTTCCCTTTTGCGCCAGCTTTTTCTAGTCCTTCCTCCGGCGTATTTTTTGATGACTCTGGCCTTGTCTTTGGAAAATTCAGAATGGCTCGTCTGGATGACTTTCCTTTTTGCGGAGGCTCTTTCATTCGTGGTGGCGGTTATTTTATTCCGGCGACAGGGCTTTCATGTAAGGAAAGTCTTTGGAATCCATATTCTCTCTTTTAAGCATTTCTGATATAATTTCCTCATGTTTCAGGTTCGTGTGAAGGCTGATTTTGCGGCGGCGCATTTTTTGCGTGATTATCATGGTAAGTGCGAGAATTTGCACGGTCACAATTACAAGGTCTACGCTCATGTGCAAGGCTCTTCCCTTGACGAAGGGGGGATGCTGCTTGATTTTACTGAGCTGAAAAAGGCTTTGAAGGCTGTATGCGAAAAGCTTGATCACAGGAATTTGAATGACATCGATTTTTTTGACCAGAATCCCAGCGCAGAGCGAATCGCTGTTTACATTTATAATGGGATTGTGGAGCAGATTCCTGATTTGAAAAAGTCGGATGATGCCAAGAAAACGCACTTGTGGGCGGTCGATGTTTTTGAGACAGACAACAACAGGGCAAGATATTTGCCGGAGTAAAAGGGCTAGGGATTGGAGTGGCGGCGTCAGCCGTTCTGAAACGACCGTAAGGGAGTGGAAGAATGAAGCGGTGAGCGGAACCACGCAAAGCCCGGCGGCGATAGCCGCAGCCCCATGGAGATATTTATGAAACAGATTTCTATTCTTGATTCTACTTTGCGGGACGGCTCTCAGGGCGAGGGCATTTCTTATTCAGTGCAGGACAAAATCAATATCGTTAAGGCTTTGGATGAGCTGGGCGTGGCTTATATTGAGGCGGGAAATCCCGGCTCGAACCCCAAGGACATGGAATTCTTTGCCGAGGCGAAAAAACTCAAGCTTAATCATTCTAAAATCGTGGCTTTTGGCTCAACGCGGCGAAAGGGGATTAAGTGCAGCGAGGATGCCAATCTCCAGAGTCTTCTGGCGGCTGAAACAGAGGTCGTTTGTATTTTCGGGAAGACCTGGGATTTTCAGGCGACGGAGATTTTGCACGCCACTCTCGAAGAAAATCTTGAGATGATTCGTGACACGGTGGAATTTCTTGTCGCAAACAAAAAAGAAGTTATTTTCGATGCGGAGCATTTTTTTACCGGCTACACTGAAAATGCGGATTACGCCATGAAGGCTCTTGAGGCCGCGGTTGAGGGCGGGGCGAAGGTTCTCTGCCTCTGCGAGACTAAGGGCGGCATGATGCCCATGCAGTGCTACGAGATTACAAAGCATGTAGTTGAGAAATTCGGAAAAATTGCCGCGATTGGTATACATACTCACAATGATTCTGGCTGTGCGGTGGCAAACTCCCTTCTGGCTGTTGAAGCCGGGGCAAGCCATGTGCAGGGCGTTCTTTTGGGATTCGGAGAGCGGACAGGAAACGCGAATCTTTCTACGATTATCGCGGATTTGCAGCTTAAAAGCGATTGCGTCTGTATTCCGCCGGAGAATGTGCAGAACCTCACCCCGATTTGCAAGCGGGTCGCTGAGATTACCAATATTGCCCTTGACTCTGGGATGCCTTATGTGGGAGCCAGCGCATTTGCCCACAAGGCGGGAATGCACATTGATGCGGTGATTAAGAATCCTTTTGCCTACGAGCATGTCACTCCTGAGAGCGTTGGAAACAGCCGGGTCTTCCTTATGAGTGAGGTTGCCGGAAAGAGCATGATTGTTGAGAAAGTGCAGAAATTCGACAGGTCTCTCACGAAATCTAGCCCTGTGGTGGCGGAAATCGTCAAGCGGGTAAAAGACTTGGAGCATGACGGCTATCAGTTTGAGGGCGCGGACGCAAGTTTTGAAATCCTCGTGCGAAAGGCTATCGGAAAGTACCAGCCATTTTTCAATCTTCATTATTACAAGACCAGCGGCGAATTTCCCCGCTTCGCCGATGACCAGAGTGCCTTTGCCCAGTTCAAAATCGATGTGGACGGTAAGGTCGTTGTGACGGCAGGTGACGGTGACGGTCCCGTAAACGCTCTGGACGTTGCCATGCGAAAGGCTTTGGAGCAGTTCTATCCCAATGTGGCGCAGATTCATCTTACTGACTATAAAGTCCGCGTCCTTGACGGAAAGGGTGCTACGGCTTCGCGGGTCCGAGTTTTGATTGAGTCCAGCGACGGAGAGGAGCATTGGGCGACCATGGGTGTTTCCAGCGACGTAATCGAGGCTTCCTATATCGCCCTGGTGGATTCTTTTGAGTACAAGCTGATTAAGGATTTGGAGCGAAAATTCGGAAAACTCATGTAAATCAAACCCTGTGGGGGATTTATTTTATTACCACTAAAAAGCATTCATGGCAAAACTGAGGCATTTTTCTGCTTTTTTTATATTTCTCGTTTTCATAGGCTCTGCCCTTGCGGATATAAAAACATCCGATGACGATTTTTCCTGCAATTCCGACAGCATAACGCAATTTGAGCTTGATCAGGCCCTTGACGATGCCTCAGAGCAGCCCTTCCACATTCACTGTTCTTCATGCCGGGGACAAAAAAAATCATTCAAAGACGGTAAGCGTCAGCAATCGGCACATTTTCCTTTCCTGCTGTACGGTAGTCTTTCAATAAAGCAGAAAAATAAGGCAAAAATCTTAAAACAGGCAAAATATACACTTCCCCTTTTTTCAAAATACCTTGCACAGATAAAAACAAAATCCACCCTTTTCTAAAATCTTTTTCTTCTCCAAAAAATTTTTTCTCAAAATCTATACATTGCCATTGAGAGCAGTGTAAATCTCACAGGAGTTGAAAATGATTTTTCTAAGCACAGTAATTCTGATTGCTGGATTTGTCGCACTTGTGAAAGGTGCGGACATCTTCGTTGACGGAAGCGCAAGTCTGGCCCACCGCTTCCGTGTTCCATCCCTTGTCATCGGGCTTACGATTGTCGCTCTCGGAACGAGCCTGCCGGAGTTTGCCGTAAGCACTTCCGCCGCTTTAGCTGGCTCGAACGAAATAGCTTTGAGCAATGTGGTGGGTTCCAACATCTTCAACCTGCTCGTGGTGCTCGGTCTTTGCGCCGTCATCAGCCCGGTTCCCGTTGAGAGAGCCGTCCTGCGCCGTGATTTTCCCCTCAACATCGTGACTACGTTTCTTGTTCTGCTGGTTGTCGCATTTTCCAAGCTGGCCGACAGCTCTCTTTTTTCGCTCGGCATGGAAGAAAACGCGGGCATGGTCAGCCGTCTGCTCGCCATCAGCCTGCTTGTGCTTTTTGTTGCCTATATTGTCTACCTCATCTGTGACGCAAAAAAGCATCCTGTCAGCGAGGAAGAATCCTCTCTTCCTCCGCTTTTTAAAAGTCTCCTGTTCATTGTCATCGGACTTTTGCTCATCATCGCTGGCGGAAAGGCGGTCGTCTATGCGGCAAGGGAAATTGCCCGGGCGGCCGGCATGAGCGAGACTCTTATAGGACTTACGATTGTCGCAATCGGCACATCGCTCCCCGAACTCGTCACCTCGGTTGTCGCCGCCCGCAAAGGCGAGACTTCCCTTGCCGTGGGAAATGTTGTCGGCTCCAACATTTTTAATCTGCTTTTCATCCTCGGCGTCTCTGCGGCAATCCATCCTGTGAGCGTGAACGCGGCTTCTGTCTACGACCTTGCGATTCTCGTTTTTGTCACTGTACTTTCTGCATTCTTCGCATTTTCTGGAAAACGCATCATTCGAGCGGAGGGACTTTGTATGCTTCTGATGTATGCGGCAAGCACAGCATTTGCCGTTTTGCGGTAAGGGGGAAGCAATGAATTTCCTTTTCATGGTCTTTCATTTTGCGGGAAGCCTGTGTTTTTTGCTCTTTGGCATGAAATTTTTGAGCGACGGAATTCAAAAGTCAGCGGGGGAACGCCTGCAGAAGGCCCTTGCCTTTATGACCAGAAATCGCTTTTTGGGATTGCTTACGGGCTGTGCCCTCACTATGCTCATTCAGTCATCGGGGGCGACTACGGTAATGGTCGTCTCCTTCGTGAATGCGGGGCTTCTCACGCTGGAACAGTCGGTTGCTGTCATTTTCGGTGCGAACATCGGAACGACTATAACGGCCTGGATTGTCGCTCTTTTCGGATTTGACTTCAAGATTTCCGCACTCGCCGTGCCGATTTTTGCTGTCGGATATCTTTGTACCGTGTTCAAGTCTTTCAAAAAGGAGGGTATCGGACAGGCGGTGATGGGATTTTCGCTCATGTTCATCGCCTTGGGCTGGCTTTCTGAGGCGGTGTCTCTCAACGCGGAGAACATGGGCTTTCTTTCCGCTGTTCAGAATTTGGGAGTCTGGAGTGCACCGATTGCCGTTTTTATCGGCATTGCCGTCACAGCCCTCATCCACTCGTCATCGGCAATGACCGCAATCGTCATCACTATGGCCTACAACGGACTGCTTTCATGGGAATTCTCAGCCGCCCTTGTCATCGGAAGCAACATCGGCTCTACGGTGGATTCTGTCATGGCGGCCTTCAGCGCAAAAACAAACGCCCGCCGTGCTTCCCTCGTGCATGTATTGTTTAACACTGCCACCGCCATTCTGGCCCTTATCTTTTTGCCACTACTCACCCGTCTTGTCGATTTCATCACTCCTGGCAGGGCTGATGTCGCCGTCACTTATCACATTGCCATGCTCCACACCCTCTTCAATGTGGCGGGAACAATCCTCTTCCTGCCTTTTACTGCTCAGGTGGCCCGGTTGGCCAAAAAACTCATCAGGGGCAAGGCAGAGGAAATCCCTGCGAGCTATCGCTTTCCCTTTTCAGACCATGCCGCTCACGAGTCCGCTACCATACCGCTGGTTGCAGCGCGCACCGAGATTCAGCACATGGCTGATGCTACCGTGGAAATGTTCGACCGGGTGCAGACTGGATTTTCTGACAGCAAGCTTTTTCTCGCACATCAGTATCTGCCCCTTGAACAGGAAGAATTTTATCTTGACCAGATGCAGGAGCAACTGACAGCTTATCTTTTGAAATGCCAGCAGCTGAACCTGAACGAGCGGCAGCGTCAGCAGGTGAATGTAATGCTTGCCGTGGTTACGGAACTGGAAGCCCTTTCCGATGACTGTCTGACCATCGGCGTATACTTGAAACGGATGGAAGAGAAAAAACTGAACATTGCGTCCGAGGACAAAAAAAGACTTCTGCCTTACATTGAGCTTGCAAGGCAGCTTCTCTACTTCGTCCACCGCCATATCGGGAGCGAACTGAACAAGGAGCAGCTTGCCTTTGCCAACAGCCTGGAGGAACAGATTGACGAGGAGCGAACTGTCCTTAAAAAAGTCGCCCGTGAACGGCTGGAGCAGGGAAGCGACGTAAAGGCGGAACTCCTCTATATAGACATCGTGCGTAAGGTTGAAAAAATGGGCGACAGCTGCTTTGCTATTGCCCGTCAGCTCGGTGGGCGGGGCTGAGAGGCTTGTCGTACACTTTAATTTCCCCGGCGACGTGACTGGCTTTGCGGCTTTTGCGGTCGCTGTGGGATTTTTCCTTTGTTTTTCTCATCTTGCCTATGATTTTTACTTGCCGATTTGCAACTTTTTTCAGTATCTTTTGTTTAAACATACAGAGGCTTTATTTTGAATATAGATGAACTTGCCGCTGAATCAGTGAGCGATATTGAATTGCCGAAAGCCATCAATCAGGAATTGCTGAGCAATCCCGACAACTTTTATAAAATGGCGTTCGAATTCCAGCAGATTATGATGGTTTACGAGAGCGCAATCAAGCAGATTGAGACAAAGCTTGACATTCTGAATAAAGAGAACAAGGTTTCGGGCAGGCGGAACCCCATTGAGACCGTTAAATCCAGAATCAAGTCTCCCCAGAGCATCGCAAGCAAGCTTGAAAAAAAGAAGCTGCCGGTGACTTTTGATTCCATGGTCGAAAACCTGCATGATATTGCCGGTGTTCGCGTTATTTGTCCTTATATTTCTGACATTTACTCTGTCCGCGACATGCTTTTGAAGCAGCCTGACATTACCCTTCTTGAAGAAAAAGATTACATCAAGCAGCCGAAAGAATCTGGTTACAGAAGCCTTCATTTGGTGGTTCAGATTCCTGTTTATCTTTCTGAGAGTACCCACAATGTAAAGGTTGAGATTCAGCTGCGGACTATTGCCATGGATTTCTGGGCCTGTCTTGAGCATGAGCTTCACTACAAGACCACGACCAATGTTCCTGAGAGCGTGCGCCGCGAGCTTTTCCGCGTGGCAGAGACAATCGCCACGACAGACCGGGAAATGGAAGAAATCGCCATAGAGCTTCAGAATCTGGATTAAAAAACACTTTCCCGAATCAGCTTTCCTTCTATCGTGTACAGACTCATTTTAACGGACTCGTTTTTAACTTCCAGGATTCCGCAGGTGTTTCCGTCGCTGCATTTTGGAAGGGAAATGGAGCCGGGGTTGAAGTAGAAAAGGCCGGCTTCTTCTTCCATGACCGTGACATGGGTGTGACCTGAAATGACGATTGTGCCTTTTGTAAGCCAGTCTTTGAGTTCTTCGCGGCTGTAAAGGTGTCCGTGGTGGATGAAGAGGCGGCGGATTCCTTCGGTGGTGGGAAGGGCAAGTGTAGTGTAAGAGGCAAGGCAGTGGAAGGCCAGCATTCGTTTGTTAGCATCGTAATCAGAGCCGCTTATATTTTTAAGTTGGGTAATTATCGTTGCAATTTCAGATTCAGTAATTCCATCAACAGCATAACGATGAAGAAGAAAAGCGCCTAGCAATTCCTTTCTTGGCGGCGAATTTCGGATTGTCGGCGCATTAAAGCTTGAAGATCCTTACCCTGAAAGCCTTATCCTCCCGGGCTTGAGCGAGGAGCAGTTTTCCCTTATGGTGGCTCTTACAAACCGGCTGCTTGAAATCTGCTGCGCGCCATATCTGCTGTTTGAAGGAGAAAACGAAAAAGACAGCAGAGACTTGCTTGAAACAAGCGCATCTTTTCCCGAAGGCCACATTCTCCCAGTGATGGATTCCTGCATGACACTCTACTGGCTCTGCTCGGCCAAGACATTTTCATTTCAGGATTTGCTTGATTTGGACAAATGCATCTTCGACATTTCCATTGGCATAGACAATTTTTTTTGAGGTAAAAATGATTGTAATTCCAGAACTGCATGAAAAAGAAACTGGCAGCAAGTTCAGCGACGATTTTTGCTTCAATTATCCGAAAAAAGAGCGGCCTCTCGTCAGGCTTTTAAAGAGCGAGACTGGTTTGCCTGCAAACATCGTGAATGTGGAATGCTGGGTGTCGCTGGAACTGGGAACATGGCAATACATCGAGGTTCAGAACGACACGGCAGACGAGATTCACCAAGGAAACTCATTCTGGATTCTCTTCGATGAAAAAGCATCCCTGACTTCTGACTATTGCCTTGGCTCCCCGCCGGAACTTCCCGAATCAGATGTAAAAGCCATGCAGGATTTTGTAAGGGCCTCTTTTACCGACCAGAACTCCCGCCTTTTTCTTCTCATGCAGGAGCGCAAAGCCCAGTGGGAAGCGGACGTAAAAGAGACCCGGGATAAAAACTTTGCAGAGCGCAAGAGAAAGTAACATTATGAAAAATGAGATTCTTGACCAAAACTAAATTGACGACTTGCTGAACGCAATAGCTTCTACAGAAACAGAACTAGATTCCCAGAAAGAGGCCGCCTTTTCAAAAGAATATATGGAAAGTCGCGTTATTCTGCCGATTTTAGAAAATATAAAAAATGCCTTTATGGAAATGTCAAAACGAATTTTCTTCGACGAATCTTGTACAGACGCGGCCTTTGCTCAAGGTCTTACCCCCTTATGAAAAAATTGAATTCCAGAACAATACCTGCTTTGTGGATGCCGCCCTGCCTCAGGATGTGCGCGTTCTTGTCACCATAGAATCAAATCTTTTTGAAGAAGCCGGAATGATACAGGTTTGCCTTCCAAAATTCTTTGTTCAAAAATTTGCAAAAATTTAAAATGAAAAAAAGACCGCGGGATGTGAACCGCGGTCCCCTGATTGCCAGCGCTCGCAAGAGCGCGGTTGAATAATTTCCTATAGCAAAAAGGCGCGAAGCGTTCAGTTGACCGGCTACTCGTTTGCGGCGGCGGGAAGATTTTGCTCGGCGGGCATTTGAACTATGTTCTGGATTTGCGCGGCGTCCCGCTTTTCGCAGTATTTGCAAAGAGTGGAGCGGCCGGCTTCCTCCGCCTGGGCGATTGTTCCTGAATGCAAGTTCTCGGGCGCGGTGCGGCTCAAGGCCTGACAGTCGTTGTGGGTGTGCAAGCGGCTTCCGTATTCAGTCCAATAAACCGTTGAGGCCGCGTATTGCTGAACTTCTTCCGCGGAAATGGGATTGAAGTCGTAGCTTGAAACTCCGGCAATCAAAAGCGCTATGACGGCGGCGATTGTTCCCACGGTCTTTGTCTTTTGGTCAGCCTTGTCGCTCTTTAAAAGAAGAATCACAAAAGGCAGGAAGGCGATGGCGCAAACAATCACGCCCATGTTGTTCCAAAGCCAAAAAAGGACGGCGTTCTTTTCCGACGCGGGATTGATGTGGTTGGCCTTTTTCCAAAGCTGGGAGCCGACAATCACAAGAATCAAGTCAACGGCCAAAAAGGCGATTCCCTGATAAAGGGGAGGAACGCTTGTAAGGAATGGAATGATTGTGGCTTCCGTGATGACGGCCAACGCCACAAATTCGCAAACAATGGCCAAGAGCCAAAGGGCCGCGGCTCCGATTCTAAGTCCCACTGTGGACTGTCCGCTGGAAGCCGCCGCGCTGGCGAGGGCCGCCTTTTTTTTGTCAGAAAGTTTTTCAGCCATAAAATTTTCTCCTAAAATAGGCGCCTGTAAAAACTGAATTTTTAAAGGCCGCCGAATTTTTTTTTAGCTGGCAAAAAGCCGCTCTCTCCGACGGCAAAAGCCTATTTAAGCAATCCCATAAGGCCTGAGGCCAAAGAAGCCGCTCCGGTTTTTCCGCCGGAAGAGCCTCCCAACAAGCCGCCCAAAAGGCTTGTCATGTTTGAGTTTGCGGCAAGTCCCGAAAGCAGGCTGCCGATGGCGCTGGCGGAAGAGCCGGAAGTTTGTTGGCCCAAGAGGCTCATGAAAAGGGGAGCCGCGGCCGCCAACACAGACTTTGTGGTTGAGGCGGAAGAGCCGGCCTTTTTTGCAATCGCGCTTGTTTCCGAAGAAGTGAGCAAGTGGGAAACGATTTTGGCGCCGTCCGCCAAGTCAACGCTCTTTAGGAAAGACGTTACGTTTGAAGTGTTGGCTCCCGCGTGGTCGGCAAGCGCTTGAACAAAGCCCGCCGCGCTGGAGCCGCTGGTCTGCTTTTGCGCTCCCTTCAGCAATGAGGGAATGGCGGCCGCCAAAATGTTTGTCACGTCAGTAGAACTTGCGTCCGCAGCCTTGCTGATGCCAGAAACGCTTTTAGAGCTTAAAAGCGTGGTAAGAATTGATGAAGCGTCCATAAATGTACCTCTATGAAAAACAGTATATCCCGCAAAAGAAAATCTGTCTAGGCCGCGCCCGCTGGACGCTGCCTGATAGTTCGCGATTAGGGCTTTGGACTAGAAAATTAGGCAAAAGCGCGCTATCATTTTTTTTATGAACAAGACGCTTTTTTTTGCCGCCGCCTTCTGCGCCGCGGCCCTGCTTTCCTGCTGGTCTCAATCCAAAACCGCGATGGCGCCCGCCAACAGCGTTTACACCGCCGACGATCTTGTTTGGCATGACGAGTTTGACGGCGATTCTTTGAATGAAAATGATTGGAACTTTGAATTGCATGAGCCTGGTTGGGTGAACAGCGAATTGCAAAGGTATGTCAAAAGCCGCGACAATATTTACGTCAAGGACGGCCGCCTTGTGATTCAAGCCTTAAAAAATGGAAAGGCATACACTTCGGGCCGCGTGAACACTTGCGGCAAGCGGGATTTTTTGTACGGAAGGTTTGAGGCCAGCCTCAAGGTTCCAAAGGGGCAGGGCTTTTTGCCCGCCTTTTGGATGATGCCGACCAACGAAGGAAAATACGGCCAGTGGCCCAAGTGCGGCGAGATAGACATTATGGAAGTTTTGGGAAATCAAACCGACACCCAATATTCCACCCTGCATTTTGGCGAGCCCCACACCCAAAGGCAAAAAAGCCTTGTGGTTTCGGGCAAGGACTTTTCGCAGGACTTTCATGTTTTTGCCTGCGAATGGGATCCTGGAGAATTTCGCTTTTATGTTGACGGAGAGCTTTTTTACGCCGAAAGCGATTGGTTTTCAAAGGCGGCCGGAAAAGAAAGGCCTTATCCCGCGCCTTACAACCAAAAATTTTATGTCATTTTCAATTTGGCTGTAGGAGGAACATGGCCCGGCAATCCTGACGATTCCACCAAGTTTGACAAGAACGCCCGCCTTGAGGTTGACTATGTTCGCGTCTATCAAAAAAAGAGCTACGACGCAAACGTGTCAAGGCCGGTCAAGAGCCTCAATATGCGTTCTCCCGACAAGGACGGAAATTATGTTCTAAACCCAAAATTTCAGGACAAGGAAAATTTGTCGGACGACAAGGGCTGGGCTTTTTTTCTTGCCGGAAATGGAAAGGGAAGCGCCGAAATTTCTGGCGGCCAGTTGATTGTTCGGCCGCAAAATTTTGGCGATCTGGAATACAGCCTGCAAGTCGTTCAGTCCGGCATTCCCCTAAAAAAGGGGCGCAAATATCAGTTTAAGTTTGACGCCAGGGCCGACGCAAAGAGAACGATTTTGGCGGCCGTTTCCGCTCCAAACTTAAATTGGATCCGCTATTTTCCCGACACAAAAATTCAGCTTTCAGAAAAAGCAAAAACTTTCCAGTTTGTCTTTGAGATGAAAGAAGACAGCGACGACATGGCGCGAATTGAGTTCAATTTGGGAAATCAAAATTCCAAGGCCGCCGTTTACATAAGCAATGTGTCTTTGTCCGAATATTGACAATTGTTTCTGTTGATAGTATCATAAGGCCATTGAGGAGAAATGTATGAAAATTGCAAAATTGTTGTCAGGTTTGGCCCTTTGCGCTTTGATTTGCGCTTCTTTGCCGGGATGCGCCAAAAAAAGTTCGCCTTCAAACGGCGTTAAAATTGGAATCGCAAAAATTGTCCAGCACCCCGCGCTTGACGCTGTTGAGAAGGGCGTTATGGACGTTGTGAATGAGAACGGCTTTAACGCCCAATACGACTTGCAGAACGCCAACGGCGACGTGAACACCGCCGCGCAAATCGCGCTCAAATACAAGGACGAAGGAGTGGACGTCGCCGTTGGAATCGCCACTCCAGTGGCCCTTGCCTTGGCCACCAGCATTAAGGACATTCCAATCGTTTTTGGAACGGTGACAGACCCTGTGGGCGCCGGCTTGGTTTCTTCTATTGATAAGGGCGAAAACAATGTTTGCGGAATGAGCGACGAAGTTCCCTCCGAGCAGCACATCGCGCTTTTTAAAAAGGTCGCCGGCATAAAAACCTTGGGCTACATTTACACTTCAAACGAAGCCAATTCAATTTCATCGCTGGAACTGGTGAAGAAAGGCTGCGAAAAGGCTGGCCTTGGCCTTGTAACGCAAGCCATTACAAATTCGTCAGAAGTTCAAGCCGCCGCGAAGGCGATTGTTGACCGGGTTGACGGAATTTATTTGACCACGGACAACACAGTTTTTAGCGCCTTGAGCAGTTTGGTCCAAGTTTTTGGACAGGCCAAAAAGCCAATCTTTAGCGCCGACGTCACAGGCGCGGAAGCCGGCGGCTGCTTGATGGCAAGCGGCTTTAACTACTACAAGGCCGGCCGGGCCACAGGCGAGATGGTGGTTAAGATTTTGAATGGAGCCAAGCCCGCCGACTTGCCCGTGCGCTTTATGACGGAACCCAGCGACAGCGACTTGCTCTTTGACTTGGACGTGGCCGCCGCCTGCGGAATCACCATTCCCCAGGATCTTTTGGACAGCGCCAACGAAATTATTCAAAACGGAAAACTTACAAAAAAATAGGCGGCTCCTCCAAAAGAGGCGGGCGTTTTTAGGCTGGAATGTTTTATGCTTGCAAGCGTTTTAATTGAAGGTTTGATTTACGGAATAATGGTTCTCGGGCTTTTTATGACTTTCCGAGCCCTTAACTTTTGCGACATGACCGTTGACGGTTCCTTTCCTATGGGCGGCTGCGTTTTGGCGGCTTGCCTTACCCACGGAATCGCGCCTTCAATCGCTCTGCTGGCCGCCTTTGCCGCTGGCGTTTGCGCGGGCCTTGTGACCACTTTGGTTTACACAAAGCTTCGCGTTCCCGACTTGCTTGCCGGAATCTTGGTTATGACCATGCTTTATTCCGTCAACTTGCGGATAATGTCAAACCACGCCAACGTTTCGTTCTTAAAAATTCCCACCGTGTTTTCAAAAATAACAAAGACGGTTCAAGAGTCCGGCCTTTTTCTTTCTTCGGACTGGGCGATTTGCGCCTACATTTTTTTAGTGGTCCTTGTTTTGTGCCTCCTGCTGAACTTGTTCTTCAACACGGACTTTGGCCTTACCATGGGCGCCCTTGGAGCCAACGAGCAAATGGTTGTGAGCCAAGGCGTGAATGTCAAGACCATGCGGGGCTTTGGCATTTGCTTTGGAAACGCGCTGGCGTCTTTGAGCGGCGCTTTCTTTGCCATGCATTCAGGCTTTGCCGACGTGGGAAGCGGAAGCGGCGTTGTGGTTTCCGGCTTGGCTTCCTTAATGCTGGGAGAATTTGTTTTAAGGTCGAACAAAATTTCCCTTCAACTTTTTAGAGTTTTGCTTGGCTCAATAATTTACCGCGCCCTTATGTTCCTTGGCCGCCGCTACGGCTATGTAATCGGAATGAACAGCAACGACTTAAAGTTGATTACAGGCCTTTTGATTATTCTGTGCCTTGTCATTTCAAAATACGACATGGCGAAATTCTTGCGGGAGCATTTGACCCGCCCGGCAAAGGACGGCCAGCCCAAAAACACGGCGGCGGGAGGCAAGGATGCTTGAACTTAAAAACATTTGCATGACATTTCACGCGGGAACGCCTGATGAAAATCCCGCGCTAAAAAATATAAATCTTAAAATCAACCAAGGGGACTTTATCACTGTGATTGGCTCCAACGGCGCCGGAAAGTCAACTTTGATGAATGTCATCGCGGGAACCTACAAGGCCACCAGCGGCGAAATTTTCTATCAAGAAAAGAACGTCACAAAGGAGCCTGAATACAAGCGCGCCCGCTACATTGGCCGCATTTTTCAAAATCCCCTTTTGGGAACGGCCGGAAAAATGAGCCTTGAGGACAACATGGTCATCTGCTCCAAAAAAGGTTCCAAGTCCCTTAAAATCAGCCTTAACAACAAAGTTCGGGCGGCCTTTAGGGAGCGCCTGAAGGTTTTGGACATGAATTTGGAAAAGCGCCTTAACGACAATGTGGAGCTTTTGTCCGGCGGTCAAAGGCAGGCGCTTACCTTGTTGATGGCGGTCATGTCAAAGCCTTCGCTTTTGCTCCTTGACGAGCACACGGCCGCCCTGGATCCTGCCAACGCCGAAATTGTCATGAAGCTTACCCGCCGCTTTGCGAAAGACTACGGTCTTACGGTTATGATGATAACCCACAACATGAGCCAGGCCTTGGAATACGGAAACCGCCTTTTGATGATGGATTCCGGCGAGGTTATTTTGGACATTGGCCGGGAAGAAAAAGAAAAGCTTACGATGGATTTACTTGTTCAAAAATTCCGGGAGATAAAAAAGCGGGATCTTAACAGCGACCGCATTTTGCTTTCCTGAAACTTTTTGCGTCATTGTCGGGCTTGTCCCGACAAACTTTTAGCCGTTCAGCTTCTTCAAGCGCTCTTCCTCAACCTTGTCGTGCTGCTCTTGCAAAAGTTCCATTACGCGGTCGATTGTCTTTTGCTTGGGATCCGGCTCGTCGGCGGGAAGGGCGTCCAAGACGCTTTTTCTAAATTCCTTGCAGTTGATGACGGGGCTCGCGGTGTGCAAAACCAAGTCTTTTTCAACAATGTCGTGAAGCATGTTGTCGGGATTTTCGGGGTTGATGCGCAGGCAGTTTCCGTTGTTGGAAACCAGAATCATTATGTCAAAGAGACGCAGATAGCTGTCGATTTCTCGCAAGCCCCGCTTTGTTTCCGGCTTTCCGGGACGGTATCGGGTTCCCGCCGGGTAGACCAAAATCACTTCGCCCCGTTTTTTGCAAGCGTCCATGGCTCGCATTGAGGCGAAGTTTATTTTTCGGGCGCGAGCCTCTTCTTCCGCCTTTTCTTCCGGACTAAGTTTGTCAAGGCTTCTTGTGGGATAGATGACCACGCGGGTGAAGGCTTCCGTAAAGCCGCGAACCACAGGGTCGGCTTCGTTGAGCTTCATTCCGGCCACGGCCACGATTCGCTCTGAAAATTCTTTGGCCCAGTCGCTTCCTTGCTTTTCCAAAAAGTAAACGATTTCGGGCAAGTCCAAGTTGGTGTAGTGCTCCGACAAAATCAAGCCGCTTTTTCCGGCCTTGACCTGCTGGTAAAAGTCCTTAAAATTTTCAAGGTTTCCAAGTCCGCTTCCGGGCAGCAAATTTTCGTCAAGAATCTGCCACATCATAGGCCTGTTTGAAAGGTTGGCGCTTTGGTAAATGTTGGACTCGTCGATTTTTGCCGCGGCGACAGAATTTTCCTTTAGAGCCGCAAAGTTTTTTGAGTATTTTTGAATCAATGTCTGTCCCATAGTTCTTCCTCGAAAAAGTGGTTCTAGTATTATAGCGCATTGTCAATCAATCCGCAAGCGAAGCGCTGCAGCTTTGAGCGACTGGAAAAATCCCGCGTTTTGGTGTAGAATTAGAAAAAAGGAGGAATGAACAGAGGCAGGCAACATCAATGGCGATTTGTATGCCTACGCGGGGAACAATCCTGTCAAGTATACAGACCCGGATGGAAATGAGCACGGAATTCCAAGCAAGGTAGAGCGCATGCAGGCGGCAAGAGGTTCATGCACTTATGGAACGACCGGCGAAATAAGGCAGCTTATATCGGATAATAAAAGAACCGACTCTTGGGGAATATACTCCATAAAGGGCGGAACTGTGGCGATGATACAATCCGGGAAGAATCAAAGCGGCTCATACGGAAACTCAATAATAATCCAAAACATCGACGGCAAATACACGCGCTACGCGCACCTAGAATCCATAGGAGTCGAATTAGGCGACTGGGTTGGCGAGGGAGAGCAAATAGGCAGAATGGGCGATACAGGCAATGGCATACCTGGCCCAAACAAACATTTGCATGTTTCTGTATACCCTGAGTGGGCATATTCTGATGTGAATGGCTTTAGAAAAGAAAACGCTGTAATCAATCCAGAGGAATACATTAAAGGCGGAACTTATCCCGCCAATACCAAAATATCAACAAAATTTTCAGATACGCTTAATGGAAAATCTGGTCCGTATTCACATGAGGGTACTGATTTTTCAGGTCAAAGCAAAAATATTATTAGCGGTTGGCAGAAAGGATTGAAAGGAAAGGAGATTATTGATGATCAAAAATAGATTTATCTTTATTATTGTTGCCTTTTTTGTTTGTGGATGCGGTAGAAACAACGCACCAAGCACAGAAAAAAAGCAAACTCAAGAAAAAAACGCTAAAGAAAATGTTGTTGAAGAAATATCAACGGTCTCAGAAGATGGGGATTATGAATACGAAATAATTGACCAAGAAGAGAATGATTATTTTGACGGAAATATGTATTTCTTTGACTTAAACGTTTCAGATTCAATTGAAATGTCAAAAGAAAAACTTGCTCAAAACAACTGTGTCTTTGAGGAGGGAACAGACTATGCAGGCGTCCATAAAATTTGGAACAAAGGAATTGTAATTGAGGAATGGGAAAACATGGACTTTATGCTCGAATTTTATAATGGCTCATTAGTAAAATTTACAAAATGGGATATTCCTTTGGAGCAGGCCCAAACAATATGTAATTGCTATGGCAAGAGTTTTGATATTTCTTCCTTAAAAAATCCACAGTTTTATACATTTAAGAAAGGAAAGTATCTTGTATCCATTGGAAACATAGGATATTACGACGCTCTGCACAAAAGAAATTTTTACGTTTTGTATATTACTGATTCATCATTGTTTGAACGTGTTCAAGAAATATATAATTCGTTTGAATAAAGAAGCTATTCTATTTTTAATTGTAAACCACTATACGCCAACCGTCTTGTATAGTGGTTTGCTTATTCCCATCAATAGCGATTTGTAGGCGGAAAAAGTTGTGTAGAAACGGCTAGCAATAATTTTCCGGCCTTTATCCCTAGCAAAAACGCCGATTATGCGCTATAATTATCAGAACGGAGCGCACAATGATACCATTCCTTATTGATGGACTCACTCCATGCCTGAAGAATGTTAAGACAGGCGATGTGGTTGAGACAGAAGTAGTACGCGTCAAACGAAAGAGCTTTCTTTCTAAGTTTAATGAAAGAACAGGCTGGTATGTAGATTGGAGTAAATTTGACGCGGAGACCGAAATTTACGCTCTTGTCTTAAAAGGCACGGTTGACATCCAAGGATTGATTGCACTTACAGATGACGAAAAAAGCAATGCCGTGTATATAAATTGGGCATGCGTTTCGCCGGAAAACAATGTATGGCGAAACGGCTCAAAATTATACGAGGGCATCGGCGGACATCTTTTTGCGATTGCGATAAATATATCTGAACAACGCGGGCACGGCGGATGCGTCCACGCCATTGCAATGGATAAAGACATTTTGAAACATTATGTTGATTCGTTTGATGCCATTGTAATAGGCATTATGCACCCATTCCATTTTGTAATTGAGGAAGAAAACGCAAAAAAAATTAAGGAGGTTTACAAATATGAATGGTCTGATGAAGAACTTTAATATTGCGGAATCTTCGGCCAAGGATAAAGCCGCTCAAGATTTTATTAGAGCGGTAAATCCATATAGGGCAAAGCCCTCTCTTGGCATAGATTTGCGGAGACTTTCAAAATACGCAAAAGAATCAAAACAGTCCATGTTGACTATTGAAATCCAAAAATTTAAGATGGATTAGATTTTAAGTTGAGGAAAAAGAGGCAAGCAACATCAATGGCGATTTGTATGCCTACGCGGGGAATAATCCTGTCAAGTATACAGATCCGGATGGAAGGATGGCAGAAGCTGTTACTGCAAATCCATCTTTTTGGACAGGGGGTATGCATTATTCTAGGTACAATTGCTGAAGATATTGTCACTCTTGGTGTGGGATTAGCAGATGATCCGGCAACAATTGCACTTGGTGTTGGTATTATAGCAGGTGCATGTTATGCAAAAAACAGAACTAACGAACAAAGTGTAAGTAATATTGATACAAAATTAAAAGCCTTAGGACTGTCAAGGATAAAATTGTATAGTGAATTAAATCAAAAAGAGCAAGCAAATATGTTAGGTACTTTTACAGAAGCGGCTGAATGGACAGACTCCGTAAAAGGAGGTTATGTAAGTCCTTATAAGTCAATACAACAAAAGAATGATCCAACAGGGAATCGAATAGATATGATATTTAGGGGAGGTTATAATCTTACAGATAATTAATTATGAGATGTAATGATTTATATAATAAGATTTTAAATATCTACGATAATGGATATATTCAGAAAAATATAATAACTCGATGTTCAACAGCTTCGGATGGTGATTTTTTTGTAATAAACGATAATAAGAAAAAGGTCTCTCTGGCAGTCTCCTTCGATAATTCATATAAAAAGAATGAAGAAATTTATGCTGAATTTATAAAAGTTGATAGAATGATTGCATGGAATTTAAAAATGTGCGAGGTTAATTCGGATGAAAAAAAACTGGCTCTTCTCCAAAAAGTGTGGGTAGAGCCTAAAATCATATTACGCCATGACA
>CALDIB010000060.1 GCA_937902125.1 uncultured Treponema sp.
CGATTGTACGCCTCTCTGCTGAAGATGAGTCGTCAGCCGCCTTCTGGACGATCTCCTCGAAATGTTTGAAGCTCTTTCTGGAAGGTCCATCGCTTATTACCGATTTGATGACCCTGTGAATCATCAGGTCAGGATACCTTCTGATTGGCGATGTAAAGTGGCAGTAGCTGTCCAGTGCCAACCCAAAATGCCCATCGCAGGAAGTGCTGTAATATGCCTTCTGCATGGACCGCAAAGTGACCGTATTGATGACGTTTTCAAATGGCGACCCCTTCACCTGGCTCAGTATTCCACTGATGGTCCTAGGATGAACCTTGTCCGTGCTGCTTCTGAACGGTATATCGAAGCTCTGCAAAAATACCTTGAGCTGCTGCATCTTATCGGCATCAGGTTTCTCGTGGACTCTGTAGATGAACGGTGCCTCAAGCCACCTGAAATGTTCCGCAATCACTTCGTTGGCCAGGAGCATAAACTCTTCGATTAGCCTGTTGGCTGTTCGCCTCTCCTGAATGCCGACATTAACAGGCACCCCCTGTTCATCGAGGGTTATTGACGCCTCCTCTATATCAAAGTCCACGCTTCCGCGGGCTTCTTTTTTATGTCTTCCTTGATTTTTTCAGGCTCGTTTGTATGCGCTATGGCCATAAACTCGTCGCCGCCGGTTCTGTAAATTTTTCCGCCGCTCTTTATTGTCAACGCAAGACAGTCCGCCGCGCCCTTTATCAATTCGTCTCCGGCCGCGTAGTCCTTTGTGTCGTTGACGGTTTTTAGTCCGTTCACATCGATTGAGAACAAAACAAAATCGTCGGCAAAAAGGGGGGGGGGCGATGAGGTTCACGTTGTCATAAATTTCCATTTTTTCTTTCATGTTCTCTTCATGGCCCTTGTTCATATTGTATTGCTCAAAGAGATTTTTAAAGAAGCCTGAAATTATCAACAGAATTATGTAGCCGGAAGCGAACATCAAAACGTAATTAAGGATGACCGTGTAAAGGTATATGCTCATTTTGCAAAAAAGAATGCTGAGCATTGGAACCAAAAACCATGTCAAGTGAATGTCAACATGATTGCCGGGTCTGTCAACGCGAAAGATCACAAGACAACGTTCAGATTCTTGTTGATTTTGTTTCGATTATGCAAAATGTAATCGTTGTATTCCGTCTTGTTTGTGTCGCTCATGGCAAAATCTCCTTGTGTTTCATTCTTCCCAAAGCAAAATCTTGTTGGCTCCTGCCTTTAAGTTGGCAAAAGGGCCTGGCAAGTTTTTCGCTTTTCTTGAGGCGCCCAAAAAGTCTTTGTCAAAAACAATCTCGTCGCCGTTCATGTCGTCAAAGCGCGCCTGGCTTATGCGTGTGGCTCCCAAATCTTTTGTTGAAAGAATTTTTGCGGCGGCGCTCAAAAGGCTTTTGTCCGCGTTAAATTCCAGCCAAGTCTTTTTTCCTTCCACCGTGATTTTGATTCCGGGATTTTTGGGGCTTTGGCTAAAGTCCTTTTCATGTTTGTAGCGCTTGGCGCCGCCGCAGTAATGGTTTCCAAAAACGCTTACCGCTTGCTGAACCCGCATGAAAACGTCGTGGTCGCCGTCTCCGGCTTTTTTGACATTGGCCTTGTAGTCTTCAAAAGAAGGCGCGCTTGGGGCGCTGGCAAATTTTGAGCCCTTAAAAAGCGTTTCTATCGCATGCATGGCGGCGGCAAATTTTGGTTCGCTCTTTTTGTCGGGCGCTCCCGTAAAGTCAAAAAGCCAAGAGGCCATGGATGTTGAAAAAAGATTTTGGTTGTAGCTTTCGGTTCCTGTTTTTGACTGCTTGGTGTAAATTTTTTGTCCGCCAAGATAAATGTTTTGCGCCACGCGGTCGTCGCCGCTAAATATGAACGCCGTTCCCAAAACGTCCGTCGAGTGGGGCAAATGGTATGGCGTCATTCTGTCCATGACTTGTTCCCGCCGCATTGTTCCGCAACACAAATTGTGAATGTAGGCTCCGCCTTGGGAAATGTTGTCAAAATTGTATTCGCTGGCAAAGATATTGTTGTCAACGATGTAGGGGCCGTGGGAAACTTCCACCATCAAGTCGCGGTCGTTTGCGTAATACAAGTTGCCAGTGATTCTTGTTCCTTGCGTTTCCCAGTCAAGCCAAGTTCCCAGCGAGCAATTGTGAATGTTGTTGTTTTTAATCACAACGTCTATGGCGGCGTGCAATTTTATTCCGCCGATTTCATAGCCAAAAAATTCATGCTTGACCGCGATGTTGTAAATATGGTTCCTTTCGATTTTGCTGAAGGCGCATCCCAAGTGGCCCACGATTCCGTTTTGGCCGCAATCGTAAATCACGTTGTCGCGGACAATGTGGCTTCCGATTTTTTCCTTGCTCCAACCTGACTTAAGCGCCTTGAACACAGCTTCCATTTGGTATTGGTAGCCGGGCTTTACGCGGAATTTTGTACATTCGTTGTCGCCGGTGGAAGCTTCTTTTCCTAAACTGACTGCGGAACACTTGGCGTCGTGAATGACGCAATTTTGAATGACCCAACCCTTGGCCCAATGCGGCCCAAGCATTCCCGGTTGGTCGGCGGTAGGCGGTGCCCAAGGACTGGCGGCCTGGCAAATTTCAAAGCCCTCAAGAGTGATGTAGTCCAAGCCTGTCTTGTCCGGATAAAAGCAGCTTTGGCGGACGTTAATCTCAACCAACTCTTTATTGGGGTCGCAGTTTTGAAAGTTCGCGTAAATTTTTGTCTCTTCGTTTGCGACTTGCGCGAACCATTGGTAGACCGTGTTTTGCGGCTCAAGAATTTTTTCCTTACGCTTTGTCCACGGCGGATTGCAGCCTGTCAAGCGCTTTTTTGGAGAACGAATTTCTTCAAGGGACATGGCCTCATACATGGACTTTCCGTTTATGTAAACGTCTCCGAGGTGAACGGGCTTTTCAAGGGGCCAAACTACCCAGTCGCCCCAAACCGGTTTTGCAAAGGGGTTTACGCCGTTTCCGCCGCCTTTTGTCCATATTGAATTTGGAACTGCGGCGCTCCATACTGAGCCGCCTTCGTTCTTCCAGCCCGTGACTATTTCAGAGCCTTTTATTACAGGACGCTGTCCTTTCGCGCCGCGATAGACGATTGGTTTTTCTTGGCTTCCGCCGTTTTGAGGCCTAACCCATTCGCGGTAAGTTCCGCCGTAAACCGTAACTGTGTCTCCTGCAACGGCGACGCTGGCCGCCTTTGAAATTGTCTTAAAGGGCTTGTCCTCCGAACCGTCGTTAAAATCAGAACCAGTTGTTTTTACAAAGTATTCCATAGAAGCATTATAGCGCGTGAAACGCGCTTTTGCTAGTGGAAACATCCACCGTCCGCTTTTGCCGGCAAAAATGTAGACAGAAAATTCAAAGTCGTTTATATTAAAAGAATGATTCTTTACGTCAATTCCTGCGTCAGGTCCCAGTCGCGAACAAATCAATTGGCCCAGATGGCTCTAAAAAATTTGTCCAAAAGCGACGGCGACATTCAAGAAGTAAATTTGCAAAACGAGCGCTTGCAAGGCCTTGATTGGGAAAGCCTTCAAGAACGGGACAAACTGATTGAGCGGGGCCGCTTTGACGACAAATTTTTTTCATTGCCCCGGCAGTTCGCGGCCGCGGACACCATAGTCGTTTCGGCGCCCTATTGGGATTTTCTTTTTCCCGCGTCCCTTAGAACTTATTTTGAGCGGGTGTGCGTGGTGGGCCTTACTTTTTCCTATGACAAAGACGGAAGGCCTGTTTCCCTTTGCCGCGGCAAAAGCCTTCTTTACATTTCTACGGCCGGGGGAATGGTTGGCCCAAAGCACATGGGCTATGAATATGTCAAGACAATTGCAAAAGAGTTTTTTGGAATAAAAGACTCGAGGCTAATTTTGGCTGAAGGCTTGGACATTCAAGGCGCGGACACAAAGGCCATAATGTCAAAGGCTCAGGCTCAAATACAAGGCCTCACTCTATGTTCTCCGCAATCTTAATGACTGTGTTGGTGATGTAGTCTTTGGCCTCCCGCTTTCCTTCTTCCATAAGCCAAGAAAAAAGCCGCTGGATTCCCATGTAGCCTTGGGTTTCCGGCTCTTGGTCAATTGTAAAGTCAATGAGGCCGCTGTTAAGGTATTGAATTACTTGGGGAACCGTGTCAAAGGCCAGCACGCGAATTTTTTCCATTCCGCAATCTTGAACCGCGCGGCAAACTCCGTCAACGCCGGCCGCGGCTATGAAAATGCAATTAATGGCGGAATCATTCTTTAACGCGCGCATCGTTTCTTGGTATGAAACTTCGTCGTCGTCCAAGGACTCTATTTTTGCGCTTACCGAATACTTTATTTTGTGCGCGTCCAAGCCGGCCAAAAATCCTTTGATGCGCTCCTTGTGGCCGCGGACATTGTAGGAACCGGCGATAATCAGGGCGTTCAATTTTTGCGGGTGAATCAAGTTAAGCATTCCCGCCGCCGCGCTTCCAGAACGAAAGTAGTCGGCTCCCACATAGCAAATGCGGCCGGAGTCGGGAATGTCGGTGTTCACGCTGACTACCGGAATTCCTTTTTGCGCGATTTTGTTCACTTCAAGCTGAACTTGGGGAGTGTCCAAGGTGGTGACGCAAATGCCGGAATAATCTTTTTTTGCCATGGCCCGCAAAGCCCTGACATGGGTTTCGGTGTCGTATTTGGAAGCGTGAACGACTTCCACGCTTACGCCGTAATCGGACAACTCCCGCTGGGCGCGCTCAAAGCCTTTTAAAACGTCCTCAAAAAAGGGAATGGATTTTGACGGCAATAGGCATCCAAATTTTATTTGCTGCTTGCGGGCGGCCAAAATTTTTCCGGCGCGGTTGGGAACAAAGCCCATTTTTTGCGCCAGTTCCCGAATGTCTTGGGCAACTTGAGCGTTGACTCCGGGCCTGTTGTGTAAAACCCTGTCAACCGTTCCCCTAGAAACTCCAGCGGCTTTTGCAATGTCCTTAATTGTCACCGGCATTTATGGTCTCCAAACCTTCAAATTTCGCCAAATTTTCGTATCGTGCGCGAGCACGGTGACAGAATATTACGCCTTTTTTTTTAATATGTCAACAGCCGCAGGGCAAACGCATTATGAATTCAATAACAAAAAATGCTCCCAGTCGCGGATGCGTCCGATCGGCGCCGCTTGATAACTGCGCTACACGCGCATTGTGCTTGAAACTATTTTACGCTGCCGCTATCGCGTCAGCCGCAAAATGAGTGTTTCCGCCAACCGCCCGCCGCCTTCGCGCGTTTTTTTACTGCATTCAGTTGCGTTTGACCTGACTGCCGCTTTACAAACGATTGATTTTCCGCGAGAGCGTTTTTTGTTATCTTTCCATAATGCGGAAACTGTGGTATTTACAGAACGCCAGCGTTGCGCCAAAATATGCGCGAGGAGAATTTTATGGAACACGTGACATTTACGCCCCAAGGGGTTTGCTCCGTTCAAATTGACTTTGACTTGGAAGACGGAAAATTGCATAACGTTCAATTCACAAGAGGCTGCAACGGAAACTTAAAGGCGATTGGCCGCTTGGTAGAAGGCCGCGACGCCAAGGAAATCGCCGGCATTTTGCGGGGCAACGACTGCAAGGGCCGCGGAACTTCTTGCGCCGACCAATTCGCGCAAGCAATTGACAGCGCTCTGTAAGAGCGCAGTTGGATAATTTCCTTGACAAAACGCGATATGGATATGTTGCGTATTGACAGCGCGCGTGAGCGCGTCAGTGAATAATTTCCTTGACAAAACGCGATATGGATATGTTGCGTATTGACAGCGCTCTGTAATGGCGCCTCAACGCAACGCCCTAAAAGACGCGGCAAGTCCGCTCGAAAAAACGGTAAAAGTTTTGCAAACAAAAATACGAGCGGCCTATAACTGCACTCCGCTCTCAATCTTTGCGTTAAACCGCTCCAGCTTCTTTCCGTCAAGCGGGTTGGGCTGGCCTTTGAGGACGGCGCGGAGGGCTTCCATTTCCTCGCCGGTAAAGGAGACGGCGCGGTTCATGTCGTTTTCAAAAGAGGCTACGGCCATCGGGCAAACTTTGCGGACTAGTTCCAGCATGACTTGGGCGTATTGGCGGATTTCGTATTGGGCGTGGCCGTCCAAGCGCAGCTTTAAGAAGCGGAACAAATTGTTCAAATCCATCTGCCAGTAAAATTCCGTGTAGAGCGAAAGGGGCAAGTTGATGCGGGCCACTTCGCGCGCAAGGCCTGTTTCAAGCAGCTCTGAATAAGACTGGTAGGAATCCTTTTGGCCTTTTTGGAGCGCGGCCTGGATTTCCTTGGCTTTGGCCTCGTCAAAGGGCTCGTCACTGCGGCCCTGCTTGTTGTCCTTGCTTTGCGGCTCTATGTTTTTTGTCTCGGGAACGTAGAACTCGTCCTTCATAATTGAATAGCGGCCGCTCACTTCGTTCATTCTTCCCATTCTGTGGCGAACCCACTGGCGCGCGACAAAAATCGGCATCTTTACATGAAAGGTGAAGACAACTTGCTCAAAAGGGGAAGTGTGCTGGTGGCGCAAAAGGTAGTCGATAAGGCCGGCGTCTTGGGAAACGGTTTTAGTTCCGTTGCCGTAAGAAACCCGCGCCGACTGCACGATGCGCTGGTCGCTTCCCAAATAATCCACAAGGCGAACAAAGCCTTTGTCGAGAACCTTATATTCTTTGTCCAAAATTTCTTCCGCTTCGGGAACAACTGAATGCGCCATTTATAATTCCTCCAAAAAATACGGCTGTCCGCGCGAGCTTAGTTGCAAGCGCGGATGTTGCCGCTTATGCGGCGACAAACAATCTTGGTCTTGCTGTCGATTTCGTCGCCGCCATTCTTCTGTTATACTATAATTCCTTTAGTGCTTGGAATCTGGCCAGCCCGCCGGGGATCTATTTCCACCGCGGCGCGAATGGCTCGGGCGGCGGCCTTGAACAAGCCTTCGATTTTGTGGTGGTCGCTGCGGCCGCGAATTGTGTCCAAGTGCAAGTTGCATTTTGCGTTCACCACAAAGCCGTTCCAAAAGTCTTCAAAGCAATCTGTTTGAAAGCTGCCTTCCTTTCCGTCCGCTCCAACGCTCACAAGGGGAATGCCTGTCAACTGGGCCTGGCAAACCAAAAAGGGGCGGCCGCCAAAGTCAACCGCCGCGCGCAAAAGGCTTTCGTCCATGGGAAACACAAAGCAGCCGCTGCGGTAAATGCCCGCACAATCGCCCAAAGCCTTTGCAAAGCACTGGCCCAAAACGATTCCTGTGTCTTCTATTGTGTGGTGCTGGTCTACATTAAGGTCGCCCTTGATTGTTCCGCTCAAGTCAAAAAGTCCGTGCTTGCAAAAAGAGCGCAGCATGTGGTCAAAAAATCCGATTGGATTTTGAACGTCGCACTTTCCGCTTCCGTCAAGGTTCAGCGTAAGAGTGATTTGCGTCTCGCCTGTCTCGCGCGTTACAGTCGCAGTTCTTTGCATTTTCATTTCTCCAAAAGATCCGCGAGAATTTGACAGCTTGCTGGCAAATTCTCGTAAGTGAAAAATTGCCGACGGCAATTTTTCACGGCATTACTTTGCGCAACTCGTATTCCAAAATGTCCGTCGCGCCAAGGCTCTTGAGCTTTGGAAGCAGAGTGGGCACTTCCGACTTTTGGACGGCAATCTTCACCGCGAATCCGTTGTTGCAAAAAAGCGGCGAGATTGTCGGGCTCTTCATAGAAGGAAGGCCTTTGACCAACTTGTTGAAGTCTTTTTGCGAAACGTTCATTTCCAACATCACGCGGTCGCGGGCGCTAAGAACCGCTTCAAAGAGCATTTTAAGCTCCATGATTTTTTGCTTTTTTTGCGGGTCCTTGAGCGCTTCCTTTGAGGCGTACATTCTTGTGGAAGACTCCATCAAAGTGTCAACGATTTTAAGGTTGTTGGCTTTGAGCGACGAGCCTGTGCTTGTGTTGTCGATCAGGATTTGCGCCAACGAAGCCTCGTTGTCCTGGACAAAGCCTTCGCTTGTTCCCCAAGTGCGGAAAATCGTTCCGTTTATCTTTTTGTCCTTAAGCCATTTTTTGCTGAGGTTTTGGTATTCGGTGGCGATGGTCACGGGCTGCTTTGAAAGCTTTTCAAAATCCACTGTGTTGGGAACGGCGGCCACGATTCTAACGGGGTCAAAGCCCAAGTCCATGATTTCGGTCACCTTGGACTGAACGCCGTTTTCGTAAACCCAATCTTTTCCGCTAAAGGCCACGTCCGCCTTGTCGCCCGCCAAAAGCGCGCTTGCGATTTGCGGCTTTACAACCTGAAAGGCCAAATCCTTTTGGTTGGTTATAGGGAAGTAGGTTCTGTCCGGCAAGTAAATTGAAATGCCCACGTCTCCCAGCAATTCGTAAACAGATTCATAAATGCGGCCCTTGGCCAAAAGAATGCTCAACTTTTCCATATTAAGACATTCTATCAGAATGAGGCGGAATGTTCAAGGATTGCGCGGGAATATGGGCGTTTCCGCTTAGGCGGCAAAGCCGCCGTCGCGGCCGGGCTGCTCCAGGTTCCGCTGTCGCTCCAGCCTCCTCACTGCGTTGCGGCGGCCGGCTCCGCCGCCTTGCGCATCCCTAACGCGGGTGTAGCGATTAGTATTTATCGCTTTTTTCTGAATTATGCTTTCTACATAACATTTGACCGTTTTCCAAAGTTGTTTTGCCACCCTTACTCCAAGGAACTATATGATCTCCTTCCATTTCAGAAAAATCCCATTTCTTATTTTCGTTTTCAGTACCTTTACACATAGGACAAATACCTTGTTGCCGTTCATACATTATCGTTTTTTGAAAGTCAGAAAATTGTCGCAAATTTAAATGTTTTCTTTCATGATCAAAAACATAAAAATAAATTCCACTTTGATTTTGAACTTCATCTTTATCTTCCATAAGTTTTGAAATTTCTTTCTCAAATTCTTCTGCGTCATATTCTTTTTTACTATAAGTTCGATATAAATAACCCCAATCGATTCCTTTCATCTGCTTGCGGTATGTTGGAAAAATTTTCTTTACCCATTCAATTACAAAACGAAAATTTTCAAAAAGCGGTTCCGCATTTTGTTCGTCACAATGATTAGCCATATAATCGCGAATTTCTCCGTCAGTTTTTGCGCCACAAATCCACTTTATCGCCGTTTCAAGATACGCTTGTCTATTCAATTCGCCATTTACATACTTGCTTCCAATATTGTATGCGGCACAATTAGTTTTTGAAAAATATCGTTTTGCGTCGGTCACCCAAGGACCAGAATAAACAGCATTTCGCATTTCTTGCTTCGTAAGTTCCGCGCCTGCTATGTTGATTGTTTCAAACCAATCAAGCTTTTCTTTATCATCGCCTTCGCAAATGTAAACTGTTAACTCATAATCCAATACCGCATTTTTCTCAGACTCTTGCAAAGCTTTAAAAGTCTTATAGTTTACAGAAAACTCGTTATTCACATATTGACAAATACTAAGCGTTCTCTGTTGGCCGTCGATTATTTCAAAAGTGCCGTCCTTTCGCTTAGCCCAATACATTGTGTTGAGCGGAAATCCTTTTATAACTGTATCAATCACTTTTGCGCGCTGTTTGTCGTTATACACAAATTCTCGTTGATATGGCGGACGAATGTCTAATTTACCACTATAAGCTCGAACCCCGTTTTCAGCATTGTCCTCAAACCCTTCTGTCAAATCGCGAATTTTGATTTTCACAGGCGTGATTTTCATTTTATTGCTCATGCTCAGATCTCCTATTTTATTTTTTGAATAAGAATTCGGGCATATTTTTGTTTTCCATCAATCATCCCTCGGCCTCTGAATGTGTTTGGAATTCTAACTTTTTCTACTTCTTCGCTTGTATCCGCGCTGTCGGTTAAACCTAAAACTCTATACTGATCAGGATTATATTTTGTAAAGAAAGTTACCGGAACCCCCATCACACCATCATAATCCATTGGAATATCTGTAACTGTTTCAATATGAATCGCGTTGTAATTTTGATAAAACCTATAATCTTCCTGCTTATATCGTTTGCCGGTTTCAAGAATTTCGTGTCGTTTGCTTATTTCTAAATTTGTGTACCAACAGATATTTCCCATCCGACGATATTTTATTCCGTTTTCGATTTTAAAATCGGTTTTCTTTTCTTCATAATGTTTTGGAACCTGAAACCAAAAATGACCGTCATTTATTCCACACCACATTTTGTTCTCTTTTATAAGTGGAATTATCGAGTTATAAGTGATGTTGTTTATATTTCCGATTATCAAAAATTTTTTCTCATATTTAAAAAGAAAAGGAACATATTCCTTGAACAATGAAAAAGGCGGATTTGTCACCACAATGTCCGCCCGTTTTAAGAATTCAACACACTCTGCGCTTCTAAAATCACCATCGCCTTTTAATTCTTTGCAAGGAATTTTTTCAAAGTCTTCTTCGCCTGTGTACTTTATTTTTCCATCATATTCAAGATAAACCGCTTTTTCCGTAGCTTCTTGGCTGAATAAATCCGCGTCATCATTTTTATAGCAAGTTGCAATTACTTTTTTGAGTTCAAGAACATCAAAATACATTACAAAATAACGAAAGAAATTTGAAATGCGAGGATCATCGCAATTGCAAAGAACGGTTTTATTTTTAAAATGCGGCTTATAATGCTTTAATTCATTTTCTATCATAGAAAGCGGTGTGTAAAATTCGTCCGCCTTAGCCGCTCGACTATCTGTCAAATTTGAATTCCCAGCCATTTTCGCACCTGTAAAAAAGATTTCTTACTAAATTTTCTTAATTCAGTAATTACTGATTATAGCGCAAATACTCTGTAAAAATTCACTTTTAGAAGAAAAATTCAGAAATTTCTTACATACTTTTTTCAAATGAGCGATTTTTGGAAACGAGTTGACGAAGAAATTGATTTTAAGGGGATAAATAGAGCATATTTAGCTCGAAAATGTGATTTTAGCGTCACAAATATTGGCCAAGGCATAAAACTTGGCAGCGTTCCTTCCGCGGACACCGCCGTCAAAATCGCGCAAGTTCTCGGCGTAAGCGTGGAATATCTCGTTAACGGTGCAGAGGGGGCCACTTCAAAAGCCAAAGCAGAAGAAGAAAAACAATTAATGCTTTACAGGAAATACAGCAAATTCATTTCAAAATGCGAAAAACTTCCGCCAGAGCAAGTCAATTTTTTGTCGCAAATTGCAGATAGATTGGAAAAATAATTACTCTTACATAATTTCTTGCATTATTCAAAAAAACATGGTAAACTTGAGCCATGAAATTCGATGAATTGCCACAAACAGAACAAAAACGCTTTTTGAGAGAGTTTTTTATAAAAACTCTATTGGCTTTTTTGCTTTTAGCGTTTATACCGATTTCTATTGTTATTCTGCTCTTAATATTTAAGCATCCGATTTTGGCGGCATATTGCTCAATTATTGTTATTATTTTGTTCTGGGTTACATTTGGCAAATACAAAGAAGATCGCGATGACTTTTTCTCAACAGCCGAATTTACTAAAATTGAAAAATAACCTATGCTAAACTCGCTTCCTTTAGCGCTTCAAGAACTTTGTCCAATGGCGCGCCCATTTTTTCTGCAGCGGTTTCGGGAGTGGCGTTGTAATCACGAATCAGCGTAAGAGCGTCTTCCACGGCTTTTTGCTGGGCGCCTTGCTCAAATCCTCTGTTGAATGAATAAGTCTTTTCACGTTCCCAGTCCATAAACTGCTTACTCCACTGCGTGTCGCGCTTGCTTTTGCAAATCCAGCACTTGTTCCAAGGGCAGTCCGACACAACGCGAAATGACTTCTGGAGCGACACCTTCATTCAACAAATTTCGCGCGTCTTCCACGGCTTTTTGTTGGACGCCTTGCTCCAAGCCTCTATTAAAAGAATAAGTCTTCTCGCGTTCCCAATCCATAAACTGCTTCCTCCACTGCGTGTTCCGCTTGGCGTTATCCACAAGTTTTTTCACTTTGTCGGTAAAGGCGTTGGAGCTCTTGTTGTTAGAAACCATTTTCAAAAACGCCTTTTGCTCTTCGTCCAACAGTTTATCACAATTTTTAGAAATAAAAAAGTACTTGTAGGCTCTGTCGCTCATTTTTATTTTCGGATCCTCGACGCAAAGATTTTCAAAAGTGTATTTTGCAAGGCCTTTCTCAAAAATGTCGTCAACGCAAATGAACACGATGAATGTGGTTTTTAAATCCTTGTAATCTTGCCCTGATTTTAAAAGGTCAACGTCCATGACGCCTTGGTAGTATCTGGCGCGCTCAGGCAGTTCCTTTGTGTCTTTTGCTTGCAACTCAATGTTGTAAGCCTTTTGACCGTCCGAGTCCTTGGCATAAACGTCCATTCGGATTCCCTTGCTGCCAAAGTCGACGTTGATTTCCTCTTCTTGCGACATTTCAATCCGCTCGATTTTAAACTCAAGAAGAATCTCCAGCAGCTCTTGGCATACGTCAGGATTGTTGCGCATTACTTTGTAAAAGATGAAGTTGTTGGCAATAGTGGCGTTCTCCCACTTTTCTTCCAGCGTCTGCTCTTTTTGAATTTCGTTCATAGTGTAACTCCTGCAAAAAAAACGGGAACCGCGTATTTGCGATTCCCTATGCATATAAGATATGAATTTTATTCAAGATTTTTGCGCAAAATTTTCAAAATCGTAATAAATTTTCATGCATTTTCTCTAAGCTAAGCCCTTTGTCCAGACATTTTGTTT
>CALDIB010000061.1 GCA_937902125.1 uncultured Treponema sp.
AGTCCAACCAAAGGCGGTTGGACTTAAAATCTCAGCCAACTTCCGGACTTGAACCCGCCAAAAATCGAAGAGGCGTTAAAAACGGCGGCATGTCCGCCGTTTAGCCTCATCGATGGAACGGCGCGCCGCGAGATTAATCGAGCGGCTCGGTTCAAGCTTATGTCAAGTCCATAAAAAAAGTCCAACCAAAGGCGGTTGGACTTAAAATCTCAGCCAACTTCCGGACTTGAACCGAATACCTGCGCGTTACGAGTGCGCTGCTCTACCAGGTGAGCTAAGTTGGCGTAGAATCTATTCTAGCGCAAAGTCGCGGAATGTTCAAGGGCAAACGCAAGATTTTTTTTTAAACGAACTTTTTTCCGCCCATCTTGCGCGGCAATCCGACATTTTGGGCTTTCCATAAATTTTTCTTGTCTCCCTCCTGCGGCGTCCAAAGAACGCGGTTAAAGCGCTCGAACTAGCGATTTAGGGCTTGCTAAAAAAAAGTGCTGGCGGCCCTTGACGATTCCCCCTTGATTTTATTACTTTATAGGTATGGAAGAAAAAGAGGAAGAGAGCAAAGAGCGGGAAGAAAGCAACGAAAACGCTCAAAACGACAGCGAAACGCAAGAAAACGCGCAGGATGCGGGAGCTTCCAATGAAGCCCCTTCTGACGGCGGCCAAGAAAATTCTTCCCAAACAGAAGAAAAAGGGGAGGACAAGGAGCCTTCTTTGGAAGAAAAAGTCGCCGCCCTTGAAAAGGAAAACGCCGAGCTTAAAGACCAACTTTTGCGCCGGGCGGCGGACTTTGACAACTACCGCAAACGGACAATAAAGGAAAAGCAGGACGCTTACGATTACGCCAACACGGCGCTTTTGCAAGACTTGCTTGAAAGCCTTGACAATTTGGACAGAACGGTGGAGGCGGCTCAAAAGGCCAACGACGCGGCTTCAATCGCGGAGGGCGTAAAAATGATAAGCTCCTCCCTGATAAGCATGTTGGAAGGAAAATACAACTTAAAGGCCTTTGGACAAGCCGGAGAGGATTTCAACCCGGACTTGCACGAGGCCATCGGAAGCAGCCAGGAAGACGTTGAAAAGCCGCTTTTGAAAGAAGTTTACCTTAAGGGATACAAACTTAAGGACAGGGTCATCAGAAACGCAAAAGTTATGGTGTCCATGCCTAAAGAAAAGTAATATATAGAAGAAATAATGCAAAGGCCGTTTTTAAGGCTTTTGCGGCGGCAATCCGCCGGGGAGAAAATTATGGGAAAGATTATTGGAATTGACTTGGGAACGACAAACTCATGCGTGGCCGTAATGGAAAACGGCGAGCCGGTTGTTCTTCAGAACGCTGAAGGCGGACGCACAACTCCGTCCATCGTAGGCTTTACCGCCCAGGGCGACAGAATTGTGGGAGCGCCGGCCAAAAACCAAATGGTCACAAACCCCAAGAACACTGTTTACTCAATCAAGCGCTTGATTGGCCACCGATACGGCGAGTTGACCGGCGAGGCCGCCAAGCTTCCTTACACTATCATCGACAACGGAGCCGACTGCCGGGTTGAAGTCACCGAAAACGGCGCCCAAAAGCAGTTCAGCCCTCAGGAAATTTCAGCCTTCATCTTGCAAAAAATGAAGAAAACCGCCGAAGACTACTTGGGAAGCGAAGTCACTGAAGCTGTAATCACAGTTCCCGCCTATTTCAACGACAGCCAGCGCCAGGCCACCAAGGACGCCGGAAAAATCGCCGGCCTTGACGTAAAGCGCATCATCAACGAGCCCACCGCCGCGGCCTTGGCCTTTGGCTTCAACAAAGACCAAAACAAAGAAAAGACCATTGCCGTTTACGACTTGGGCGGCGGAACGTTCGACATTTCAATTTTGGAACTGGCCGACGGCGTTTTTGAAGTCAAGTCAACCAACGGAAACACCCACTTAGGCGGAGACGACTGGGACCGCCGCGTCATGGACTGGCTTGTGAGCGAGTTCAAGAAGGACACGGGAATCGACCTTTCAAAGGACCCCATGGCCTTGCAGCGCCTTCGCGAAGCCGCCGAAAACGCCAAAATTCAGCTTTCGGCCCAGACTTCAACTTCAATCAACTTGCCTTTCATCACCGCCGACGCCACAGGCCCAAAGCACTTGCAAAAGACTTTGACCCGCGCCCAGTTTGAGCAAATGACAGAAGACTTGTTTGAAGCCACAAAGGATCCTTGCCGCCGCGCTTTGGAAGACGCAAAAGTAACCGCCGACAAGATTGACGAAGTTCTTTTGGTTGGCGGCTCAAGCCGAATGCCCAAGGTTCAGGATGTTGTAAAGGAAATCTTTGGAAAAGAGGGCAGCCGCGCCATCAACCCTGACGAGGCCGTCGCCATCGGAGCGGCCGTTCAGGGCGGCGTATTGCAGGGCGACGTTAAGGACGTGGTTTTGCTTGACGTCACTCCTCTTTCTTTGGGAATCGAAACCATGGGCGGCGTTTGCACAAAAATCATTCCCCGCAACACCACAATTCCTGTCAAGAGAAGCCAGATTTTCTCTACGGCCGCCGACGGACAAACAGCCGTCACAATCCACGTCTTGCAGGGCGAGCGGGAAATGGCCGCCCAGAACCGCACTTTGGGCAACTTCAACCTTGACGGAATCCCTGCCGCCCCCCGCGGCGTTCCGCAAATCGAAGTCACCTTTGACATCGACGCCAACGGAATCGTAAACGTAAGCGCCAAGGACAAGGGAACCGGCAAAGACCAGCACATCACAATCACTTCTTCTTCCGGATTGAGCGAAGAGGAAATCAACAAGATGGTCAAGGACGCGGAGGCCAACGCCGCCAGCGACAAGGCCAAGAGGGAAAGCGTTGACGCCAAGAACGAGGCGGACAGCTTGGTTTACCAAACTGAAAAGTCCCTTAAGGAATTGGGCGACAAAATCAGCGGCGCCGAAAAGCAAAAGGTCGAGGCCGCCGTCGCCGACCTTAAGAAGGCCTTGGAAAGCGACAACACCGCCGACATCAAGGCAAAGACGGAAGCCTTGAAGCAGGCCTCTTACAAGATTGCCGAAGAGCTTTACAAGCAGCAGAACGCCCAAGGCGGCGCGGCTGGAGCGGGAGCCAATCCTGGCGCCGGAGCCGGAGCCAACGCCGAAAGCGGAAACTCTTCTGGTTTTGACAAGGGAAGCGCCGAAGACGTGAACTACGAAGTTCATGACTAATGTGAGCCTCTAAAAAGTTCAGCTTTTTAGAGGCAACTTTGAAAATGCGATGTTGTAAGTCGCGCTATTATAGCGACTTGCAACTCGCAGGAACCTCGAAAAACTTTCTGAAAGGGAGTTTTTCGAGGTTCCCTAATATAATAGCACGAGCGAAATATGGCTTCAAAACGCGATTATTACGAAGTATTGGGAATAGAAAAGGGCGCCAGCCTTGAGGAAGTGAAAAAGGCTTACAGAAAACTGGCCGTCCGATACCATCCTGACCGAAACCCCGGCAACAAAGAGGCCGAGGAAAAGTTCAAGGAGGCCACGGAAGCCTACGAGGTTCTTTCCGACGAAAAAAAGCGTCCGATTTACGACCAATACGGCTTTGCCGGCCTTGACGGAATGGGCGGGGGCGGGGGAGCCCAGTATTCCCACGCCTTCCACGACTTTTCCGACTTGTTCGGCGGAATGGGCGGCGGTTTTGGCGACATTTTCGACAATATTTTTGGCGGCGGTTTTGGTGGCGGTTTTTCCGGCGGCAGAAGCCGGGAATCCGACAACGACGGCGCCACTTTGCGCTACGACTTGGAAATCACCTTCAAAGAGGCCGTTTTTGGCGTGAAAAAAGACTTGCGCTTTGCCCACAACGCCGCCTGCAAGACTTGCGGCGGAAGCGGAGCCGAGTCTGGAACCGGCAAAAAAACTTGTCCGGCCTGCAACGGCATGGGCCAAATCAGGCGGAGCGGCGGCTTTTTTTCCGTCGCCCAAACTTGTCCCCAGTGCCGGGGAACCGGCCAAATAATAGAGCATCCTTGCAAGGCTTGTCGGGGAACTGGCTACCAAAAAGAAAACAAGGTCGTTTCCTTTACGATTCCGGCTGGAATTGAAGACGGAAAGCGGATTGTGATTCCCCGGCAAGGCGACGCCGGCAGAAACGGAGGCCAGGCGGGCGACTTGGTTGTGGTTGTCCATGTTCAAAGCGACGACTGCTACGAAAGAAGCGGAAACGACTTGTATTGCGCCCTTCCGGTTTCAATGAGCCAAGCCGCCCTTGGAGCCACCATGACCATAAGCGCCTTGGACGGCCGAAAAATCGACATTCCCGTGCCGGCCGGCTGCCAAAACGGAAAGCTTTTGCGGGTTCGGGGCGAAGGAATTTCCGGCCCGTCAAGAAAGGGCGACCTATACATAAAAATAATAGTTCAAATTCCCGCCAAGCTAAACGCCAAGCAAAAGCAGCTTTTGGAAGCCTTTGCCCAAGCGGAAGGCGCCGCAAAAAGCCCGGCGCTGCTCAAGCTTTCCGAATTGAACCGATAAGGGCCGGCTTGAAAAATCTTTGGCCGGAAAAATCTCCGGCCGCCATCTTTCCCTTCCGCGGCCATTCGCAAAAAAATGCGCGTTTTTTCCCCTTTTTTGCCGATAATGTGTTATAATAGTGTGAAGATTTTTCAGGGGACTCTATGCTCAAAACTAAAAAACTCTATGTTTTTATAATGTCAAATTTGTTGGCGGTGGCGATGTTTCTTGTCGTCTCCCGCTTCATCCTTCCGCCCATAACGGACGGCATTGAAAGGGCTTACTTTATAATTCTTGAATTTGTCTTGCTGCTTTTTAGCCTTACAATCATGTCGGCGGCCGCCGCGTCTGTAAACGAAAAACTGGAGATAGACGTTTTAAAGAAAGGCGAGACCAAATACTTGCAAAGTTTCATCGACAGCCTGCGCTTTTGCTACTCCCTTGACGACTTTTACGAAATTGTGAAAAATCTTTTGGAGCGAAAGGCCGACTGCTCAGTTCTTTACATAGACTCCGAAAAAGACTACGTTTTGTATTCTTCCACCGACTTGCTCACCAGCGACAAAAAGACCGTCACCACCTTGAACCAAAACTTTCCGGCCTCATGGCAGGACGGCTACCATTTTATCGGAGACAAATTGGGCGTAGTTTCCTCATACAAGACGGCGCGAGGATTTTTTCTTTGCGTGAACAAGCATCACTTTTTTATTTTCTGCCGCTACACCCGTCTTTTTGACACAGGCATCTACAAGGAATTGTTCGACGAGTTCGCGCGCTTTAGAAAGAGGGCGGAGACCATCGCCAACCTTTCTGAAATCGCCTCCCTTTCAAAGGACTGGGAACAGCTTGCCGAAACGCAAAAGCTCTTCTTGCCGCAAAAACTTCCCGAGCCCCACCGCCTGCGCTTGGCCGCCTACTTCCGACCCTTGGTAAACGTATCAGGCGACTACTACACCGCGCTTCCCATTGACAACCACAAGACCCTTTTGATGTTGGGCGACGTTTCGGGAAAAGGCTTGCCGGCCGCCCTTATTATGGGTTTGGTTATGAACACCGTAAAGGTAATGGAAAACAAGGAGGACTTGGTTTCCATCGTTTACGCCATTGACAAGGCCATCAAGGGAATGAAGCTGCAGGACAAATACACGGTTCTCTTTATCAGCGTGGTTGACACGCAAAAGATGACAATCCGCTATGTCAACGCCTCAATGTCAGACCCAAGAATCATAACAAGGGCGCCGGACGGCTACACCATAAAGCCCCTGGCCTCCAACTGCGGCGTCGTGGGAATTTTGGATTTGGAAAACGTCCACATGGACGAGCAGCGCCTTTTCCGGGACGACTTGATTTTGTTCGCTTCGGACGGCGTTTCGGAAGTTATGAACGAAGACGGCGTTGAGCTGGGAGACACCGAGCTTTACACGCAGACCATAACCAAGAGCGCGGCAAAACAGCCGCAGGAATTTGTTGACGACGTGGTTAAATTGATTTTTGACTACAAGGGCGAAAACAAGCTTCACGACGACATTACAATGATGGTTGCAAAGGTGGTAGGCTGATGATTTACGTTGTTATAAATATTGGAATCGCCATTTATTTGACGTGGGCGTCGTTCAACGTCAACACAAAAAACATGAGGAACGAAAATTCCCTCATCAACATAGTCTTGCTTTCGGCGTTCACCTCAATCTTGATGGTTGTGGCGCTTTTGATGGTTATGTGGGGCCCGGAGCGCTTCACGGTTTTCTTGGAGCACACGATTTTGTTCCTTGTGGCCCTGATATACATTGTAATTTCGTTTTACTGCTTTGGAAACGCGGTCAAGAGAAACAAGGCCACAAGCTTTTTTGAAATCCTTTTTGTCATTTTGGCGCTTTGGATTTCATCCTCAAAAATCAAGGTGGCGGACTACACCCGCTTTGAGTTTGAGGCCGGCCTTTTGTTCAGCGGAGAGTTGGCCCAATTCTTTCCCATAAATTGGATTCATGTTTACATCGCGGCTTTTATTTTCTTGCTGCCGGGCTTGAGCGTCTTGGTCTTGACTTTGGCCGCCGAAAACGCGAACTCAAGGCAAGCTCTTCAGCGCGCGATTCTTTTTTCCGCCGCCATGGCCTTCGCTTGGGTTTCAAGCTGCGCCCTCTTGTATATTTCGGAAATGCTTCCGATGATGATTTCTCTTTACACGGGCGTTTTGGCCATTTTGATTTCGTTTATGACCCGCATTTCGGTGCAAGACAAAATCTACGACACGCTCACGCTCTTTTCCAGCTTTTTGGTCAATGTGATAAAATTCGCGCTTCCGTCTTTTGTTGCGGCCCTTTTCTTTGTGGGTCTGCGTCCGTTTTACGACACGTCCAGAGGAGTGTATATTGCCGTCGTCTTTGCCATAGCGGCCGCAGCGATTTTTGCAAGCCGTTTTTTCGCGGCGGCTTTTTCAAAGCTTTCCACATTCCGTTCGTCAAACTACGGCGCGGCCTTTGAGTCGGATTTGGCCGCCATCGACTACAACGACGAAACCAGCGACATTTGCAACAAGCTTTTTGAAATCTTCCAAAACCGCGCCAACATCGGCTCTATGAAAGTTTTGATTGCCGGCGGAAACAACGAGCTTAACACCGTCTACGGCAGCAAGGGCTCCAAGCCCACATTGAGCGCTTTGGATCCCGGCTTGGACGCGATTCGCGACCAAGGCATAAACATTTTTATGAAAAACCAGGCCGAAGGAATTTTTGCCCTTCAGCAAAAGACCCAGGAAATAAAGGCCTTCTTTAAGGCCACCGAAGCCGAAGTTCTTGTCATCTTGAACGAAGGCCGCCACTTGGTGGGCGTCATCGCGCTTGGCGAAAAGCGGGGCGGCGCCAGCTACGACGAATACGACATGCAAATTTTTGACAAACTTTATTCTTATTTCTTCGTCTTTGGCTACTACATGAGCAACATCGCCAACGCCTCGGTTGTGGGAACCGTAAACCGGGAAATCCGAATGTCGGCGCAAATCATCACTTCAATTCAGGAAAACATGGATCCTGTTGAAAACCCCAAGATGGACGTGGGCTACCTTATGGTTCCCGCTCACAACATCGGCGGCGAATTTGTGGACCTTATCCGCCTTACGGACACCCGCCACATTTTTGTCACCGGCGCCTTAAGCGGAAAAGGAATTTCGGCCTCAATGAGCATGGTCATCTTAAAGTCGATTATCAGAACATACTTGAGCAGCACCCACGACTTTAAAAAGTTGGTGGCCAAGGTGAACCAGTTCATCAGGTTCAATTTGCCAAAAGGAACTTTCTTTGCGGGAATTTTCTGCTTGGTTGACTTTGAAACCGACACTCTGTATTACATCAACTGCGGAATTCCCGCGATGCTCCTATATACAAGGGCCTACAACAATGTAATCGAAATCCAAGGAAACGGCTATGTCTTGGGCTTTGTCAAGGACGTGTCGCCCCTCCTTAAGGTCAAGCAAATCAAGTTGAACGCCGGAGACGTAATCGCGATCACCACCGCCGGCCTCATCAACAGCCACTCCCTTAGAGGAGAGCAATACGGAAAAGACCGAATCAAAAAGTCTATGACCGACAACTATATGTATAGCGGAATGCGAATGTGCTCGTTCCTCTTTGACGACCTAAAGCGCTTTATGGCCAAGGAACTTGACGACGACATCACCGTGACGATGATCCGCTACTTGGACAAGGACAGCCAGACTGTAAGCGACGAGGAGGACAGCGACAATGGAAGCGTTGACAATAACTGAAAAGAAGGGCGCCAACTACATTCTTCTTGAATTGAACGGCGCGATAAATTCATACACTTTGGCGGAATTTCAAAACCGGGTTTACGCGGCCATACAGGAAACAAACTTGGTTTTGGATTTGTCCAACGTTTTTGAAATCGACTCCACCGGAATGGGCGTATTGTTCGCCTGCTTTAACGACGGCCGCGAAGTTGGAAAGCGCCTATACCTTATGAACATGTCGCCCCAGGCTCAAAAGACCGTAAGCGACACCGGCTTTTTGGACGCCTTCAATGTCATCAGTTCCGTAACGGAAGTTGAATAGGAACGGTATGTCGCCGCGCTCCATTTTGCTATAGGAATTGATTTAACAGCCCGCTTGCGCGGGCTGGCAATCAAGGCGCGCTTCGCTACGCGCCGTTTTGCTAGTTGAAATTTATTCAACTGCGCTCTTGCGAGCGCGGGCAATCAAGGCCTTGACTCGTTCCTTTTGAGGCGCGAAAAAAAATTGTCGCGCCTCAATAAGTCGGCCGTTTGCGCGACCTTAGCGCGCTTCGCTCAAGCGAAACTCGGCGCTGGCTATGGAACGGGCGTGCGTTTCATTCTTCTCCCGCGTTTTTTGGGGAATCATTTGTGAATAAAATCACAGTAAACCGCCTTTTTTGGGCGGTTTTTTATTTGGAAGAGGGAGACGGACTGCTTTTTGGTTAGCATAGGCTAATTTTCTTGCTTTTACTGTGACAATTTTCTCAAGAAACGGCGAAATTCTTAAAATTTGTTGAATTTCTTCATATATTTTGCGCTTTCCGTGTTAACAAAAATCAAATATGGGTTTATACTTTAATTGGAATTTTTGGCTTTAAATTTAAGGGCCTTTTTGTCTTTTGACTTATAGCCAAAAACTATCACGGATAAAAAACAAATTCTATAGCAGGAGTTTTTATGGCAAACAAAATTACCATCATCGGAGCGGGGCAGGTTGGCTCTACAGTGGCCTACGCCCTCACATTGAAGCAGTTGGCTTCCGAAATCGTCGTCATTGACATTATCAAGGAAAAGGCGATGGGCGAGGCCATGGACATCCGACAGGCCACGCCTTTTGTAGGCCCCATTTCGGTTAGAGACGGAGACTACGAGGACGCAAAAGGTTCCGACATCGTAATCTTCACTTCCGGCGTTGGAAGAAAGCCGGGCCAGTCACGCCTTGACCTTACTCAAACCAACGTTGACATCACAAAGTCTGTAATCCCCTTGATTACAAAGGCTTGCCCCAACGCCCTTTATGTAATTGTCGCCAATCCTGTTGACATTTTGACATACCAGTTTGTAAAGACAAGCGGCATTCCTGAAAGCCGCATTTTTGGCACAGGAACCTTGCTTGACACCGCCCGCTTTAGGGCCCGCATCGCCGAAACCTACAAGGTGGGCGCCACAAACGTCCACGGCTACGTCTTTGGCGAGCACGGCGACTCTTCTTTTGTTCCTTGGTCTTTGGCCAACATCGGCTCAATTCCCGTTGACAGCTTCGCCAAGTCTTTCACCGGCCCAAAACTTCCCGACTTTGACAAGAACGACGTTGAGGACTATATCCGCAAGTCGGGCGGAATCATCATCGGCGCCAAAAAATTCACCAACTACGGAATCGCGGCCACAACCGCCGACTTGGTGGAGGCGCTCAACTACCACACGGATTCAGTTTTGACCATCTCTTCAATGATGAACGGCGAATACGGAATCTCCGACGTTTGCCTTTCAATTCCGACATTGATTGGCTGCAACGGAATCAAGGGCCACATCGCCGCTCCGCTCACCGACGACGAAGTTGAAAAGCTCCGCCATTCCGCCCAGTGCCTTAAAGACGTTATCAGCCAGGTTAATTTTTAGGGTAGGCGCATGGCAGAAAAATTTAGAATTGAACATGATTCCATGGGCGAGATGAAAGTTCCCGCCGACAAGTATTGGGGCGCTCAGACTGAGCGCAGCCATGAAAATTTTGAGATTGGCGTTGGCATCGAAACCATGCCCCGGGAAATCACAAAGGCTTTCGGCTACCTCAAAAAGGCCGCCGCCATGGCCAACAACGCTCTTAAGCCGCAAAAGATGACCGCCGAAAAACTTAAAGTTATCTCCAAGGCTTGCGACGAAGTGATTGAAGGAAAACTCAACGAGCACTTCCCCTTGGTCGTATGGCAGACCGGAAGCGGCACGCAGAGCAACATGAACGCCAACGAGGTCATCGCCAACCGCGCCAATCAAATCGCCGGAAAAAAGCTTTGCCACCCCAACGACGACATCAACATGAGCCAGTCGTCCAACGACACTTTCCCCACGGCGCTCCACATTTCCGCCGTATACGCCATCGAAGACAAGCTCTTCCCGGCAATCGACACTCTTGTTTCAACTTTCAAAAAGCTTGAAAAAGAAAACATGAAAATCGTAAAGAGCGGCCGCACCCACTTGCAGGACGCGGTTCCGATTTCATTCGGCCAGGAAATTTCAGGCTGGAGGACAAGCCTTGAGCGCGACCGCAAAATGCTCGAAAGCTCTTTGCCGTACCTTAAGCAGCTTGCTCTTGGCGGAACCGCCGTCGGAACCGGCCTTAACGCGCCCAAGGGCTTTGACAAAAAAGTCGCCGAGTGCGTCTCAAAGTTGACCGGAAAGAAATTCGCCACGGCTCCCAACAAGTTCCACGCGCTTACAAGCAAGGACGAGTTGGTATTCGCCCACGGCGCCATAAAGGCTTTGGCCGCCGACATGATGAAGATCGCCAACGACGTCCGCTGGCTTGCTTCAGGACCTCGCGACGGCCTTGGAGAAATCCGCATTCCCGAAAACGAGCCGGGCTCTTCCATCATGCCCGGAAAAGTCAACCCGACCCAGTGCGAGGCCGTCACTATGGTTGCCGTGCAGGTTATGGGAAACGACGCGGCGATCGGCTTTGCCGCAAGCCAGGGCAACTTTGAGCTTAACGTCTTTATGCCGGTAATCGCCTACAACTTCATCCAAAGCGCGCGCCTCTTGGCCGAGGCTATGCTCAGCTTCAACAAGAACTGCGCGGTTGGAATCAAGGCCGACAAGGCAAAGATGAAGCACAACCTTTACAACTCGCTCATGCTTGTCACCGCTCTCAATCCCTACATCGGATACGAGAACGCGGCCAAGACCGCGCACAAGGCTTTTGACGAAAACATTTCGCTCAAAGAGGCTTGCGTCGGCTTGGGCTTCTTGACGGCGGCCGAGTTTGACAAGGTCTTCAAGCCGGAAAAAATGGCATTTCCGCAAGGAAAGTAGACTGCGAGTTTTCGCGTAGCGGAAACTCGATAAGCAAGCCGAAAGGCTTGCGACGCTTTTCCGAAATGACAAATAGATAAGGAAACTTTATGGAGAACACAACTTATTCATACTTTCCCGGGTGCACGCTAAAGAACAAGGCCAAAGACCTTGACGCTTACGCGCGCGCTTCGGCGGAAGCCTTGGGATTTTCCCTTGAGGAAATTCCTGAATGGCAGTGTTGCGGCGGCGTTTACCCGACGGCCGCGGACGAAGTGGCGCAAAAGCTTTCTTCCGTCCGCGCGCTGGCGGCGGCCCGCGACTCTTCTCGCGACCTTGTGACGCTTTGCTCGGCTTGCTACAACGTTTTAAAGCAAGTCAACCAGGACGCCAGGAGCGACGAAAACTTCGCGCTCAAGGCCAACAACTATCTTAAGAAGGACGGAATCGAATACCACGGCGAGGCCAACGTGGTCCACTTTTTGGAAGTCCTTCGCGACAAGGTGGGCTGGGCCAATGTCAAGGCCGCCGTCAAGAATCCGCTTGCTGGAAAGAAAATCGGCGCCTACTACGGCTGCCTGCTTTTGCGCCCGGCCAACGTCCTGAAATTTGACGATCCCGAAAATCCGCAGATTTTGGAAGACTTCATCAAAGCCATCGGCGCCACTCCGGTCATTTACGCGCAGAGAAACGAATGCTGCGGCGCCTACACCATGTTCGACGACAAGAGCATTCCCCAGGAAAGAACAAAGAAAATCTTGGCCAACGCCGCGGACATGGGCGCCGAGCTTTTGGTCACCAGCTGTCCTCTTTGCAAGTACAACTTGATTAAGAACAAGGGCGAATCCGGCCTTGACGTGATTTACTTTTCTGAATTGCTCGCCGAAGCGCTTGGCGTAAAGGAAAAGGCCTTGAAACTTATCAAGGAGGAAAAAATTGCTTAAGTCGGAAATCGAGCAAATTAAGGAAGAAATCCTTAATGTCAGCGGCGTCAATCCCAAGAAGTGCATGATTTGCGGAAAGTGCTCCGGCACTTGCCCCAACTATGACTCCATGGAATACCATCCGCATCAGTTTGTTCAAATGGTTGAAAACGGCGAAATCGAAAAGCTGCTTTCGACAAAATCTATTTACGCTTGCCTAAGCTGCTTCGCCTGCCTTGAGCGCTGCCCGCGCCAAGTGGAGCCGGCCAAGTTGATTCAGGCCGTTCGCGATGTCGTTGAGCGAAAGAGGGGAGCGCGCCATTTGCCGGCGGAAGACGTTCCCTCTTATTTGGACAAAGACATTCCCCAGCAGGCGATTGTCAGCGCCTTTAGAAAATACAAGAAATAGGAGCGGGGACAGATGGAAAGAATTGGTGTTTTTGTATGTCACTGCGGCACTAACATTGCCGGCACGGTTGACGTTGCCAAGGTCGCGGAAGAGTTGGGAAAAGTTCCCGGCGTGGTTTATTCCACCCACTACACTTACATGTGCTCTTCCGCCGGACAAGCGATGATTGAGGAGCGCATAAAGGAAGACAAACTTACAGGCGTTGTCCTTTGCTCTTGCTCTCCCCGAATGCATGAAAAAACTTTCCGCGCCTGCGCCGAGCGGGCCGGATTGAACCCATACAAGGTTGAAATTGCGAACATTCGCGAACAGGATTCTTGGGTAATGAAGGACATGGCCCAAGCCACAACAAAGGCCATCGCCCTTGGAAAGGCCGCCATAGCGAAGAGCATTTTGGACACTCCGCTCACTCCCGGCGAGACTCCCATGACAAAGAGGGCCCTTGTGATTGGCGGCGGCATCGCGGGAATCACGGCCGCGCTGGACATCGCCGACGCGGGATTCCCCGTTGACTTGGTTGAAAAAAAGCCCACGGTAGGCGGAAAGATGGCCATGCTGGACAAAACCTTCCCGACATTGGACTGCGCCTCTTGCATCGTAACTCCCCGCATGACGGAAGTTGGACAAAACCCCAACATCCGCATTTTGTCTTACAGCGAAGTCACAGGCGTCACCGGCTACATCGGAAACTTTACGGTTGACATCAAGCGCAAGGCCCGCTACGTTGACGAGACAAAATGCACGGGCTGCGGCGAATGCACCGAAAAATGCCCGATGAAAAAGGTTCCCAATGACTTCAACCTTAACCTCAACAACAAGACCGCCGTTTACATTCCGTTCGCGCAGGCCGTTCCAAAAATCGCGACGATTGACGCCAACTATTGTTTGCACATGAAGGCGCTTAAGAACGGCAAGGACAACGTTTGCGGAATGTGCCAAAAGGTTTGCGGCGCCGGAGCGATCAACTTTAACGCCAAGGACGAGGTCATCACCGAAAAATACGGCGCGATCGTAGTGGCCACAGGCTACAACATGATCGACCTTAAGCCTTACGCCGAATTTGGCTACGGACTCAGCAAGGACGTGGTTTCTTCTTTGGAATACGAGCGCTTGATGAACGCTTCCGGCCCCACAGGCGGACATCTTCTCCGGCCGTCGGACGGCGTGGCTCCCAAGAAAATCGTGTTCATCCAGTGCGTCGGAAGCCGCTGCTCGGCGGAAGGAAAGGGCAACCAGTACTGCTCTAAAGTGTGCTGCATGTACACCGCAAAGCAGACTATCCTTACCCGCGACCACTGGCCTGACACAGAATGTTACGTCTTCTACATCGACGTGCGAACTCCCGGAAAGCAGTTTGACGAATTCTACCGCCGAGCCGTGGAGCAATACGGCGTCCACTACATCAAGGGCATGGTGGGAAAAGTCACTCCGCAAGCCAAAGGAAAGCTTGACGTCCAGGGAAGCGACTTGATTTTGAACAAGCAGGTTCACATCGAGGCGGACATGGTTGTTTTGGCCGGTTCTTTGGAAGCCGACGAAACCGCGCGCCCGCTTGCCACGATGCTCACGACCTCTATGGACAACGACGACTTCTTCTTGGAAGCCCACGTGAAGCTTCGCCCTGTGGAAAGCCCCACTGCGGGCATCTTCTTGGCCGGCGCCTGCTTGGGCCCCAAGGACATTCCGGAAACCGTCGCCCAGTCTTCCGGCGCGGCCGCGAAGGCGATTTGCCTTTTGGTAAAGGACAAGCTCAAGAACAATCCTTGCACGGCCAAGCCCGACGAGAACGCTTGCAACGGCTGCGGCCAGTGCGCCAACGTTTGTCCTTACGGCGCCATCAGCTATGTTGACAAGGACTTTAGGGGCCCCAACAGAACGACAATCACGCGCCATGTGTCGCAAGTCAATTCGGCCATGTGCCAAGGCTGCGGCGCTTGTACGGTCGCCTGTCCTAGCGGCGCTATGGACTTGCAGGGCTTTAGCAACAAACAAATCTTGGCGGAGGTAGACAGCGTTTTGTAATCCTTCGCGCTGGAAATGAACTATGAGCGAGAACGTAACAACAAACACAAACTGGACGCCCAGAATCGTGGCTTTTTGCTGCAACTGGTGTTCCTACGCCGGAGCCGACCTTGCGGGCAACAACCGCTTGGAGTATCCGGCCAACGTAAAAATTATCCGCATTCCGTGCTCCTGCCGCTTGAACCCCCTCTTTATTTTGAGAGCCTTCCAGCGCGGAGCCGACGGAGTGATTTTGTGCGGCTGCCACCCTGGGGACTGCCACTATTCCACAGGCAACTACTTTGCCCGCAGAAGAATGACCTTGCTCTTCAGCATGCTTGACTTCTTGGGAGTTGAAAAGGCCCGTACAAGAGTTGAATGGTGTTCCGCGGCGGAAGGCGTCCGCTTTGCCGGAATTATGAACGACTTTGTAGCCAAAATCACCGCTCTTGGCGAAAACAAAAAATTGGAGGACGTACGATGCAAGAACTAACTTCCGATTTGATTAAAATCGCCAAGGAAAAATTGGCCTCAGGCGCGGTCCAGCAAGTTATCGGCTGGAGGCGCGGCCTCTTTGACGAGGACGTGACTCCTTCTACCTTTAAGGACGCGGCCGATTTGGAAAAGAATTTTGTCTTTAACAAATACTGCAAGGCCAACCTTTCAAAGTATTTGGTAAAGATTACCCGCGCCATCGAAACGGCCAAGACTACGACACGCACCAACAACGCGATGGCCAAGCAGAGAGATCCCAACGCGGCCGAAGCTCCAATTCCCAACGAAAAGGTTTTGGCCTTCCTAAAGCCCGGCGACACGCACTCGTTCTGCCAGCTTTTAAAGGAAAACAGAATCACGCGCGACGACGTTTACATTGTGGCCGTTCCTTGCGCTTGCGAGATGGACGAAAGCGTTAAGGAAGGCGAGGGCTGCGACCACTGCCGCAACAAGAAGCATGTCGTTTACGACGAAGTTGTGGGCAAAGCAAGGGAAGAAGCCTTTGCCGACCCCGCGCGCTTTGAGGGCGTTGAAAAAATCGAAAAGATGACCGCCGACGAGCGCCACGAGTTTTGGAAGAACGAGTTCAGCCGCTGCATTAGGTGCAACGCCTGCCGCGACGTTTGCCCGGCCTGCACTTGCGAAAAGTGCGTCTTTGACAACAACAATTTGTACACAAGCCAAAAAGTCGCGCAGGTGTCCTTTGAGGAAAGCCTCTACCACATCATTCGCGCCTGGCATGTGGCCGGCCGATGCACCGATTGCGGCGAATGTTCCCGAGTGTGCCCGGAGCATATTCCCCTTCACCTTGTCAACCGCAAATACGTCAAGGACATCGACGAAATCTACGGACCCTATGTCGCCGGAAGCGACATGGAGACCAAGCCGCCGATGCTCACTTGGACAGCCGGCGACGCGGAGCCGAGCGTTGTTTACGAGCGCTCGCCTGAAGAAGAAGGAGGCGAATAATGCTTAGCGTATCAAAAGACAAAATCAATTCGCTCTTTGAGGCGATCGCAAAAGACAAGACGCTTTACCTTCCCGTTGACAACGTTAGCGGAAAAGCGAATTTTGAAAAATGGCAAAAGGGAACTAAGCTTTCCGAAGCGCTAAAGACTGTCCGCAGCGCCAAGGACTTTTTCTTCCCCAAGACCGAAAAAATGGTAGGCTACAAAGTCGAAGCGGGAAACATCACCGTTGAAGACCCAAGGAAAGAGTTGGACGACTTTGTAGTCTTTGGAGTCCGCGCTTGCGACGCCAAGGCCTTTGACATCTTTGACAAAGTTTACTTGGAAATGACTCCGACCGACAGCTACTACAAGAACCGCCGCGACCACGCGGTTGTCGTGACGCTAGCTTGCTCTGAGCCTGACAAGAACTGCTTTTGCTCAAGCTACGGCTTGGACGCGGCCAATCCCGCCGGCGACGTAAGCGCTTGGCTTGCGGGCGGCGACTTTTACTTTAACGCCAACACCGACAAGGGAAAGAAATTCCTTGACAGCGTGAAGGGCGCCCTTAAGGAAAAGGACGCGGCCGCCGTTGATGGGGAAAAGAAAGCGATTAAGGAAAAAGTTGAAAAGCTTCCCTTCGCGCATCTTGACTTGGAGAAGTTCAAGAACGTTCCGATGATGACGCTTTTCAACTCGGACGTTTGGGCAAAGCTTTCCGAGTCCTGCCTTGGCTGCGGAACTTGCACTTACGTTTGTCCGTCGTGCATGTGCTTTGACGTTCGCGACTACGACACCGGCCACGGAATCGAGCAGAGCCGCACTTGGGACTCGTGCATGTATTCCGACTTCACGCAAATGGCGGCGGCCAACCCGCGCCTTACGCAAAAGGAAAGGTTCCGCCAGCGCTTTATGCACAAGCTGGTCTACTATCCGATGGCCCACGAAAAGCTTTTTATGTGCGTAGGCTGCGGCCGTTGCTTGGACAGCTGTCCCATTCACATGAACATCGTAAAAGTAATAAAGGCTTTTAACGAAGCCGACTTGGGAGGAAAGTAATGTTGGAGCAAGAATCATTTATTCCGTATGTCGGAGTAATCAAAGAAATGTTCGACGAAACTCCCGACGTAAAATCGTTCCGCGTCGTCGGCTTGGACGGAAAAAAGCTCTTTGAGCACAAGCCCGGCCAGTGCGCGATGTTGATCGTTCCCGGAGTGGGCGAGTCGATGATTTCAATCACTTCTTCGCCGACCGTTCAGGAATACCAGCAGTTCTCAATCAAAAAGTGCGGCTGCGTCACAAGCTGGCTTCACGCCGCCAAGCCCGGAACGCAAATCTGCGTCCGAGGCCCGATTGGAAACGGCTTTCCAGTGGACACAACATTTAAAGGCAAGGATATCTTGGTAATCGCCGGCGGAATCGGCTTGGCTCCGGTTCACTCGGTCGTTGACTACATGCTTGCCCACCGTTCCGACTACGGAAAAATCCAGGTCATCTACGGTTCAAGAAGCAAGGCCGACCTTGTCTTCCTAAAGCAGCTTCAGGAAGAATGGGCCCACGCCCCCAACCTTAAGCTTGACTTGACGATTGACCGCGCCGAGGAAGGCTGGGACGGACACGTTGGCTTTGTTCCGCCTTACGTCACCGAGATGAATCCTGATCCCAGCATGACTGTCATTATGTGCGGCCCGCCGATTTTGATTCACTTGTCGCTTGACGCTCTTAAAAAGCTTGGCTTTAAGGACGACAACGTCTTTACAACGCTTGAGATGCGCATGAAGTGCGGAATCGGAAAGTGCGGAAGGTGCAATGTAGGAAACAAGTTCGTCTGCAAGGACGGCCCTGTGTTCAGTTTTACGCAGCTGGCGGATTTGCCGCCTGAATATTAAGTTCATTTTGCCGTCCGTGGCAAAATGAGCTTGTCAAGAATTTCCGCGAGCGGAAATTCTTGCGACTGCTTGTAGTAACAAAAAACGCGACATCCTGTCGCTATAGATTAGAGGAGAATGTTATGGCAGAAACTAAAAAGGAAATGGCCACAATTTACATTTTTGGAAAAAAATACGACGTTCCGGCGGAACTGACAATCATGAACGCCATGGAATACGCCGGCTATCAGCTTAAGCGGGGTTGCGGATGCCGCAACGGTTTTTGCGGGGCTTGCGCCACTATTTACCGCATTGAGGGAAGCAACGACTTGTTGACAGGCTTGGCTTGCTCCACAAAGGTTCAGAACGGAATGTTCATCGCCACATTGCCCTTCTTCCCTCTTGTAAAGCAGATTTACGACATCAACAAAATCAAGCCCGAACAGCAGATTATGATGCAGCTTTACCCGGAGATTTATTCTTGCGTGGGCTGCAACGCTTGCACAAGAGCCTGCCCTCAGGAACTCAACACTATGCAATACATCGCCTACGCCCAGCGGGGAGACTTTGCCAAGTGCGCCGACATTTCGTTTGACTGCGTTATGTGCGGCTGCTGCTCAAGCCGCTGCCCGGCCGGAATCAGCCACCCGCAAGTGGCCGAGCTTGCCCGCCGCATCAACGGAAAGTACTTGCAGCCGCAGGCCCAGCACCTTCTTGACCGCGTGAAGGAAATCGAAAGCGGAAAATGCGAAAAGGCGATTCAAAAGATGATGAAAGAGCCCTTGGACAAAATCAAGGAACTCTACAATACTCGTGATATTGAAAAGTAAGTTCAAATTGCCTTCCTTGGCAATTTGAACTTGTCAAGTTTTGCGTCGCAAAACTTGCAAGTTGTTGGAGAAACAAAAAAGCGCCATCCTTGGCGCAGTTAGGAGTTGATATTATGTATGGCAATTACCTTGACAAAGCCGCGAAAATCGTTGAAAAGAAACGCGAGGCTAACTTAAAATTTGAACACGCCCGTCTTACGGCGGAAGAAAAGGACGACCTTCTTCTGAAGTTCCACCCGGACCGCATCAAGAAGCAGTTTGTGGAACTTAAGATCGGCCCCAACAAGGGACAGAAGGCCCCGATTGAATTGGCCGAAATGCTTCAGGCCAAGCCCCGCGTGGAGCCTGACAAGATTGACCTTGACCACATCGACTACGAAGCCGACGTTTTGGTTATCGGCGGAGGCGGAGCCGGAACAAGCGCCGCGATTATGGCCAGCGAGGCCGGCGCCAAAGTTTTGCTTGTGACAAAGCTCCGCGTAGGCGACGCCAACACGATGATGGCCGAAGGCGGAATCCAGGCCGCGGACAAGCCCAACGACTCGCCCGCCCAGCACTACCTTGACGCTTTTGGCGGCGGCCACTTTGACGGAAAGCCCGAATTGGTTTACACGCTCGTAAACAAGGCGCCGTCAGTAATCAAATGGCTAAACGACCTTGGCGTTGAATTTGACAAGGAAGCCGACGGAACGATGGTGACAACGCACGGCGGCGGAACCAGCCGCAAGAGAATGCACGCCTGCAAAGACTATTCAGGCGCCGAAATCATGCGCACCCTCCGCGACGAAACCTTTAACCGCAAGGACAAAATCACAGTGGTTGACTTTACGGCCGCCATTGAATTGATTAAAAACGAAAAAGGCGAGGCCGCCGGCGCCGTGTTGATGAACATGGAGACAAACGAGCTTCGCATCGCCAAGGCCAAGGTTGTAATCATCGCCACAGGCGGCGCGGGACGAATGCACTACCAGGGCTTCCCCACGTCAAACCACTACGGCGCCACAGCCGACGGCCTTGTAATCGCCTACCGCGCCGGAGCCAAGCTTTTATACCAGGACAGCTTGCAGTATCACCCCACGGGAGCCGCTTACCCCACGCAGATTTTGGGAAAGCTCGTAACGGAAAAAGTCCGCTCGCTGGGCGCCAAGCTCATCAACAAGGACGGCGAGGTTTACATCCACCCGCTTGAAACCCGCGACGTAAACGCTTCGGGCATTATCCGCGAAGTTCGGGAAGGCCGCGGCGTTAAGAACGACGTTCAGGACGCGGTTTGGCTTGACACTCCGATGATTGAAATGATTCACGGCGAGGGAACAATCCTTAAGTCAATCCCGGCCATGTACAAGATGTTCATCAAGTACGGAATCGACATCCGCAAGGAGCCGATTTTGGTTTACCCGACGCTCCACTACCAGAACGGCGGCGTTGAGATTGACAAGACTTGCCACACAAACGTCGCGAACCTTTTGGTGGCCGGCGAGGCCTCAGGCGGCGTTCACGGAACAAACCGCTTGATGGGAAACAGCTTGCTTGACGTTGTTGTCTTTGGACGCGAAGCCGGAATCGAAGCCGGAAAGATGTTCAAGAAAATCAAGCTTTCAAAGGAACTTTCCTTGAAGCACGTGAAGGACTTTGAAAAGGCCAGAACCGCCGCCAAAATCAAGGGCAACGCGGTCTCTCCCAAACTTCTTCCGCGCTACACTCACGGAAACCCGGAGTTTGAAAAGGAAATTCCCGGCGCCAGCAAGTAAGTCGTTCGGAACGCAGTTCCGAACTTAACTAGTTTTCGCCGTTGGCGAAAACTAGAGTGCCCGATTGTTCAAATGGCCGTCCGACAGGGCGGCCGTTTGTTTTTGTGTGGAAGCTTATTGATTGAATTCCGCCAGAGCCGAGAGCAATTCGTTGTTGTCCCGTTCGTCTCTAATGGCGAGTCGTATCCACTTGTTTTTGTCAAAACATTTTTTTCCTGTCAAATCTTTTATGAAAATTCCATGTTTTTCAAGCAAGCGCATGGCAAGCCGAGTTGACTGCGTTCCCTTGAGCTTGCATAGGACAAAATTCGCTTGGCTTGGATAAACTTGCAGAAACTTGATTTTTGACAATTCTTTTATGAATCTGTCTCGTTCCGCCGCGATTTTGTCGCAAGCGGCGCTATATGTTTTTTCGTATTTTTCATATATTTGAAGAAAATATTCTGCGAATGAATTAATGTTCCAAATTGAATTTTTCTTTTTAATTTTGCCAATCAATTCTGTGTTTGAAGACGCTAGAACGCCAAGTCGAAGGCCTGGAACGCCGTAGCTTTTGCTTATTGACTTAATGGCAATGAGGTTTGGAAATTCCATAAGAATTTCTTGGTCGAAAAGCGTGTATCGAATTTCTTTTTTTGCAAAATCAATGAATGATTCGTCAAAGATTAAGCTTGCGCCAGTTTTTTTTAGTTCCCTTAGCAAATTGACCACGTCTTTTTTGGACAGAAAATTTCCGGAAGGATTGTCTGGGTTGATTAACAGGACTGCTCCGGCTTTTTGCTTCTTTGCGGCGGCCGCGATGTCCTTCGCTGTGTATGAAAAATTCATTCCGCTAGTGTCTATCGGAATTATTTCGCAATTTGCCAATCGTTCAGGGTATTCGTTGAAAGTAGGGTAAGGGACTACGATTTTTCCGCGAATTGTTTCTCCAAAAGAAGATATTAATTCCGCGGCGCCTTTTCCTACGGCGATACATTCCGGAAGAATCTTAAAAATTTTTCCAGCCAAGAGACTCATCTGCGCCGCTCCGGAAGGATATTGCGTGATTAGCGTCTTGAAGTTGGATTGAAGCTCGTCAATCATTTTTTGCGGGGGAAAGTATGGGTTTACCAAATAGCAAAAATCCTTTAGCTTGGGATATCGCCAATAGCCGCCGTAATTTTTTTGCATAAGGCGCAATTTGTTTTTTCCGCTTGCGAATCTTGTTTCAGCTATCGCAAGGTCGGCCTGGTCGTCGATTTCGTACCAGGCGTCGCTGGAAATTGAAAGACCTTTTAATGTTGACGCTGACAGGAACGAAAGAACTTTAAGCACTTGCTCGTAGTAATCGTTTTTTCCAAACGCTTTTTGATATGCTTCCAAAAACGGAACATAATATTCTTTCGAGAACTCCGTTGAAAATTTATAGATATTCACTGTTTTATAGTAGTTTTGCGTGTCAGACCAATTGAAGCGCGACTTGTCCAAAATTCCCGTTATGTTTCCGTCTTCGTCCAAAAGCGCGCAGGTTCCATCCATCCAGCTTTCAAAGCGCGATACGACGGCAAGGTTTTTGTCCTTTGTTTTTATGAGCTTTGCGATGATTTCAGGCTTAAAAATGATGTCGCTCTCTAAAAGAATTGTGTCATCGTCGCACAGCCTTTCTCGCGCCAAGAAGAGCGAATAAATGTTGTTTGTCTTGTCATAAACTTTGTTCTCAATAAATTCAATTTTCATTCCCTTTAGCTTGTCTTCGTTGAATTTTGTGTTTATGAAATTTGTCAGAACGTCGCCTTTGTAGCCAACCACAATCGTGAGTTTTTTAACGCGGGCTTTAACAAGCGCTTCAATGGCGCGCTCAATTAAAGTTGTTCCGTTGACTTGAACCATGCGTTTTGTCGCGTTTTTTGTGTATCTTCCAAGCCGTTTTCCCATGCCCGCAGCTAACATAAGAGCCTGCATTCTACGCCTCCGTCAAACTTTTTTGTTTTGAAATCAGATAATCGACTATTCGCTTGGCGCTTTCGCCTGCGTGTTCCCAACACTCAGCCCTAATTTCATCTCTTCCTTCCGAAAGTTTTTTGTTGCTTAATGAATTGTTTATGACGCTTTCAAGGTTTTCAAAATCCTCTTGCCGCAATTGAAAGCCGATTTTTGGCAATGTTCGCAGAGACCACATTTGCTCTTGGAGCCATGACGCGTCATAAGAGCCTGAATCAAAATGTGTGTCAGCGTAAATCAGCGGCTTGTCAAAAACTAATGAGAAGTCAAAAATAATTCCCGAAAAGTCTGTTATCAAGACGTCGGCCTTGTTTAAAACTTCAAAATTGTCGTTGTCGTAATTCCATTCAATGTCGTTAAATTTTTCCATTAAAGGTTTTAAGATTTTTTGTTCACTGACGACGGTTTGCGGATGAGGACGAATAATTATATTGAACTTTGTTTTCTTTAGCGCGGAAATGAATTCTTCTCCGTAACGGCTTAGTATTCCGCTTTTTCCCCAACTAGGCGCGACCAGAACAGTCTTTTTTTCATTTTGTTTCTTTTCACGGGCGCTTTTTTCCGCCCGCTCTTTCATTGCGTCGAGATTTGGAGAGCCTACAACGCAAAGTTCTTTTTTACTTGTGTTGGGACGAAGCGATTCAATCTTTCGGATAAAATTGTTTTGGTTTCTTCCTGTAGTCAAGACAGCGTCGTAAAAATCCAAGCCGAACATTCTATAGCCGGACAAATCATCGACCGTATGCGGAACATGGACGTAACATTCGCAAAGCTTGCTTCGCTTCCATTGAAGGACATCTAGCTCTGGAGTTGTGGATAAGCACAAGTCCGCGTTTAAAAAATTCATTCTGGCAATGCCCTTGTTCTTTTCTCCGATAAAAGCCGCCTTGACATATTTGTAGTTTTCCTTAAGCGCGGGATCGTCCTTGCTTTGCGTCCAATAAATTGCTTTCTTTTCGCGCCGCTCAAATTCATCGCAAATTGGCTTGAATACATTCCAATATCGTTTGGAATCTGAATAGATGACAATTCCAAGGTTGGAATTGTCAATCTTTGCCCGCCTTCCTCTATTGACAAGCATTTTTATTTTTAGAACAACAGCCCTAATCGCAAATGCCGCCGTCGCCGCTACGCCGATAAAAAGTGAAAAAAGCATGCTCCCTGTGCCAGGGTCAATGTATAGAATTGTCATTTTTATTCTCCAAAAGGATATGTCCGCTTCCAGTTTTCCGCTTTAAAAATGTCTTCGTGAACGGTGTACCAAGCGTTGTTTGGAATGAAAAGTTTTGTTTCGTCTCTCCACCTTGTGCTTTGCGCCGGCGCGTAAGCGATTTTTATAAAACTGTTTTTTTCTTTTCCTATGTCATAAGGCGCTTGAGTGAACGGATTCTTGGCGCTTTCAATTATTCCGCGCGTCGCGATTGCCGGCGTGTCCGCGTTTGTCATGAATGTCATGTTTTTTTTTAGATGAATTCCGTCTGGGCTTGGGCTTCTGTCGTAAAAGTCCTTGACCAAAAGCGAGGCCGTTACATGTTCTATAGGGATTGGGATTGATTCATTTTTAAATTTTCCTGAATTGACCGGCGCGCCGTGGTCTGACACGATTATTATTCTTGTATTGTCGTAAACTCCGTTCTCTTTTAGCCAATCAAAAAAATCCGCGTATCTCATGATTGTGGCGACTTGCGAGTCAAATATCGCCCTGTTCGCGTTTGCCCATTTTGATTGCTCCGTCGTTTCCCTTGTGGGAATGTATTCGGGCGTTTTTAGTGTAATGGAGTCGTGCGTGGATAGGTTGTCTATCGCTATGAAAGAATTTTTTTCGTTTGTGGCGTCAAAGAGTTTTGGAAGGTATTCAAGGCAAGCGTAGCTGTCTATGAAATAGTCAAATGGGTCTTCGCCCCTTGAATTCCACCATACATCATGATAGACAAGCCTTCGCAGGAAGGGCGGCGCGCTTTTGAATATTCCTAACATAAGAAAATTGCGCTTTAGGCAGTCGCTGGTGTATGTTGATTTTTCTATTCCGTGGCTTTTATGCCAATAATCGGAATACGCTCCTTTTGTCGCGCGCCTTTTTATCCATGGAGTGGATTTGTACATGTCTGTGACCGGTTCCTTTAGAAAGTTTTCATAGGGCAAGTCAGAGACGCAAACATCAAAGCCCGCTTCATGAAAGTTGACTGGCATTGACAAAAGCGCTTGATTGTGTTTTTGCTGGATCGTCAAAGTGTCCCTTTTGTTCATTTCGGCAGGTGTAAAACTGTAGCCTCCAAAAATGCCCGGAGTTCCAAGCATGGTCAACTCACCCAATGACACTGTGTTTGGATAGAAGGTGAATCCTTCAAAACGGTCTGCCAAACCTTCCTTTTCTTCAAAGCATTCGTCAATCAGCGGACTTATAAGACGGTCCTGCATAAAGACCAAAACGTTTTTTCCTGTTTTCGAAGGGCTGTAAATAGGGGTAAGTGAATCCTTGACTTCAGGGGCGGTGATTTTGTTGTAGGAATTATTTATGGTGTAAACATTTTTTATTGAAAAAGTTGATAGTCCGGCCGCTAAAGCCAAGTAATATGGAATCAATGACTTTATTTTTTTGTTAAAAGCAACGCTTGCCAAAAAAAACAAAATGACAAGAATCGTAAGGTTTAAAAGAAATGATTGAGGCGTGACTTTAAATAACTGTCCCTCCATAAAGTCAAGTTCCCTTGTCATCGGTCCATATTCGCCCGCAAAAATGAAAGTGTTTATAATGGCGTAGCTTGCAAGAATTGCAAACGAGAATGTTATGATGTTTTTGATTCGTTCACCGAACAATGCGTAAAAGCATAGCGGCCAGAATATGAACAGGCCTGCAGACTGAAAAAATGCCGTTGCCAAAAATATAAAAGGCGATTTGTACTTGTCAATGTAGCAAAATTCTTGGACTTCCGAATCAATTAGTATAGAAGGAATGACAAGGCCTACAAGAGCGCAAAGCGCAGCCGCTGAAAGGATAAAAACCGTCAGCCTCGATTTTTTATTGTTTGATATGCGCTTCAAAAAATTATCTATAAAATAGATTGCCCATTTTACAAAAATAGGGGAGACGATAATTGCGGCGCAAAACAAAACAAAAAGCGCCTTGATTTCCATTTTTTGCGCTTTCATTCCAAAAACAACGCAGATAATTCCAGCCGCGCTTGCTGTCGCCGCGCTTATGTACAAGACTTTTATGGGGTTCTTTAATTTATAGAATACATTTTTTACTAAGGAAAGAATGTTGTTCATTGTCCAATACAAAACAAGGCCTGCCGGAGACTTGTAAAGCAATGCAAGAAAAATCAAAGCGACGCCATAGATTTGAATTTTTTCTCTTATGTTTTTGTTGCCGTGAGTGTATATGTCTCCTGAAAGATAATTGATTGCCGTCATTGTGATTGGAAGAACATTGATTTGCATCGAATTTATGGAGATAAGCGCGTCAGGAGAGCTTAGGTCTTTTATAAAAATAAAAGGAATTCCTTTTAGCGAGTCCAATTGAGAAAGAAAGCTGTATGCGGCAATAAAAAATGGAATTTGTATCAGGACTCCAAATGAAGAACGCGCGGCCATAAGCGGATTGTATCGGCTTATGCGGTAATACGCCGAAGTTATCATATACCGCTCGTCGCCTTTAATATTTTTTTTGATTAAGTCCAAGTAAGGTTTCATTTCCTTTTGCTTTTTCCTTTCCGCGTCTTGCCAGCCTTCAGCCACAATATATAATGGAAGACAACATAAAGTTACGGCAAAGCTTAAGGCTATCACGGAAATTCCGGGCGAGCCTGTAAATTCCAAAAAAAATAAATAGCAAATTTCAAGGAACTGTTTTATTGGGTGGATGACAACGTTGTAAAAAAACATTCTAAATTATCTCCTTTTCCATTTTTCTCACTCACTGTAACTGAGTGACATTTCTATTATACACTCATTTATATTTTATATCAATAGAAAAGAATTTCATTTAAAATGAGCGCATGGCTGATTACCATAAATGTTTTATAGAAAATATGAAGTTTTATCGCAAGAAAAAGGGGCTTTCGCAGGCTCAGCTTGCGGAATCTTGCGACGTCTCAAACGGAACCATAGGAAACATTGAGTGCGGCCTTGCAAAACCTTCGTTTGACTTGATTTTGCAAATAGCGGAAGTTTTGGAAATTAAGCCTGAACTTTTGTTTTCTAGCGATGACAATTTTGAATTTAAAAAAGAAGAGAGTGAAAAATTTTCAAAAGAACAGTTTAAGCGGATAAAAGCGGCCTTTTCTTCCGCCGTCAGCGCCGCCCTTGACCAATTAAAGGCGGACGCTCGCTAGAGCAACATATCAGGCGACAATTTTAAGAATTCTTCCAGACTTATGAAGCCTGAAGAACGGGGGGGATTTTCGCAGACTGTATATAGTTTCGCTGCCGGAAACTTTTTTTTGAAGGCTCCCATGCCGCGTCCATTTGTTTGCGATCCGCTTTTTACTTCAATGGCGCAAAGGCGCTCTCCGTCATAAATAACATAGTCAACTTCATCGTTCCCGTCTCGCCAGTAAAAAAGCTTGTAGCCGCAAAGCAACGCGTTGTTTATCAAATGCGAGCCAACGCATGATTCCACTAAACGCCCCCAAAGTTCAGGCTCGGCTTTAGCCTCCTTAAAGCTTTTTACGCCAGCCGCTCCCATAAGCGCGTTGTTGTAGACTTGAAACTTAGGACTTGAGGATTTTGATCTTTGCGCGCTGCCGGAATATTTTTGCAGGCCGCCCAAAAGTCCGCATTGACCAAGCAGTTCCAAGTAATGAGAAAGCGTGACAGTGTTTCCCGCGTCTGTAAGCGTTCCAAGCATTTTGTTGAATGGCATGATTTGCGCTGAATATGACGTTCCCAAGTCAAAAAGTTGGCGGAGCAGGGCAGGCTTTGAGATGGTTGTCAGCATTATGATGTCTTTTGAAATGCTAGTTTCGATTATCGAGTCCCGAACGTAATTTTTCCAGCGCTTTATGTCTTTTACGAGGCTTGCGCTCCCTGGATAACCGCCAAAAAAAATATATTGGTCAAGCGTAAAGTTAAAGGCCTTTTTCATTTCCAAATATGACCAATGCGGAACGTGAATCAGTTCAAAGCGGCCTTGCAATGATTCTGTCAAACCTTTTTGTATCAATAGTCGCGACGATCCGCTTAAAATAACCTTTATGTTTGTCTTTTGCCTTGTGTCTTCGTCCCAAAGTTTTTTTACAATCTCGCTCCAATTGGCGATTTTTTGAACTTCGTCAATTGCTAGGACGACTTCTTTTTTGCCGCCCAGTGTTTTTACACGCGCGGAGTTCCAAACTGTTTCTAGCCACGCGCTTGGATCTTTGTCAATAGCGTCCGCCGCTTCGTAAATCCATTCGCATTTAAGCGTTTCTAAAAACTGATTAATTATGGTTGTTTTTCCAACCTGTCGCGGTCCCGCCACAACTTGAATGAACTTGCGCTTTTCAGAGATTCTTTTTTTTAATTCAGAAATAAACAGTTTGCGCTCCATGGCTCCTCCTTGTGACGGCTATATTGAATTTACTCAAGGCATTGAGTATTTTTACTCAGTCCACTGAGCAAAAATACTCAATCTACTGAGTAATTTTACTCAATGTTTTTAGTAAAGTCAAGATGCTCTGGCAAGGCCGCGCGCCCTCTGAGCTATAATAAAAAGCGTCTTTACAAACAATCAAAGATGTTTTTATGAAAAGAATTGAAAGGTCTTTTGTCGTCGCCTGTGTTGCCGTTTGAAAATCTGGCGGATTGTTCAAGCGGCCATGCACTTTATTTTTTTTCAGCCTCTTCTTTTCGCTCCCAAAAGTCTTTCATGCGGATTATGCGCTGGTTGGAAGAGCCTCTGAAGGCCAGCTGCAAGTCTTTTTTTTCTTCGATGAAGGGGCCGTCAACCAAAACGTCAATCGAGCGCAAAATCTGTTCTGTATGCTCGGTGTGGCGGCGGCCGTAGTCGGGAAACAAGTCGGATTCCAAAACGTAGCCGGTCCAGCACCAAATGTCCTTGTTTGGAAATTTGGCGCGGACTGTTTGAATCAAGTCCAAGACATCCGGTTGGTTTTCAATCTCAAAAGGCTCGCCGCCAAGGATTGAAAGGCCTTGGATAAATGGCTTGTCCAAGGCTTCCAAAAGTTCGTTCAGCGCGTCAAGGCCAAATTCCTTTCCGTAGGAAAAATCCCATGTTTGCGGCTGGAAGCAGCCCTTGCAAGCGTTTTTGCAGCCGGAAACGAAGACGCTCACGCGCACGCCTTCGCCGTCGGCTATGTCAAACTTTTTTATTTGGCCATAAAACATTAAAAAAAATACCTCCGTGTATTTTTTTTTGTTCGCGCTACAAGTGCAGAACTCGCTCTTTGATTTCTTGCGTTCTGCCTTGGTTCCAATACTGGGTTCCAATGTAGCCGCAAGTTCGGCGGGCGACGTTCATTGTGGTCTGGTCGCGGTTTTGGCAGTTGGGGCATTCCCAAACAAGCTTTCCGTCTTGGTCGGCCACGACTTGAATTTGTCCTGTGTAGCCGCACTTTTGGCAGCAGTCGCTCTTTGTGTTCAACTCGGCGTACATGATGTTTTCGTAAATGTGCTTTAAAAGCGCCATTACCGCTGGAATGTTGTTTTCCATGTTGGGAACTTCAACATAACTTACCGCTCCGCCGGGAGAAAGCTTTTGGAACTGGGATTCAAAGGTAAGCTTTGTGAAGGCGTCCATTTGCTCCGTGACATGAACATGGTAGGAGTTTGTGATGTAGTTTTTGTCGGTCACGCCGGCAATCTCTCCAAAGCGCTTTTTAAGGCACTTGGCAAATTTGTATGTGGTTGACTCAAGGGGCGTTCCGTACAATGAAAAGTCGATGTTTTCCTTTTCTTTCCAAGTTTTGCAGGCTTCGTTCATGTGGCGCATAATCTCAAGCGCAAAAGGTGTGGCTGTTGGGTCTGTGTGGGGCTTTCCCGTCATGTAGCGGACGCACTCGCAAAGGCCCGCGTAGCCCAAAGAAATTGTGGAATATCCGTTCATCAAAAGCTTGTCGATGGTTTCGCCCTTTGCCAAGCGCGCCAAGGCTCCGTTTTGCCAAAGGATTGGAGCCACGTCGCTTTTTGTTCCCATCAAGCGGTTGTGGCGGATCATCAAGGCGCGGTAGCACAAGTTCAAGCGCTCGTCAAAGATTTTCCAAAATGCGTTTAGGTCGCGGTTTGAGGAGCAAGCCACGTCAACCAAGTTGATTGTGACAACGCCTTGGTTGAAGCGGCCGTAATACTTTGACTTTCCTTGGATCCAGTTTTGCGCTCCGGCCACATTGTCGTATCCAGAGGCGCTTGAGTCGGGCGTAAGGAAAGAGCGGCAACCCATGCAAGGATAGCAGTTGCCCCGTCCCGCTCCGTCAACTTTAAGCTCAAGCATTTTCTTTTCGGAAATGTAGTCGGGAACCATGCGGCGAGCGGTGCACTTGGCGGCCAACTCCGTAAGGTAGTAATACTTTGACTCCGGCTCGATGTTGTCTTCTTCCAAAACATAAATCAGTTTTGGAAAAGCCGGCGTGACCCAATAGCCGCTTTCGTTTTTTACGCCCATGTAGCGCTGGCGCAAAACTTCCTCGATGATAAGGGCCAAGTCCGCCTTTTCCTGTTCTGATTCCGCTTCGTTAAGATACATAAAGACAGTTACAAAAGGCGACTGGCCGTTTGTGGTCATCAATGTAACCACTTGGTATTGAATGGTTTGAACGCCCCTCTTTATTTCGTCGTCCAAGCGCTTTTGAACGATGTAGTCAAATTGCTCCGTGTTGTATTTGATTCCTGTCTTTTGCTCGATTTCGCGAAGTTCGGCGGAAATCTTTTTTCGGCTCACGTCCACAAAGGGAGCCAAGTGGGTGAGGGAAATGCTTTGGCCTCCGTATTGGCAAGAGGCGACTTGCGCGATGATTTGCGTGGCGATGTTGCAGGCTGTGGAAAAGGAGTGGGGCCTGTCGATTCTTGTTCCGCTGATGACAGTTCCGTTTTGAAGCATGTCTTCCAAATTGACCAAGTCGCAGTTGTGCATGTGCTGGGCAAAGTAGTCCGCGTCGTGAAAGTGAATCAAGCCGTCTTCGTGGGCCTTGACCAAGTCTTCGTCAAGCAAAAAGCGCTTGGTGATGTCCTTGCTTACTTCTCCTGCCATGTAGTCGCGCTGAACCGAAACTACAGTTGAGTTTTTGTTTGAGTTTTCCTGCTTAACGTCCTCGTTGTTGCATTCAAGCAAAGAAAGAATTTGCTGGTCGGTTGAATTTTCCTTGCGGTTTAAAGCGTGCTGGTAGCGGTATGTGATGTATTTTTTTGCGATGGAATAGGCCGAATTTTCCATGATTTTTGTTTCGACCAAGTCTTGGATTTCCTCAACGTTGGCCTCGTGGCCGCCTTCTTCGCAAGCCTTTGTTATTTGCGCGCCGATTTTATGGATTGTGTCTTCGCTCAAGCGCTCGGCCACCGGAACCGTTTCGTTAGCCTTGCGGATGGCGTTTTCTATTTTTTGAACGTCAAATTGAACTTCTTCGCCGTTTCTTTTTATGATTTTCATCGCGTTTTTTTTTGCATTCGGCGCGCTTTTTCGCGCCAAAATGCCCAATCCTCCCTTTTTATTCTGGCGTTTCCGCCGCAAAACGCTAGATATAGCGTCTTGCATTTGCATATAATACTACTAATAGCGTTTTTTGTAAAGGGAAAAAGGTCTAAAAAAGAAAAAATAGTTTAAAATAACAAGTTTTTATTCGTTTGTTCGCGGAAAGGGCGGCTTCCTTGGCTTTTGGACAAAAAAAAATCCGCCTCCTTTTGAAGCGGATTTTGACACAAGCAAAGATTTTGCTTAAAGCAAGCCTTACTTTGTTGTTGTCTTTTTGGCAGGCGCCTTTTTGGCGGCCGGCTTTTTGGCGGCAGTTGTTTTCTTGGCAACTGTCGTTTTGGCGGGAGCCTTTTTAGCTGTCGCCTTCTTTTCAGCGGGCTTCTTTGCCGCCGGCTTTTTTGCTGTGGCCGTTGTCTTCTTTGTGGCGCTGGTTGTCTTCTTGGCTACAGTCTTCTTTTCCGCTGTCTTTTTTGCGGGCGCTTTTTTGGCGGCCGTCTTGGCGGCGGGTTTCTTTGTGGCGGCCGCTTTTTGGGCAACCGGCTTTTTAGCAGCTACTTTCTTTTCTTCTGCCATTTTCCTTCCCCCGGCTTTTTTCAAAGCCTTTTTATTTTTTTCCAAAGTCGTTGCCGTTTTTTCGGCAGGCTTTGCCTTGGACTTTTTTGTGGCCGCGCTTGCGGCTCTTTTCTTTGTTATTTTATTTTCGGCTTTTTTCGCGGCCGCCTTTACAGTTTTTGTCGTTAAAGCCGCTTTCTTTGTTTCGGCTTTTTTTGCCGAAGCTTTTTCCGTTTCTTTGTCGCCCTTCTTTGCCGCCTTTACAGTTTTTGCCGCTAAAGCCGCTTTCTTTGTTCCGGCCTTTTTTACTGGGCTTTTTGCCGTTCCTTTCGCGCCTTTTTTCGCGGCCTTTTTCTTGGGAGGCTCAAAGAACTCCACAAGGGCGCGGCACTTGTATTGGGCTTTTTCTTGCGCCTCCGCCATAAGCTTGTAAAAGGCCAAAATGTCTTTTTCGGAATTTTCGCCTATGACAAACTCGTTGAGGGCCGCCAAGAAAAGGCTTCTCTCCAACTCTTCCTTGTTGAACCAAAGGATGTTGTCAAAATTGTTGGCGCGGCTCAAGGCCACGGCGTCAGGGCTTTGGCAGCACAAGGTGGCCAAGGTCAAGGCGGACTTCTTTTGGCTCTTTGCGTCAAGCTTTTGGCCTGAAACTTTGGCCAGAACAAAGGCGCGGTAAAGAACGTCCCGCTGGCCCGTCCATTCAATTCCAGCCTCTTGAATAGATTCGCAAAGCTTTCTGTCAAGGGACCATCTTGAGGCAAAGGAACGTTCGGCCAGCGACAAGGCCACAGCCTGGGAAATCAAAATCTCCGGGCTGGCCCAATTTTTGACGGCGCCGCAAAGAACAAAGTCTGCCGAGCCTTTGGCTTTGGACAAGTCCTTGGCCGCTTTTTTTGAAGAAAGAATTTTAGAAGCCGTCTTAAAGGCTTTTTCAAAGGCCTTGAACTGGCTTTCCGCGGATTTCTTGGCGGCGGCCGCGCTCAAGGGCTTAAAGGCCTCGCCAAAGATTTTATGTTCCGCAGCCCTAAACTCGTCGGCCTTTTTGTAAAATTCCACCGCGGCCTTTTTTGAGCCGTCAAGGAATTTTTTGACGGCGGCGGAGGAGGGCTTTTTAAATAGCGCCAAGGCGTTTTTAAAGAAGCCTTCTCCTGCAAAGGCGCGCAAGGCGGCGTAGAGTTCCTTGTAGCGGATTTCTTCCCATTCAACTTCAAGGTTCGAGCAGCCTTTTCCGGCCAGAACTTGGTTCAGCGTACTCCACTTTTTGTCAAGGGTGTCGCTCACTTGCTGAACGTCAAGCATCACTTGGCATTCAAAGCCGTTCAAGTTCACGAACATTCCGTCGCGGCAAATGTCCGAGCACTTTCTGACAAACCAAAGGTTGGAGCGGGTCTCCCTGAAAATCATGTATTTGTCGTCTTCCGCCGTAAGGCCAAGGCCCTCGCTGATTGAGCGGCTGGCCATAAACTTTTCGTCGCCGTTTCCTGTCTTTACCGCGTATTCGCAAGACTGCTTTATCCAGCCGGAAGCGCGCTCGTACTTGTTGTTGTAAAAGACCACCGCGGCTTCGTTTCCCACGCGGTTGGAGTAGGCGAATATGTTTTCGTTGACCCGGCCATTGTCCCAAACGTCGTAGAAGAGGAAGTCTTCAACTTGGGCAAAGAGCCAGCGTTTTTTCATCAAGGGGAATATCAACTGCCAGTGGCCGTTGACCAAGCCTTCGTCGGGCTTTTCGTCCCGGTAGGCCCTTGTGTATTCCATTCCGTATTTTTCTTCAAAGCCTTCGATTTGGCCGTGGCCGAACATCGGAAGGCCGGGCATCGTAACCATAAGCGTACAAACGCCAAAGTATTTGTCGCCCTTTCCAAACTGCGCCACGGCGGTTTCCTCGTCGGGATTGTTCATGAAGTTCACGTAGCGCTTTAGGATTTGCGGGTCAAACTTAATTGTGTTCTTTACGGTGTCGCGGTATTTTTGGTTCTCTTCTTTTTTTAGCATGTTCATAAAGGCCGAGTTGTACACCCGGTGCATTCCCAGGGTGCGGACAAAGTAGCCTTCCAGCATCCAAAAGGCTTCCGCCAAAAGAAGGGTGTCGGGAACTTCCTTTGCCACCCGGTCAACCACTTCCCGCCAGAACTCGTTGGGCATGGCCGCCTCGAAGGCCTGGCTTGAGATTGCGGACTCGCTTCGCGTGGCGATGTCTCCTCCGTGACCCGGCTCAGGATACCAAAGGCGGCGAATGTGCTTTTTGGCCAAAACCATGGCCGCGTCAAAGCGGATGATGGGAAAGTTTCTTGCCACATGAAGAATGTCTTGAATGACCGCCTCCCGCGCGGCCGGGTTCAAAAAGTCGATTTGCGCCGTGTCGTTCCAAGGCATTCCCGTTCCGTCGTTTCCGTGGTAAATGTAGCGGACGTCGCCAGTCTGGTTGTCCACTCGTTTAAAGACCACGGCGCAGTCGCTCTTGGAATAGTAATGGTCTTCCAAATAGACTCCTACGCGGCCGTCGTGGCTTAGGTTTTCGCCGTTAAAGGAATACTGGGGGAAGGGGCAATCCCGCCTTTGCACAAAAAGGTCCGGCCGCTCCACAACCCAGCGGCTGTCCATGGCCGTGTGGTTTGGAACCATGTCGCTGGCAAGCCTTATTCCCCGAACCCACAGGCGGCGGCGCAAGTTGTCCAGCGCGTCCCAGCCGCCAAGGTTTCCGGCGATTGTGTAGTCCATCAAAGAGTAGGCGGAAGAGGCCGCTTCCGGGTTTCCGCAAATTTGCTTTATGCGCTTGGAGGCGTTGGACCGCTCCCAAAGGCCGATGAGCCAAAGGCCGGTAAAGCCTTGATCCCGCAGCGTGTCCAATTCTTCGTCGGGAATTTGGTCAAGGCGCTCTATGGAACGGCCGTATTTTTTTGTCAGCTGGTAAAGCCAAACCAAAATGGTCTTTGCCATCAAGACCACTTTTGGCATCCAGTCCCGGTCGGGAGAGTAGCGCTCGTATTCGTTCATCAAATTGTCGTAGCTGTAGGGAGCCATCTCCACTTCGCCGCCGTTGATTCCATGCCAGGCCGCCTTTTCTTCCTCGCTCAAAGTGTCAAGGCTTGCCAAGAGGCGCTTTTTAAGCCATTCCCCGATAAGATACATCCAATGCTTTAGAATGTATTGAAGCTGTCCCCTCAGGCTTTTTGGGCTGAAGGCCACAGGCTCCCGCAGGAATGTGATGAAGTCGTTGTTGAAGGGGCCAAATTTTGGCTGGTCCTTGAAGTAATTTTGGGTTTCTTCCCAAACTTCCGTGTAGGCGGGATTTTTTCTAAGCTTTATTTCGTTAAAGAGAACTGAAAATTTCGCGAAGGCCGGGTTTTCGTTGGCCAAGCGGAGCATCATCATTTCTTCAAAGGTGGACTCGCGGTTTGTCCTTTCAAAGCCGGTGCCGGAGTCAATCGCGCTGAGCGCAAGGTATTCCTCCGCGCTGATTTCTCCGCGATAGACTGTCGTAGGCGGAAACTCGTTTGTGAACTGCAAAAGAATTTCGTCGATTTTTTCTTTGCCGAATTTTTGGTCTAGGGCCTTGAGCGCTCCTTCAAAAGAGCCCTTGAGAGCGTCCCGCCTGTAGAGCATTGAAACATAGTGAAGAATTTCGTCAATCAAGCCCATGGCGTTAAGCTGGCCGGCGCTGATTCTTTTTTGCGAAAGGCCTATCTTGTCGTAGTATTGGTTCAGCTTTTCCGCGAAAATTCTGACTTTCTTTAAGTCAGTGATGATTACGTTTCCGCTGGAAGAGTAGAGCGACGAGTCAAAGGCGCACTTGTCGCGAATGTCTTTTGCCACATGAAATTCATTGTAAGAAATGTTCATATTATGTCCTCTATTATAACCCCAGTTCTTTTTTTTTGCAAGAAATTTTATTCCTCAAAAAAATAATTTTGCCGAATGTCATCTTGCCGCGGCCACGCTTTTTATCTTTTCCAAAAGCTCTTTGTCGGCCGTCAAGTCTTCAACGCTGGCGCCCATTCTGTAAGTCCAGTTGAACTGGCTCACAAGGCCGGGAATGTTCACCCGCTCGTCCTTGGGATCTTCTAGCCAGTATTTTTTTTGCAAAAACAAAAAGTCCTGCAAGGGGTGAATGGCCCAAAGGCTGTTGCTGGAAGCGGCCGCTTCCAAAATTGAAAGCGCGGTCTTTTCGCCAAAGTCTTGAAAGTCGTTTTGCCCGATTCCGTTCTTTTCAAAGACGCTTTTGTTGGCCCAATAAAACGCGGCCGCGCTTTCTTTTTCCTCCGTCCACCATTGGCGGATTGTGGAAGAGTCGTGGACGCTTGTGGTGACAACGCTAAGCGCCGGGTATTGGTCAAAGGGAATGTAGGGCGAGCCTTCCTTTGCCCAGTCGCGGCTCCAGCGGACGACATTAAGGCGAAGAATTTTGTTTTTGCCCATGACTTCGGGGACGGCCTCAAGGTTCACGCCCAAGTCTTCGCCGCAGGGAACCATTTGGACGCTTTGAGTAAGCTCGCCCAAAATTTCCGAGGCTTGCTTTTCCCAAAGGCCTTCCTCTTTTTTTCTCTTGTCTTGAATCAAGGCGTCCAGCTTGGCCTTTTCGTCGCCGCTTAATGTGGCCCAAGCGCGGCTGTTTTGATAAGTCCAAAGGGGAATGAATTTGTCCTTTTTTATTTCCCGCAGGCTTCTGTCCAGCCATTTCTTTGCAAGAAAGTCCTTGATTGGCCCTTCCGCCTCTTTTTGGCAAAGGCCGCCAAAATCCGCTTGGTAAATGTCCTTGTCGCCCTTTATCGAACTTTTAAAAAGCCAAAGGTCTTCGTTGGGAAGCTTTTCGGCCAGGCGCTCCAAGATTTTTTGGGAAGCCTCCCTGTTCCATGTCCAATAGTCAAGGTCTTGCGCCGGAATGTGGGGCTCTGAAAGCCAGCGGATTCTTCCGTTGTCAAAGCCCGCGTCCAAAAGTTCTTGCCGGCTTATTAAAAGGCCCGGCTCGCTCCGGCCCAAAACTGCGGTCGTCTCCCTCTCTGGTATGGCCCAGATTCTAAAAAAGCCCAATATGTGGTCAAGGCGGTAGGCGCCGTAGTATTGCTCCGCGCTTTTAAGGCGTTCCTTCCACCAAGAATAGTCAGAGGCCTTGAGTTTTTTCCAATTGTAGGTGGGAAAGCCCCAGTTTTGTCCGCAAGGATTTTGTCCGTCCACAGGAGAGCCGGCCCGCAAGCTGTGGTCAAAAAAGTCGGGATGCGCCCAAGCGTCGCAGGAATCTTCGTTCATCATAATGGGCATGTCGCCCTTTAAAATGATTCCCGCCTTTTTGACGGCGGCGGCCGCCTCCGAAAATTGCTCGTGTGCCCGCATTTGAAGCCAAGCGTAAAAGAGCTGCTCTTTTTTTAGAGCCGGCGACTTCCACCTGCGCTCAATTTCTTCCATGCCGGGAATTTGGTCTTCTTTTTTCCAAGCCTTCCAAGTGGCTTGCATGTATTTCCATTTTAGGTTTTTGTAAACCGCGTAGGCTTTTATCCAGCCGTTCTTTTTTATCCAAGACGAAAGGGCGGCGTCGGCTTTTCCTGTCTTGGCCGTTTCCGAGCTTTTGTACAAGCGCATCAACAGAAGGATTTTTTTGTCCAAAATTTTTTGGTAGTCGTAGCGCTTTTGAAAAGGATGCTCTTTTAAAAGCGCGTCATATTCCGCCTTGAATTCCTTGTCGTTTTTGTAAAGGGAAGGAAATTCAGGAAGGCTTTTTATTGAAATGTAAATGGGATGGAGCGCGAAGGCTGAAAGGCCGGAGTAGGGGGAGCTTTGGGTTCCAGTGTCGTTCACAGGAAGCAGTTGAATAATCTTTAGTCCCGCGCTTTTGCAAAAGGCCGCGAATTTTTTTAAGGCTGGAAACTCGCCCACGGCCGGGCATTCCTTTGTGTAAAGCGCTCCCAAGGGAACGGCAACGCCTGTCATTTTTTTAAGAAGAGATTCGTCCATTCCTAAGATTATAGCGCGCTTTTAAAAATTTGGTAGGATAATTTTCACTTCTTATAAAACGATTTTTGCTTTTGCTCCTAGGCGTTGCTTGAAGGACGAGCGCGCTTTTGCGCATAGGAAATTATTTACTTGTCCGCCTTGCGGACAGGGCAATAGCGCGCTTTTACTTCCAAATGACCCGGGACAACTTGTTTCCAAAGGGGGAATCTTTTGTAAAGTCAGGAAGCCAGCTGGTGTCGTCGCTCAGCTCTTGGTAAAAAAGCAGGTCAAAGTCGTAGGCTTCTATCAAGTCCCGCAAGTCCGAGTCTTCCTCTTTTGAAACAAGGCGGTTTTGAATGGCCGAAAGCGCGGCCTTTCTTTTTTGCAAGGCGGCCTCTTCCTCCTTAAACGGAACCGGCGTGTATTGGGACATTAAGGAAATTATGGCCCTTCCGTCCCCGTTCTTTTTTAGCCAGTCAAGAACGTCGGCGCTTTGGGAAAAATGTCCCGGCAAAAAAAGGTGCCGCGCGATTACGCCGCTTAAAATTTTTTCTTTTTCCTGTCCGTCTTTTTTGACCGAAACTATTTTTAACGGAGAAGCGTCCATCATCCATAAAAGCGCGGCTTTCGCGGCCTCGGGATAGTTTTCCGCGTTGAAAAGCTTTTTTGAAAGCGCTTTGTCCAAGGTCTTTATGTCGGGAAGCCAAATGTCAACCAGTCCCCGCAAAAGTTCCAAGGATTCCACGCTTTCGTAGCCGCTGGAATTCCAGCAAATGGGAATGGCAAGGCCCTCCGCCCGCGCGGCCTTCAACGCGTCGGCGATGGCCGGAATCTGGTGGCTTCCTGTGACAATGTTTATGTTTTCCGCGCCCGCCTTTTGCAAGTCAAGGCAAATTTTTGCAAAGTCCTCTTCTGATATTTCTTTTCCGTATCCCTTTTGGCTGATTTGGTAGTTTTGGCAAAAGGCGCAGGCCAAGGAGCAGCCGCTTAAAAAAATGGTTCCGCTTCCGCCAAAAACGGTCACAAGAGGCTCTTCCCCAAAGTGGAGGCAGGCCACGGCCGCCCGCAATTTTATTCCCTCTCCGCAAAAGCCGGACAATCCCGCCGTTCTGTCAACGCCGCAAGCGCGGGGACACTGGAGGCAATTTTTGTAAAACGATTGTGTGTCGGACATTAAATGCGACCTCGCAAGTTATTGTAAAGGAAACCTCGAAAAACTTCAGTTTTTCGAGGTAACTCTGAAAGAGCGATGTTTTAATTCCTGCTATTATCAGGAATTAAAACTCGTCGGGAACTTCGGAAAATCGCCGAAAGCGAGTTTTTCGAAGTTCCCTAAAGATAAAAGTAAAAACACGGACACAAAGGTGCGGGACGCAGGCAAGAAAAGTTTGGAGGGCCCCGCCAGCGAACGGCTTGGCCGCAGGCGTCAAACCGGAAGCGAGTGGCGGAAGGCGCCAAAACTTTTTTGCCGTCGCTGGGACCCGCCTGCCAAGTCCGTGTTTCTATTTTTTTATTTTTTATGGTAGAATGATTTTATGCTCAAAACTTTATTTAGTCAATTGTCATTGTTTTTCGCGACCGGAGGAAGCGGGGCGCTTTTTGCCCTTTTTGCCTTGGCCGCCCTTTCGTTTTTTGCCGGCTTTTTGATTTGCGCCCTAAGCCTTTCTCGCCGCGTGAGGCAGGCCAGAAAGGACGCGGTAAAAAAATCCCGGGCGGTTTTAGGCGGCCTGGCTGGAGAGCAAGTGGCCCCTTTTTTGCCGGGTTTTCCTTGCAATCCCGCCGACGCTCGCTTTGTCGGAAAGCCGGTTGACTTTGTGGCCTTTAGCGGAGCGGCCGAGGGCGGCGAAATAAAGGAAATAATTTTTGTGGAAGTTAAAAGCGGCGAAGCCTCCCTTTCCAAACGCGAGCGGGAAATAAAGGCTTGCGTTCAAGAAGGAAGGCTCCGCTTTGTGGAATATAGGATTCCTGTCTAATGATTAAGGGCATCTCTAGAAATTCGCTAAAGCGACTTTCTAGAGGGTGCCTGACGAGTTTTAAGTCGTTGTAATATCACGAGTTAAAACATCGCATTTTCAGAGTTACCTCTAAAAACTGAAGTTTTTAGAGGTTCCCTTAATTAGAAAAAATAATTGCCGCGCAAAGGCGCGGGGCGGCTGGTGGCAACTCTACGTCGCTACGCTCCGTTTTGCTTAAGGAAATTATTTACTTGCGCTCTTGCGAGCGCGGGCAATCACTTTGCGCCGCCGCGTTAGCGGCGAAGAAAAATAGTTTCAAGCGCAAACAGCGAGTAGCGACGCTAGCTAGCGGTGCCGCTCTGACGCATCCGCAACTGGGAGCGGCAATTTTGTTTTACTAGTTAAACCTAATCTGCTGCCACAACTCGTGGTATTTGTCCAAGCCTTCGCCCAAGTCCGCTTTAAGGGAGCAGTTTAAGGCTTGGTTCGCGTCATACATAGGCTTTGTGGTGACGTATTGGGGCGCGGCCGTGTTCACCACGCAGGGGTAGCGGAACTCGTCAATGAAAAGGGCGTAGTTTTCCGGCCTGTGGAAGAAGTTGATGAATTCGTTGGCCAACTCCGCGTGGGGCGCGTCCTTTAGAATTACCATGCAGTCAAGGGTCGCCGGGCCGCCGACTTCCGGAATGAAAAAGTCGATGGTTTCGTCCCAGCGGGATTCGTCAACCTCGCCGTAAACGATTTCGGGGTAGCCTTGGCAAAGCCAAAAGTCTCCGGATGCGAAGGACTTTCCAAAGGCTTCCGCGTCAAATTTCACAAGGTTGGGCTTCCATTGCTTGTTCACCAAGTCAAAGGCTTCTTTAAGTTCGCCGTCGTCAAGGCTGTTCATGTCATGGCCAAGGCTGAGCAAGGCGCTGCCAAAAACTTCGCGGGCGTCGTCCATCATAGTGGCGTGGCCGGCAAAGCGGGGGTCAGACAAAATGCTGTAATCCCGCTTGTAGTCGCCCTGAACTTTTGTCTTGTTCACCATTATGCCTGTGGCGCTCAATGCGTAGGGAACGCACCAATCCATTTCCGGGTCAAAGTCCATCATTTTAAGGACGCCGGGGTTCAACTTGCTGGCGTTGGTTATTTTTGATTTGTCGATTTTTTGAAGCATGCCCTGCTTTATCATTATTGAAACAAAGTCGTTTGACGGAACCACAATGTCGTAGCCTTTGGCTCCGGCGCGAAGCTTTGAATACATTTCTTCGCAAGTTGAATAGCTGTCAAGCTTGACTTTGCATTTGAACTCGTTTTCAAATTTTTCAATGACTTTTTCAGGGGTGTAGTAAGTCCAGTTGTAGATGTAAATCGTTTCCTCTGTTTTTTTGGCGCAGGAGGCCAATGAAAGGGCGGCCATGGCAGCCATAGCGAACTTAAAAATTTTTTTCATAACAATCTCCTTTGTTTATCCAACCTCTATTTAATTTGGCGGGGCCAGGCCCCGCGACAGTTTTGCCTTTGAAACTTGTTCAAGCCGGGCCCGCAAAAGGGGTCCGCAAGACGCGGCCTAGTCTGTGAATCTTATTCTCTGCCAGCGCTCGTTGTATTTGTCAAGGTCTTCGCCCAAGTCAACCTTAAGCTCGCAGTTGTTCATTTGGCTGGCCTCGTACATCGGCTTTTTTGTGGTGTATTTGGCGGCGTTCAAGTTGACAAAGCAGGGGAAGTTGAAGGCGTCCAAGAACTTTGCGTAAACTTCGGGCCGGTGAATGTAGTTGATGAATTCGTTGGCCAAGTCAACATGCTGGGCGTCCTTTAGAATGCACATGCTGTCAAGGTAAGAGGCGCCGCCTTCTTCGGGAATGAAAAAGTCGATGGTTTCGTCCCATTTTTCTTCGGGAACTTCGCCGTAAATGACTTCCGCGTAGCCGTGGCAAAGCCAAAAGTCTCCAGATGCGAAGGACTTTCCAAAACTTTCCGCGTCAAACTTTACCAAGTTGGGCTTCCATTCCTTTTCAATCAATTCTTCGGCCCTGTCAAGCTCGCCGTCGTCCAAGCTGTTCACGCCGCTTCCAATGTGAACCAAGGCGTCGCCGATGACTTCCCGCAAGTCGTCCATCATAGTGGCGTGGCCGGCAAAGCGCTTGTCCGAGAAAATTCCCCAGTCCCGCCTGTAGTCTCCCTGAACCTTTGTCTTGTTGACGGAAATTCCCGCCGCTCCAAAGTAGTAGGGCATGGCGTATTTCATGTCAGGGTCGTAAGCGGCTTTTTCCAAAACCAACGGGTTGATGTTTCCCTTGTTGGTCATCTTGCTTTGGTCCAAGGGCTGGAGCATTCCCTGCTTAATCATAATTGAAACGTAATCCTGGGAGGGAACCACGATGTCGTAGCCTTTGGCTCCGGCGCGGAGCTTCGAATACATTTCTTCGTTTGAAGCGTAGCTGTCAACCTTTATCGAACAGTTGAATTCCTTCTCAAAGTCGCGCAAAACTTCGTCCGGAGTGTAGTAGGTCCAGTTGTAAAGATACAAAAGCCTCTCTTCCTTTTTAGAGCAGGAGGCTAAGGTCAAAGCGGCCAGCGCGGCGGCAAAAAAAACGAATCTTTTTTTCATAAAAAAATCCTTATAATTTTTTTTAGCGGGAAGAGGCGAAACTCTTCACGCTTTTTCGCAAAATAATTGTGACAAGGCAGATGGCCAAAATCAGCGCGAAAGAGAGCGCGTTGATTACCGGGCTTACGCCAAAGCGAATCATGGAGTAAACGTAAAGCGGCAGCGTCGTGCTTCCCGGGCCTGAAACCAAGAATGTTATCACATAGTCCTCAAGAGACATGGTGACGCTCATCATAAAGCCTGAAACGATTCCTGGCATAATCGCCGGAAGAATCACTTTGAACAAGGTTTGGACCTCGTTGGCGCCCAAGTCGTGGCTGGCTTCGATTATCGAATAGTCAAACTCGTCGATTCTGGCGCTGACCATAAGGTAGACAAAGGGCATGCAAAAAGTGGTGTGGGCTATGAAAATGGTCGTCAGGCCCAAGGACATTTTGATTCCGCTAAAGAAAATCAAAAGGGAAACGCCCATAATCACTTCCGGCAAAACCATGGGCAAAAAGCTTGTGGTTTGAATGTAGCCTCTTCCCTTGAATTTATACCAAGTGATTCCGATGGCCGCCATGGTTCCCAAGACAGTGGCCACCAAAGAGGAGACCACGGCCACAATGACGCTGTTCCAAAGGGAGGCCCACAAGTCGCCCGAGCCAAAAATCAGTTTTTCATACCAAACCAAAGAAAAGCGGGTCCATGTGGTGTCCTTGGCCTCGTTGAAGGAATAAAAGACAATGACAAAAAGAGGCAAAAACAAAAAGACCAGCGCCAAAGCCAGCATGGCGTTTGAAAAGCCGAACCTGGACGAGCGCTTTTTCCAAGAGCGCTTGGCGTGCCGGGCGGGTTCCGACGGACGCGCGGGCCTTGTGAACATCTTGAAGGGATTTTTTTTCATTTGTGGCCTCCAAGACTTTTTGCGATTATGGGGCCGTTCATGTTGGCGGCCAAGTCCTCTTTTGTGGAAGACTTTTTAAGCGCCGCCTCTTTTTTGCTCGCGGCCAGCATCCACAAAATGGCGGCCATGGAAACTATTGTGATTACAAGGCTAAAGGCCGAGGCCAGCGGCCAGTTTCGAGCCTTTTGCACTTGGTCAACGATTATGTTTCCCAGCATGTAGCTGTCTTTTCCGCCCACCATTTGGGGAACGGTGTATTGGCCAAAAATCGGAATGAAGGTGAAAATCAAGGCGCTTAAAATTCCGCTCTTGACGCTGGGAATCAAAACTTTTGTCATGGACTGCGCCTTTGTGGCGCCCAAATCCCGCGCCGCTTCAAGAAGGCTAAAGTCAAAGCGGTCAACGCTGGTGAAAATCGGAAGTATGGCGTAGGGCAAATACATGTAGACGCTTACAAGGACAATGGCTCCCTTGGTGAACATGAATTTCCGCGGCGCGAAGTTAAAGAACTTTAGGATTGAGTTCAAAAGCCCGTTGTCTCCCAAAATCGTTATCCACGCGAAAATTCGTATGAGGGAATTTGTGAGGAAGGGGATTATGACTAAAATCAAAAAGAGCGTTTGATGGCGGCTTCGCGCGATGGCGTATCCGCAAGGAAGCGCCGCGGCGATGCACAAAAAGCTTGAAAGGCCTGAAATGAAAAGGGTTCTTAAAAATATTTTTCCGTAGGCCGGATCAAGCATTTGCTTGTAGGCCTTGAGGGTGAACTGGGCCACGACTCCGCCGTAAACGTCCCTCTTCATAAAAGAGTAGCAGACGATGATGACGATGGGTGCGATGAAAAATATTGTGAACCACAAGCCCATGGGCCAAGCGTAAAAGGGGCCGGGGTTGGGCTTTTTAAAAGCCCTGGTTTTGTTGGAAGTCTCCTGCATGGCCGCCTCTACTTTTCTATGTCTTCAACAAGGTAAGCGTCTTCCGCCGACCAAGACACGTATACTTGGTCTTTCCATTGAATGGCGGGGCCGTTTTCCATGTAGTTGGTGTGCTGCTTGAAAATTTTCACCAAGGCGCCGTTTTCAAGGCGGACATAGAACTTTGACTGGAAGCCGGAATAGACTGGCTCTTCGACGATTCCCTTGTAAACGTTGATGTCCGTTCTTCCGCCGGTGTCAGGCTCTTGCTTTGTGATTCGCACTTTTTCGGGGCGAATGGTGAAGGCCACCTTCTGGCCTGGCTCCGTGTGCTCGTAGTCGGTGACCATCATGTATTTGTCCAAGTTCTGCTGCTCGGCGGTGTCAGTTGAAAGGGAGGCTTGGCGGCCCAATGCGGGAACCTTGCAAGTGACCATCCAGTCGTTTTGGCCGTTGGGGTCCTTGTGCTCCACGCAGGCCACGACTTCAGCCTCGAACAAATTTGTGTCGCCGATGAACTGAGCCACAAACTGGGTGGCCGGGCTTTCGTAAATTTCAAAGGGCGTTCCAACCTGCAAGACGTGGCCGGAATTCATTACCGCGATTCTGTCGCTGACCGAAAGCGCCTCGCTTTGGTCGTGGGTGACGTAAATGAAAGTGATTCCTATTTTGTCGTGGAGGGCGTCCAAGTCCAAAAGAAGGTTCGCGCGAAGCTTGGCGTCAAGGGCGCTCAAAGGCTCGTCAAGCAAAAGAACTTTTGGCTCGTTGATAAGGGCGCGGGCTATGGCCACGCGCTGTTTTTGGCCGCCTGAAAGCTGGTTGGGCTTTTTGTTCATGTGGGCCTCAAGCTGAACCAAGCGCAGGTATTCCTTGACTTTTTGGTCGATTTCTTCTTTTGGCGCCTTTTTAAGCCTTAAGGGAAAGGCCACGTTTTCGTAGACGCTAAGATGGGGAAAAAGCGCGTAGTTTTGAAAGACGGTGTTTGACTGCCTTTTGTTGGCGGCAAGGGGAATTACATTCTGGTCGTCGAACAAGACCGCTCCGTCGTCCGGAAATTCAAATCCCGCAATGATGCGCAAAAGCGTTGTCTTTCCGCATCCCGAAGGTCCCAAGAGCGAGAAAAACTCGCCGGGCTTAATCGTAAAATTGATGTCGTCAAGCGCCACGAAATCGCCGAAACGCTTTGAGACATGGTCGATGGTAACTTGACTGCCTTTCAAACCACGAGCCTCTGTATCTGTTAATATTCGCCGCCATAGTCGGGCGGTTTAATGCCGATAAAACGCATAAGCGATAGAATGATGTTATTGAGCCTCTTTGTCAAGCGCTTTTTTTGAAAAAAAAATTGAATTTAATTTTTATCGTTTAGAAAATCTATTATACTTTTTTCTAATTCTTCACTGCTTTTTCCAGACGTTAGATTTTCTGCCCAAGTTCTGCCTGGATGGAGCGTGTCCCAAGGGGAACGCTGTTGCTTTCCTCGTCCTTTTCCTGGGGCGTGGTTGCCAAATCCGTCAAGAACATTGTTCCATAGAGGCTTTGTTTGTTGTATCAACACTGATTCCCCAAGTGGAATCCAAATGTCGTCCACTATAAGATAACGGCAAAAAAAGTCCTTTATGTCTAGATTTGAAACGGATTCTATTGATTTTCTGTGTTCATTTAGTCTTTTATATAAATCGTGTCCTGACAACGAGTCTAAAATCATATTGCCTTTTCTGGCCCCTTGAGGCACGGCTTTTCCTGCATAAATCGGCTGGCAAAAAGAGCTTCTGTTTTTTTCGGCGATTTTTTTGTATAGCGGAAAGGAACCAGTGTAATATATGGCATACACGCCAGCTCCTATAAAGTCATCTAATTCTGACATTGGAATGATTGGCTGCGTGAGTATTGCTGACGAAACGCTTTTTCCTATGTTCGCTTTGTCAAGCGGATTGAATACTTTGTTTTCGCTCATTTTTCAATGTCCTCGTCACTGAATCGATTACGATTTTTCCAAGTTTTACAGGCACCGCATTTCCAATTTGTCTCATGCTTTCTGTCCATGAACAAGGAAAAATATAATTGTCTGGGAATGTTTGAATTCGCGCCGCTTCTCTGGTTGTGTAATACCGCGTTCTTCCGTCGTCAAGAATAATCATGTTTTCACCGCCAGGCACGCCATGCGCGCCAGCTTTTATGGTTTTTGACGGTTCGTCTAAAACGCTTCCCGTGTGTCCCGCGTATGCGCGCGCTTCGCCTTGAAAAACATGGTTTGGCACAGATTCTGTTTCGTTTGGCTTTGGGAGGCCTATAAGCGCGTCGCGCACTGTGAGCCACGGTTTTTTTGATGAGTCATAGCAAAGTACCGGCGTGTAATCTTTTGGCTTGACTTTCTTTAGAGAATGTCTTTCCCAATACTCACCTGTGCAGAATTTTTCATATTCAAGGGCTTCCTTTGAATGTGTGGGGTCTGGGAATGTCCAATTCCCCTTTTCGTCATTTCTAAAGCCGACTATGAACACTCTCTCTCTCTTTTGTGGAATTCCATAATCTGCCGCGTTGACCAAACGAAAAACGACGTTGTATTTTAGACCGTCATAGTGGCAGCCGCTCGTGTGGTGGCATTCAAGTTCGGCAAGGTGTTCTTCCCATGTTTGAGAATGTCTTCTTTGAATTTCAGGATATGTAAGTTGCAATATGATATAGTTAAAATATAGAGAAAAATTTTTTCTTAAAAGGCCGCGTACATTTTCGAATACAAAAGCTTTTGGCTTGATTTCTAAAAGGGCTCGAACAGCCTGTGGAAACATGTCTCTTGAATCATTGTTTGCTTTCGATTTGCCTCCAATGGAGAATGGTTGGCAAGGCGGACCGCCTGAAAGCAAATCTATTTTTTCTTCGTATTGTGAAAAATTTACATCCTTTATGTCGCCGTTAAAAATAGCGCTGTTAGAATTAACCTTTAACGATTTGCTATTGAATCTTAGTGTTTGGGCTGAATCCTTGTTCCATTCAACAAGAAAAGCGTGCTTTAATCCTGCTTGAGCTCCCGCAAGAGCAAGTCCGCCGCCTCCTGCAAATAACTCTATAGAATTCAATTGCGTCCTCCCTTTCTGCTATTACATTTTATCATATTTCTCAATTTTTTTCTACAAAATTCTGCTTAGAAGCATGAACAAAATCGTGCCGCCAAAGATGCTTGCCATTGAGTTGCGCTTCCACAAGTGGAGGCCGACGGTGGCGGCGATGGCGATAAAATGAGGGGCGCCGTAGGGGCGCGCGGCGTAGTCGATGTCCTTGAGGCAATAGACAATCAGCGTGGCTATTATCAGGGGCGGAATGCATTTCTCCACAAAGCGGAGGGCGGCGGGCGGCTCCCGCTTGGAAAAAATAAAGAAGGGGGCTCCCCGGTAAAAAAAGAGCAGCATGGTTGTGAGGACGATTGTAAGGGCGACGACAAGATTGTAGTTCATTTTTCGCCCCCTTGGCCCAAGTCGTTTTGGGGCTTTCCGCCGTTTTCCGCCGGAGCCGCCGCTTGGGAGCCGCCCGGCGCAGTTTTTGTCTTTCCCAAATTTTTGGCCAAGAGCAGGGCGGTGATTCCCGCAGAAAGGGAAAGCAAGAGCATGTTTCCTTGGGGGAGAATTCCAACTCGCTCCAAAAGGGCGGCCAAGACCGACGAGGCGATTCCGATTGCCGGCGGCAAAAAGTCCTTGCTGGCCAAAATCTGTTCCGTCAAGATGACGCAAAAAAGCGCTGTCAAAGCGAAGTCCACGCCGTCAAGGGGAAACTTTATCATGCTTCCCGCCACGGCTCCGATTGTTCCTCCCAAAGTCCAGTAAAAAAGGTCCAGCGCCGCGATGGCCGAATAAAAGGGGCCGGGCTTTTTTCCGGCGGGCGCGTCCACCGAGCAAAGGACGGCGTAAGTTTCGTCGGTCAAGGCGAAAATCAAAAAAGCCTTCCATTTTCCCGCGTCCTTGAATTTTGTCAAAAGGGAAAGGCCGTAAAAGATGTGGCGGATTCCCACCAAGACTTGAATCAACATTATTTGGGCAAGGCTTGCCTTGGCCGCGAACATTCCTATGGCGATGTATTGGCCTGTTCCCGTGTACATGGTGACGCTCATAAGGGGAGCGAGCCACCAAGGGTAGCCTGAGCGCGCCACCATCAGGCCAAAGGGAATGCCGATGGAAACGTAGCCAAAGAAAATGGGGGAGGTGATTTTTAATATTTTTGCAAAGTCGGATCTTTCCATTTTTGCGGCCGGCTACTTGTTCACGGCTTGGACAAAGCGCAAGAAGGCCGCCTTTCCTTCGTCCGTCCTCTTGTATACGCCGGCGTGCTCCAAAACTTTTGAAAAGACGATTCCGATTTCTTTTTTCAATATCTTGTCCGCGTTGTCTTTTGTGAACTTGTATTTTTTGCCCAGCTCTTTGGCCCAGTCGGAATGTTTGGACAAAATTGGGTCGCCGGAAATGTCTTTTCCTTGAACAAGCGCGGCGGCCAGCTTTTGCATTTCTTCTTTTAGGCGGGAGGGGAGCACGGCCAAGCCCATGACTTCTATCAAGCCGATGTTTTCTTTTTTTATGTGGTGAAGTTCCGCGTGGGGATGGTATACTCCAAGGGGGTGCTCGGCCGTGGTTATGTTGTTCCGCAAAACCAGGTCCAATTCGTAAAGGCCGTCGCGCCGGCGCGCGATAGGAGTTATAGTGTTGTGCGGCGTTCCGTCGGTCTTGGCCAATACAAAGGCCGCCTTGTCGGAGTAGCCCCTCCATTTTTTTAGAATTTTTTCAGCCAAATCAACAAGGCTTTCTTTTTTGGGAGAGTCAAGGCGAATGACGCTCATGGGCCATTTTATGATTCCGGCCTTGACGTCTTTAAAGCCTTCAAATTTTATTTCCGTTTCTATGGGAGCGCGCGCCATGGCAAACTCGTAGGCGCCGCCCTGAAAGTGGTCGTGGGTCAAAATGGAGCCGCCTACAATCGGAAGGTCGGCGTTGCTTCCCAAGGTGTAGTGGGGAAAAAGCGTCACAAAGTCCAAGAGCCGCTCAAAAGTCTGGCGGCAAATTTTCATTGGAACGTGCTTTTTGTTAAAGACTATGCAGTGCTCGTTGTAGTAGACATAGGGGGAATACTGAAAGCCCCAGTCTTCGCCGTTCAACAAAAGGGGAATGATTCTATGGTTTTGCCTTGCCGGATGGTTCAGGCGGCCCGCGTAGCCTTCGTTTTGCGGGCACAAAAGGCACTTGGGATAGCCCGACTGTTTGGCGGAGCGGGCGGCGGCGATGGCCTTGGGATCTTTTTCAGGCTTTGAAAGGTTGATTGTGATGTCCAGCGCTCCGTAGGGCGTGGGGGCCTTCCACTTTAGGTCTTTCTTGACCCTGTAGCGGCGGATGTAGTCCGTGTCCTGGGAAAATTTATAGAACCAGTCCGTGGCGTGTTTGGGAGAAAAGTCCTTTCTCAATGTTTCAAAGGCGTCGATGGCGTCCGAGGGCGGCGGAACCAAAAGGCCCATTATCTTTGTGTCGAACAAGTCTCTGGAGGCTGTTCCCGTGTCGTCGAAAATTCCGTTTTGTCCGGCCCAGTCCAAAAGCTCCTTTAGGATTTCTTCCAAGTCCGAAACTTTGACGGCCGGCAATTTTTGGCCGCCGCCGTTTTCTTTGTCCTCAAAGCCGTCAAGCTTAAAAAGCTCCAAAAGGCGGTTTTGGCTGTATGTTATGTCTTCTTTTGTTATTAGCCCTGTCTTTAGGGCGTAGGAAACAAGGCGCTTTATGTTTTGATAAATTGTCATGGCAAAATAATAGCGCAAAAGGCGGCTGAAATTCAAGGCGGCTTTAGCGGCTCATTCTGTCCAAGTCCGACAAAAGAATTTTGTTTTGGGGAAGAACTTTCAAGCCCTCCTTGATTTTTTCAACGGCCTCGCCTTTTTTTCCGGAATTGAAAAGGTCGGCGGCGGCGTTGTGAAAGTCCGCGGCGTAATTGTTAGTGAAAATGTTCCTGCAGTTTAAAAGCTTTTTGCTTTGGGGAAAATCCTTCAGCCCCCTTTCCGCGATTTGAACCGCCAGAGGCCAGTCCATTTTTTCCCCGGCCTTTTGCGCTCCCAAAAGCCAGGCGTATTCCTTCAACTCGGCGTAGTCGGCGGGCAAGAGCTTTTCCCTGTTTTCTTTCGCGGCGGAAAGCCCTTCCTCAAAGGGAAGCTCTTTCACAAGCTTTAAGACATGGTTTCGTCGGCAGTTGAAAATGGATTTTGTCCACCTTTGGCTTTGGCCAAATTCTTTTTCCGCGCTTTCCAAAAGATTTATGGCCTCAAGCTCTTTTCCTGCGTTGGACAAGTTGGCCGCCGCGTTTGAAACGCAAAGCTCCAAGTCGTTTTTGGAAACTTGGCTTTTGCCTTGGACAAAGTATGAGTCCACGGCCAAACCCACCGTTTGCGCGTCAAGCTTTTTCTTTTGCAGCTGGACTATGCGGTTGTTGTAAATCATTCCGATGGCGCGGCGGTCGTCAACTTGATGGCGGCCCGCGTAGTCTTTTGCCGGAACCGTTATGTATTTTGTCCGTCCGCTTCCCAAGTCGGTCGTCCGCTTTTTCCCCGGATTCACGCCGTAAGGGTTTGTGGTTTCCACGTCGATTTTTTTTTCTCCGTCAAAAATGACGCAAAAGGCGTGGCGGGGCGTTTCCACCGCCAAAACCGGAATGCCGGCCCTTTTTGAAAAATGCATGAAAAGGACGGCTGAGGACACGCAGTTGTAAACGCCGCTTTCCAGCGCTTGGTCCAATCGGGTTTGGTCAAAGTTGTATTTTGAAAGAATTTTTTCGTACATGAAGGAAAGAATCTTTTCCGCGTTTTCTTCCGGCGCCCCCGATTTTTCCAATCTGGCGGAAAGGCTTTGCCATAGCGCGTCCAGCCTTTGCATAAGAAGCCGCCGCTTTTCTTGCCCGGCGCCGCTGGCTGTCAAGGCCGCCTCCGCGAATTCTTGGGCAGGAATGACAGGCTCCGAAAAAAATTGGGGGTTGAGGTCGGAATCCATTTTAAAGCGGACATGGGCCGTTTGGGAAAAGGAGGCCGCCAAAAGGAGAAAAAGAGCCGAAACAAAGAATGCCTTAATCTTCATGCCCCTGATTATAGCGGCATTTTGGACTTTTTGCAATTTTTTATTTCTTTACAAAAGAATCTTTCGATGTTATAATGAGCCGTTATGGGTTCAAGCGGGAAAAGAATCGGAATTTTGGTGAACGACGCCAATTCCGACTATGTAGGCGAGGTTATAGACGGCATTTTTTCTGTTTGCTCCAAGGAGCGAATTCCGCTCATGATTTTTTCTGTGGGCGAGCTTGACTATTGCTACAGGCCCTTTGACTACCATCAAAAAGCCATCGCCGGCTTTTGCTCAAAAAAAAACGTGGACGGCCTTGTGGTTTGCTCTTCGGTGTTTGGAAACAACGCCTCCAAGGAGCGGATTGAAAAATTTGTCAAGGAATTTTCTTTTTTGCCCACGGTGAGTCTGGGAGCGGGAATCTCAGGAATTCCAAGCGTTTTGTGCGACGCCAGAAGCGGAATGGAAAGCCTTTTAAACGACATCGTTTGCCGCCGCGCAAGAAAAAAGTTTTGCGTCCTGGGAAAAATCCTAGGTTCCGCCGAGGCCCAAGAGCGGACGGAAATAATCTCCAATTTTTTGCGGAACAAGGGCCTTCGCTTTGACCAAGATTCCATAATAGGCGGAAATTTTACCTACGAAGGCGCCATGAAATGCCTTGAGGAATATTGGGCTAAAAACGGCTCCTTTGATTTTGACGCTGTTATGGCATTGAACGACGACATGGCTTTTGCCGCCTTGGATTTTTGCGCGGTTCATGGAATCAAGGTTCCCGACAGCGTGTGCGTGGCCGGCTTTGACGACGTTCGCAGGGCCGAGATTTCAAATCCGCCTTTGGCCACCGTCAACCAAAGGCTTTTTGACCAAGGAAAAAAGGCCGCGGAAATTTTGCTTGACTTAATCAACGGCTTTAAAAGCGCCGGCCTCACTTTTGTTCAATCCGAGGCCATGCTTAGAAGGTCCTGCGGCTTTTCGCCGGCCCAAGAATTGTCCTTTGGCTCTCAGTTTGCCGGCCGGGTTTTTGCCGCGGAATGGCTTGAAAAAAAGCGGCAGTTCCACATTATGAACGACTTTTTGGCCCATTCCCAAGAAAAGCTCAACTTGGCCAAATTTAGAAAGTCGTTCAAAGGCTTTGCCGAGCGCTTTGGAATAGAGGCGGCCGCCGTCTGCGTTTACGACGAGCCGATGTACATAAACGGCAGGCAGGAAAAGCTTGATCTCCCCGACAAGGCCTATGTTTTGTCTTCATACGACAATGCCGCAGGCCTTGACCAGGACCTTTCCGCCAATCCGCCTCCTTTCAATCCAAGGGAAGAAATTCTTCCCAAAGGCTTTGTTTCGTCCAAGACTGGCGTTTATTCCGTTTGGATTCTTTCAAATTGCGAGACCCAATACGGCTACCTTGTCTTTAGAAAGGGCGCCTGCGAAAGCCTTATGTATTCAATGATGTGCCAGTCTTTTTCCCGCCTTTTAAGCTCGGCCTGGGAAGGTTCCAAGGCCGAAAAGGAGGCCCGGGCCCAGCAGGAAAGGACCGCCAGGCTTAACATGATTTCCAACACCGACGAGCTTACCGGCCTTTTGAACCGCCGGGGCCTTTTGGAATTGGGCCAGCAAACCATCGACATCGCCGTGGTCTTGAACCAAGGGGGCGTCGTCATTTTTGGCGACATGGACGGCCTCAAGCGCATCAACGACACTTACGGACACGACGCCGGCGACAGGGCCATAAAGGCCGAGGCCGAAATCCTAAAAAAGAATTTCCGCGCGTCGGACATTGTGGGCCGCATCGGAGGCGACGAATTTGTGGTCGTGGCCTCCGGCTTGGGGGAGCCCCGCCTTGCCGCAATTCGGGAAAATGTGGAGGCGGAATGCAAGGCTTGGAACATAACTCACAACGAGGAATTTGAAATTTCCATCAGCATGGGCTGCAAGGCCTTTGACAAGGAAAGCCATTCTTTGGAAGACATTTTAAGGGAAGCCGACGGCCTTTTGTATGAGGAAAAGCGGAAAAAGAAAAATTCCCGAAAAAACTAAAAAAGCCGGGCATTTCTAAAGGGAGCCTCTAAAAACTTCAGTTTTTAGAGGCAACTCTGAAAGCGCGATGTTTAAAAGCCCGTAATTTCGGGCTTTTAAACTCGACGGCAACCTCAAATTATAGTTTTTAGAGGTTGCCTAAAGGCTTTCTTCCTTTTCCAAAATCTTTTTAAACGACGAGCCTTCTTTTCTCAATTCTTTTGAGCCCCGGGTTATTTTGCAAAGAGACATGTTGAATTTTTTTGCGATTTCCCGCTGGGGAGTGCCCTTGTAAAGCTCCTTTACGCTAAGCCAGCGCTTTGAAAAGTCCTTGCGCTCGGCGGGCGTGCAAAGGCAGGCTAGAAAGTCCGAGGCCTCTTTGGGGCTTTGGCATTGGGAAAGAATTTTGCATATCTCGTTGAAGCTGTCCGCCACAGCCTTTTCGTTTGTTTCTGCCATTAGAAACAGAATAGCGCGCCCGCCTTAAAAATTCAAGCGGGAAAAGCGCTTTTGGCGGCGGGCAAAGCATTTGATTAAATTAAAGAAATGTGATATTATTAAAGCGTGGCCCAAACGCAATTTGAGAATGTTGACATAAGCGAATTTTTCGACCGGCAGGAACTTCCTTCAAAAGAAGACGGAATCATTGTCTTTACCCAAAAGCAGCAGGACATGTTCGACGCCGTTTTGCCCCATTTGCGGGACGCCAATCCAGACCGCTTTGAAACTTTTTTGACCCGCATAGACGACCTTAACGGCTTGGCAAGAGCCATCGCGCGATTTCCGTCGCTTTTGGAGCGGCACCGCTTGGCGGGAGGAGAGCGCACCCCGGATTCCTTGATTGATTCCCTCATAGAGCACCAAGACGAAGGCGACTCCCTCTTGCAGCTTCCCTCAAAGGCTTCTCTGGGAAAGGGCTTTTTAATCGCGAAAATACACACCTTTTCATCCCTTTCAAAAATCGCCAAGAACATAGGCGAGGACGAAAAAAAGGTCAACGATTTAAGGAACGAGGCCGTAACGATGATGTTCTCCCTTTTGGCCGAAGACGTTTACCTGAACTGCCTTAGGGACAAAAGCATAGACTTGGACTTGCGCCGGCAAATGGCCATGTCCCTTTTGCTCTTGTGGGAGCACAGAAACGACGAGGCCATCGAGCAAATAGCGCCGGTTTTGCAAAGCGTTTGGACGGCCCGCCGAAAGTTGGCCCCGGCTTTTGGAACCATGATGGGAACAAGCGAGCTCATTATGATTTCAATGCAAATGGACGAGGCTTGGACAAATTTCATAAAGGAGCGCTTGAACGAGCCGATGGTGAGCCAAGCCATGGAGGAATTTCTTTTTGGAATTTCTTACGAGCAGATAAACGCCTTGCGGGAAATCTTGCGGGGCCAAGGAATCAAGGCCATCGGCCGCGACGAAGTTTCAAAGTTCTTGGGCGTCCATGTAAAGACCGACGCCGGCTTGGACTACCGCGACTTTTATTCAATGTACACCCTTCGCCGGGACAACGCCCGCGCCCGCTCAAGGCTCAACGTTCCCGGCCCTAAAAAAACGCTGGAAGACTACTTCATTCAATTTGTGATGAAATCCAACAAGGAGAAGCAGAACAATGACAGTTTCGCAAGATGAAAGCGCGCCCCGCGAAAAAGCTCCCTATCATTTTGGCGAAAAGCTTCGGGCTGTCCGGGAGCGGAAGGGCTACACCCTTAAAGTTGTGGCCCAGCGCGCCGGCGTGAGCGAAAGCCTTGTTTCCCAAATAGAGCGAAACCGCGTGTCTCCGGCCATCGACACCCTTTTGTCCTTGGCTGAAGTCTTGGACATAAACCTTGAGTTTTTGTTTGAGGAATACCGCAGGAAGCGGCCTGTGGAGATTATTCGCAAGGAAGAACGGCGGAGCGTTGACGAAGATTCCGTCCGCTACGAAGAGATTGTCCGCCCCAACAGCGAGGACGGAAACCACACCATGGAATCCTACTTGATAACCATTCCGCCAAAATCCCAAACCCACCGGGGCTCTTACGGACACATAGGCCGGGAAACTGGCTTTGTCCTTAGCGGCCAAGGCGAGCTTCACTATGAAAAAAACGTTTATCAAATAAAGGCCGGAGACGGCATTTCCTTTAGCGCCGGCGCTCCCCATGTTTTGGTCAACAACGGCGACGAGCCCCTAAGGGCCATTTGGACTGTCACCCCAAGCCAAAGATTCAACAAGCAGGACTAAAAATTATGAAAGAAAGAAGCGGCCGCTTAAAGGCTATTAGAAAGCTCATCAAGTCAAACAAAATAGAAAGCCAAGAGCGCCTTTTGAACCTTTTGATAGAGGAGGGCTTTGAAGTCACCCAGGCGACCCTGTCCAGAGACTTGAAGCTTTTAAAGGTGGGAAAAATCGCCGACGGCCGCGACGGTTATGTTTACACTCTTCCCACGGAAGAGGAAAGGCAGGAAAGCGAGCGCCTTTTTGCCCAGGACTTTTTGCGGGGCTACATCAGCATTGAATGGTCCGGAAACATCGTGGTCATAAAAACCTTTCCCGGCCACGCAAGCCCGGTTTGCAACGCGCTTGACTGCATGAACTTTGACGAAATTCTTGGAACCGTGGCCGGAGAAAACTGCCTCTTTGCCTGCTTGCGCCAAGGAGTTTCCGGCGAGGACTTCTTAAAAAAGCTTAAGGAAAAGGTTCCAGAAATAGAAGATTAGCTTTCCCTTAAAACGTCAATGGCCGCGGCGGCGACAGCGGGATCAAACTGGCTTCCCGCGCATTTGAAAAGTTCCTCAATGGCCTGCTCTGCGGTAAGGCGCTCCTTGTAGCATCTTTCGTGAGTCATGGAGTCCACAGCGTCAGCCGCCGCGATGATTCTGGCGGCTATTGGTATTTCCTCTCCGGCCAAGCCGTCAGGGTATCCTGTTCCGTCAAAGCGCTCGTGGTGGCTTCGGACTCCTTTTGCGATTTCCGGCATTTCGGTTATTTTTGACAGAATGCGCTCGCCGATTTCGCTGTGCTTTTTCATCTGTTCAAATTCTTCAGGGCTAAATTTTCCGTTTTTGTTTACGATGTCTTCTGAAATTCCAATCACGCCTATGTCGTGCAAAATCGCCGTGTAATAAACTTGCTGAATGACGTTTTTTGGAAGGAACAGCTTGTAGGCGATAAGCTTTGACATTTCGGCCACGTGCTCTGAATGCCCCGTTCTGTTTGCGTCGGCGGCGTCTATTGTTTCTGCCAGCGCGTCGATTATTTGCCCTGAAAGTATTTCCTTTTGCTTGTCCCGCTTGTGGATTTTTTCTGATTCCATGGCGGCCTTGGCCTCAAGGTTTTGCTGCAACTCGTTCAGTTCCGCCCGCTTTCTCGCAAGCTCCGCGTAGTCTGGAGACACAAGGACAAAAAGGCAAAGAATCAGCGAAAAGAGCGAAAAGAAATTTGAAAGCAGAACGTTGGGAAAGAGCGTGTATTGAAGCGTCGGGCCCAGCGCCGAGGTTAGGAACAAGGCCAAAAGGACAAGGAAAATTGGCCGCGAAACCCGGCGGCGTATCATAAAAAAAGTTCCGCTGCACTCAAGCAAAAAGAACAGGGGGATTATGACGCAAAGGGAGTGCAAGGGGCCCCGTTGGTAAAATCCGTTTTCAAAGCCAAAGAAAAAGCCTGTGGGAATGTTGGCGGCGAGCATAATCAAGAAGGCGATTAAAAAGGCCCTTGAAAACATTAGCATGGGAACGCCGATTTTTTTCTTGAGCCCAAAGGAAATGAAAAACAAGTGCAGCGTGTAGAACAAAAGTCCGGTGGAGGCAAAGTAAATTGTGTTGACGGCGACGTTCAGCCATTGGGGAACTTTTTGCGGAAAAGAAATTGTGGCCGCGCTTAGAATGTCCAAAAAAATCGCCGCTATTTGGACAAAAACCAAGCGCCTGAAAGTGTTGTTCACAATTCCCGAATTGTAATATTTTTTTCGCAGGTAAACGTAAAGAACCAATAAAAAGCAAAAGGCCGCCGCCTCAAAATTTATGTTGTAAACAAGTCGGGAATAAATTTGGTTTATCATAAGGCGGCCTCCGCGGTCCTTTTGTATTCCCTAAGGTTGTAGCGCTTGTCTTCGTCTATCAATTCAATCATAAGCGAGGCGATTTCGTTGTCAAACTGGCTTCCCATGCCGTTGGAGATTTGCTCCCGGACCGCGGCTTGCTCCATTCTGGGCCTGTAGCTTCTTGAGGAAGTCATGGCGTCGTAGGCGTCGGCCACCGCGATTATTTTGGCCTCAAGGGGAATCTGCTTTCCGTTAAGGCCGTCAGGATAGCCCCTGCCGTCAACGCGCTCATGGTGCCAGCGCGCCCCAGTCCTTAGTTCAGGAAGCAGGGAGACTTTTTCCGAGATGCTTGAGCCGATGGCAGGGTGGGCCTTGATTTGGGAAAATTCCCTTTCTGTAAGCGCTCCCTCTTTGTTGAGGATTTTTGTCGGAACTCCAACCTTTCCAATGTCGTGCAAAAGGCCCATCATAAATATTTGCTGGCATTTTTCCGGGCTTAGGCCTTTTTTTTGCGCCAGCATTTTTGAGTAGCGGGCCACCCGCGCTGAATGTCCGCTTGTGTATCTGTCCTTCGCGTCAATGGTTTCCGCCAGCGCGTACATCATTTGCATTGTAAGGCGCTCAAGCTTTTCCCGCCGCTCCCGCGCTTCCACGGTTTTTTTCTCGACGCTGGCCTTTAGGGCGCGCTGCAAGTCTTCCAATTCGCTTATGGTGGCGATTAAGGCTTGGTCGTCGGGCGTTTCTATTGTGAGCAAAAGGGTGGTTATGAAAAACACGCAAATAAAGGGCGCGATTCTAAAGGTTGGAAAGACAAAAACTTGCAAAAACGGCGAGACGATGGACGCTTCGACAAACAGGCAAAGGACCGCCAGCTGCTGCTTGGTAAATTTTTGCGCGAAACGCCCAATCTGGATGGCGGCGCGAAAGGCAAAGTAGGCCGAAATCAATGGCAGCGCGACGCCGGCCCTTCCTCTGACAAGGGAAAAGTCGTCGTCTATGTAAAATATAAAGCCTGTAAAATAGTTGGCCGCCAGCGCCGCCACAAAAAGGGGCAAAAGGATTTTTATGGAAATGTTCAAGTCCTTTTTGATTTTGTTGTCGCCGGCGATCCGGTCGACCAGGTCTTTCTGTATGGGAATTTGTGTCATAATACAACTGTTTATTTGTTTAACTGTCGAATTGTTTTTTGCAGTCAATGTGTCACTGTGAGAGGTTGTGGGTCTATTTGGTGTTGAAGCCTTGCAGTTTGACTACGTTCACGGGGCTCACCTCCTTGATAACGAGATAGACCTCCTTTTGCTCTTCGGGAGGGGCGGGGGTGAAGATGGATACAATTTCTGAGATTTTCGCGTCGAAGAATGCCTGTACCGACAGGAGGTTGGTGCGCACCTTGTGCACCTGCTGGATGTACTTCAGCGCCTGGATGATGTTCTGCCTTGCCTGCTGCTGGTCTTTGGTCATCATGTCGAGCCCCAGTCGGTTGTAGTAGTAGTAGGCCAGGCGGAGGTTCGAGTAGGCCGAGTTGGTGTGGTTCTCCATGAACCAATAGCGTGCCTTCTGGCTTTCGGACGACTTCCACCCCTTGAAACCGGAGCTCGAGGCTGTTTGCGTGATGGTTTGCGCGACATCGTAGAACTGTGTGCCGCCCATCTCACCGAACGAGTCGAAGTAGAGGCCAAGCATGATGTACATGTAGTAGCCGATGGCCGACGAGAGGTTGCCGTAGAAGGTGTTGATGTCGAAGTCGAGCGGCTGCCCCTCGGTGTAGGAGAACAAGAAGTCGTTGTTCTCTATGTAGTTGAACAGGCCGGTGGTGTAGTTTGAGTTGTAGACGGGGCGTTTGAGCTGGATGGAGAGCTGCCCCTTGAAGTCGGTAGCCGAGGTGCGCTCGCTGAGGATGATGCTTATGCCGCACTCAATCATCTCGTTGCCCTGCAGTTCGAGGTTGGTCCACTTGCGCGAGTTGATGAAGTCCTCGATGGCCTGCTTCATGTTGTCGAACACTTTGCGGTCGTCGGAGGCGTAGCCCTGTGTGGTGGTGAGCAGTTTTTGGTAGTTGACCGACACGGCGCAGCGGAATTCCTGTGCCGACGCGAAGAGTGCCAGTGCTGCAAAAAGGACTATGAAAACGGCTCGTTTCAATTCAAATAGTGATTCGTGATCAGGCAATCTCTAAATAAGGATTTGAAAGCGCGTTTCTCCGAAACGCATTTTGTATGTGTTTGATTG
>CALDIB010000062.1 GCA_937902125.1 uncultured Treponema sp.
CTGTCATGGCGTAATATGATTTTAGGCTCTACCCACACTTTTTGGAGAAGAGCCAGAAAATTTAATATGCTAAGTTTTGTTCGCTTTTCTTGTGTGTCGTCAACGCAGAATTCCGAGCATATTTTTATTTTATTTCCTGCAATTAATGTTTTCGCTTCTACATCAAGCCTGACTTCGCGATACGCCAAAACATAAAGACCATTGTTTTTATTTGTATGTATGCTTAGGACATTTAATGCGATTTGCAATATATTTGCATTGTTCTTGTTTTTTCTTGATTCAGCGCGTTTTTTGAAGCTATTTACCATGTGCTTGAATTGATCATCGTCAAGTTTATACGTCCTTTTTGTGATTTTTGAAGAATCCAATTTATTTACAAGCTCATATTGCGTGTTCAATTTTGGAAGGTCTGAGAGTTTGTTGCAATCTGAAAGATAGTTGAGCGTTTTTAAGTTTGCAATATTTGAGAATAAGGAACTGTATTTTTGTGGAAATGCTTCAATGTCTTCAGTTAACTCTATGTTTGTTTTATAATATGTTCCATCCATTATTTCTGAAGAAATAATCTTTTCGATATAAATCGTCAGATCTTTTGTCGTGAATTCTCCAAGGTGCAAGCCTGTTACTGATAAAGATTTATATTCAAGATTGATGTCGTGGATTGCAATCCAATACTTTTTTCGTGTTGAGTCTTTGCTTTCATATTCGATGTACAGCCATTTTCCTTCATGTATCGAGCGGAATATGTCTTTGCAGATGGAGTTCATTTGTTCAAAGGTCCCTTAAACTACTTATTATTAATCACCAGCGCTCCGATTACGCCTGGAACCCAGCCGCAGCAGGTGAGCAGAGTGACGATGACGATTGAGCCGCAGCCCTTGTCCAGCACTGCAAGCGGGGGAAAAATAATGCATAGCAAGACGCGACCGCAGCCCATTTTTATCCCCAAAGTCCGTTGCCGGGAAAATCATAAATCATGTGTGAGTCTCCTTATGTTAAAACACTTCGTCTTGTTCGTCTTCGACAGCGCTTGCATTTAGAAAGTAGTAATTCAAAACAATGGCGCCAATATTGCAAAATGATAATTCATTTCTATCGTCTGGTATAATAGTTAATTCGATTTTTTCAAGGGCTGATTCTAAAAGTTTATCTCTTTGTCGCCAAGTCGCTTTTGGATTAATTTTTTCATTTCGTAATTTATTGAACCAAGAGTCATCAATGGCTTCGTTGGGAGAAATGTCTTTTATTTCTGGTTTTCCATAAGTTTTGGAAATTGCTTTTAATGCGCTATGAAATGTGCTTTTTAACTCTGCTCCATCATCTTGTGTTATAATTTCTTTTGTTACAACTCTTAATTTGTATAAACCATGCTTGTTATCTACAAAAACACCATAGGTCTCAAATAGAGGATGTTTTTTTGCAGGCGTGATAAAGTAAATGTTGCGTTCATAAAATTTTGGTTTTATTCCGTTACATGCAAATTTTATTTCTTCTAAATTCATTCCCATTTTTAATCCAAAGGGAACGGAAAAAATTACTAGCGGAAACAGCAAAGAAATTATAGTGGTTAGAATAATCTTTTTCATAAGAAAACTCCTTTGATTAAAATTATATCACATAATTTTAGCTTTTTGTAAAAAAAGCCTTTCCTTTAGTTTAGGATTCAATCTGGAGGAAAGGCTGAGTTTTATTATTATGGAATTGGAATTACAAAGCGATCGTCCGGTTCCATACTCCACTGAACTTGCCAAATTCTTCCCGTTATGGTGTCTAATTTTAGGAAATTCCAAGTATTTTGTGTTGGAAAGAGCCGGTAACGAACATTAGTGTTTTGTGTCGGTTCTGAGAATATTGGTTCAGCGAATAGATTTGTGAACAAGAGGCATGCTATTAAGAGAAAAATAAACCAGATCTTTTTCATAAAAAATACTCCTTATATTATATTGATTATTGTACCATTAATTTTCAATAAAATCCACGCCGCTTTCTATAGTTATGCTTATTATTATTTGTTCTGCTATTATGTTGAGAGTAATTGCTTGAAAGAGAACGACATGCTTGAGCGTATTGATTTATGGCAATGGATTTGAGTATTTGAAATTGCTGATTCACAGCTAGTTGTAGTTCTTTGTTCAAATTTTCAGCATGATTTTTAAACTCGCTTGCAAACATAATTTTGTTTTCGTTCACAAAAATATTTGTTGATAGTTTTTCTTTTGTTTCAAAGTTCAAAACAGCAGGAAGAATTTTTCCGCAGAAAATAAATCCTTGTCCGTTTTTATATACACAGTAAGGACAATGTAAACAAAAATCTAGTGTTACGCCTCTAGCAAATTGATTGCTTTGATTTGCTAGTTGAGGACATGCAAGTATTTCGCCAAATTCAATTGGAATTTTTAACCCAAATTGTTGAATAATGTTTCTTTTTTGTTCAATTAAATCATGGTCTGCATCGTATATCCAGCTAAAGTTGTCGGGATTTTGCAATTCTTGCTTTAAGGTTTCTTTGTCGATGGGGACGGTCTTAAATCTAGACAAGTCGATTTCAAGCGCTGAAATTTTCAAAGATTTAATTTTTTCTTTCTTTTCATCATCAACGGCATGTGTGACGAATATTTCAACAATAAATTGCTTTCCATCGCATGTAATAAGAATGTCTGGAATGATATTGCCAATCTTGTATTCAAGTTCAACGGAATCGATTTTATATTTTTCGCTTTTGCCATCTTTTACAAATGTAAAATATTCCATTTCAAGGAACAAATCTTTTCCCATGTAATGCAAAGCAGACTGATATCCGTGTTCGCATTCGGCAATATTCAAATGAGCAAAGTGATATTCGCGTTTTGTTCCGCCATTCTTTGCAACAAGCGCTTGTTTACATCCTGGACAAAAGCATTCACATGATAACCCATTTTTAGCGTCTTTAATATATACTACTTTTCCGTCTTTGTTTATTCCGCAAGGAAGTTTAACATTATATTCTTTCATTTCTACTTTTCCTCCTTATCTATTTTTGCCGGCAATGGTTGACCATTCTCCATATTCTTTGCCATCGAAAGCGCGAACCCAAAAGAATGGAGCTGGTTGACGATTTCCTCTGTAGATATAGTTTATTGGAGAAAAATTTCCTGAGGCTAGAGGTTTTGCTGTGGAAATGTCATTCTCATCTGAATAATAAATCATGTAAGAAGTTGCATATTCTACAGAATCAAAAGAGAATTGTACATTTGTTCCTTCGAAACCGATTAAGTGAATCATTGCATATAAGTTTTGTGGCGCAGGTAAAACTGAATTTTTTTGTAATCCAGAGTTAAAACTTTGTTCATGCGATTTCAATTTGTAATTGCTTGCATTCAATATTTTCTGTCCAAATTTAGCTTCGTCTTCGCTTGCATTTCTAAGATCGTCCCATTTTGAGAAGCCGGCAAGTTTTGAAATTGTATGTTGCGCATTCATCAAAGTGAATTTGAAATCAGCATTTTGATCGGGTAGATTAAAATCTTTGAAAATCTTCGCTATATCAAAGCGCTTTGGAGCATATTGATATTGGCTAGTTTTTTCATTGAAAAATCTGGATTCAAAATCTTTATGAAGATGCTTTGCCTGTGATTTAAAATAATCAACGAGTGAGATCATATATTTCTCCTATCGCGTCAAAATTATTGTCTCTTTTTTACTCGTTAACTCTTAGCGACAATATTCTGACACTAAGAAAAATATATTTTTGTCTGGACGATTAACGAATCTTTGTACGAGTGAACCAGTTTTCCAGCAAACTAAGATAAGTATACGTTGATATTTAAAAATTGTCAAGTTTTTTCATGTTTTCCTCAAAAAAAAGCCAAAATCTTTAAAAAAAACTCTATCTATATGTATGAATGCTTCGGCGTTTAAAAAACTATAATTTGGAGGTCAAATATGACTGAAAATCGAGAAATTAAATCTGGTGTATTTGCCGATCTGTTCTGTGACGATGAAAAAGACGGAAAAAAGAATTTTCTTTCGCTTTACAATGCTCTTCATGGGACTGACCTTAAGCTGGAGGAAACGACGCTTGAACGTCAGCGTATTCCACAGTCACTTTATAAAACCTTTTATAATGACATAAGTGTTGTTGTCAATGGCAAGTTAATTGTTCTTGTTGAGCATCAATCAACCCCAAACGAGAATATGCCTTTGCGTTTTTTGGAGTACTATGTGCATTTGCTTTACGGTATAGTTCCGGCTGACGCCCGATATAAAAAGAATCGTTGTAAAATACCTGCTCCCGAATTTTTTGTTTTTTACAATGGCGATGAAAAGCAGGAGGGGGAACGCATTTTGCGCTTGTCCGACGCTTTTGTTGAGCGCCAAGATGAACCCGTATGCGAAGTAGTCGTAAAGTTCTCCAATATTGGCGGAGAGGTTGGCGAAAACTTGCGCGTGGTTAAAAACTGTGATATACTAAAACAATATTGTGAATTTATGGAAATCATCGCTCGGCATCGCGCTCTAATGAAGAAAAACCCTACCGGTGCCGATGCGCGAGGTTGCTATGAGCAAGCTATCAGCGAGGCGATTTCCAAAAACATCCTTGCGGACTATCTTTCTCGAAAAAGCACGGAGGTTAAGAATATGTTCATTGGGGAATACGATTACGATACGGATGTGAGAGTTCAGCGCGAAGAGGCGGCTGAGCAAAGGGCGATAAACAGCGCCAAAAATCTTCTTAACGAAGGGGTTGCGCCAGAGGTCATTTCTCGTTGCGTCGGCCTTCCCCTTGAGCAAGTGTTGGAACTTCAAAAAGAAACGCGGGCTTCCGCCACCGCGTAACTTCCCATGGACTACAGCTACATTTTTTCTTCCGCAAGACCGATAAAAGAAAAGTTCGCGGCGTTTGGATTTAAAAAACGCGGCGGCTCTTATGTTTGCAAAAAGGCGCTCTCTGGCGGAGACTTTTACGCGCTGCTTGAGCTTGGCAAAGAGACTTTGGCGGCGCAGGTTTACGACGCGGCGTCGGACGAGATTTACGCGCCCTTTGACATGCGCGGCGCCCGAGGTTCTTTTGTGGCCGCCGTCAGGGAAGAGGTTCAAAAAGTCGTTGACGATTTTTACGAGCGCTGCTTTGAGTCGGAAGACATTCACAAAAAATACTTTGACTTTATCGAGCGCCAGTTTAATTGCAAGGCGGACTTTCCGTGGGCGCAAGAAGAAGGCGCGGCCAAGCGCTATTCAGACGCGGCGGTTTTCCGCTGCCCCAACCAAAAATGGTTCGCGCTTGTGATGGAAATCACCTACAAGAATCTTGGCCTGTCCAACGACAAAAAAGTTTTCGCGGTAAACCTAAAGGCGAATCCGGAGCGCGTCGCGGATCTTGCGGACAAAAAAACAATCTTTCCTGCCTACCACATGAACAAAAAACACTGGATAACGGTTTTGCTTACAAGCGCGACGGACTTTGATCTTTTGCGCTCGCTCACCGAACAAAGCCGCGTCTTGGTGATGGGAAAGGGCCGCGCTTCTTAGGCTTTCTGACGACTCTGGCCGCGCCGATTTTTAGGCTTGCGAATGATTTTTGTGACGCCGCTTCTTGGTCTTGCGAACGCTTTTCGTTCACTCGCCAATCGGTTCTGTTCCGGGCGGAACGAACTCGCCGGCCGCCGCGCCGACCAAGGCCTCCAGCGCGTAGGGCGAATAGGAATAGCCCAATAAAATCGTGTCGGCCCAGTCAAAGTCTTTTACCAACACTGGAGACATTATGGCAAAGACCACGACTTTTTTTCCGGCGGCCGCCAGGGGCCTTAGGCTTTGCGCCGCTTGCGCGGAGTTTTGGTCGGCGACGCAAATTATGATTGTGTCATAGCCTTGGGCCGTTTGCGGAATGTTTTGCGCTGCCCATTGCGTTTCGTTTGGGCCCATCGCGTAGTTAAAGCGGAACTCTCCGCTAGAAGGCCAGCGCTCTTTTCCAGCCTTAAAGAATTGGGGCTCGCTTCCGCAAAGCAAAACTTTTTTGGCGCGTTCTCTTGTAAAGGGAAGGGCGCCCCGCTTTTTTACTGTGATTGAGCGGCAGGCTTGGTCTAAGAAAAATTTTTGTCCTTCCTTGTCGGGAATGTGTTGGTCAATCTCGTTTTCGTTTGGGTAAAGGGGAGCCGGCTTTGAATCTTTGTTTTTGTAATAATTCAGCTTGGCTAAAATCACCCGGCGCGCGGCGACCGTCACTTTTTGCCTGAACAAAGAATCGTTTTTCATCAGCGCGATTGTGGCCGTCCAAAGAGGCTCGTCCAATTGCGCGGTTGTTGAAGAAATCACTATGTCGTTTCCGGCGTCAATCGCCATTCTAAAGGCTTTTGAAACCGAGCCGGCGTAAAGGGTCGCGCCGTTCATCATCATGTCGTCGGTTATGATGAGGCCTTTAAAGCCCATCCGTTTTCTTAAAATGTCGGTCAAAAAATATTCGCTTAAACTGGCCGGCTCTCCGTTTGGCCTAAGCTGTGGAAAGCTCAAGTGGCCGCTCATTATGGCAGGAACTCCTGAATTGATTAAATATTTAAATGGAACAAGCTCCCGCTTTTCAAAAGTGTCTTTGTCGATGTTGATGCTGGGCAGGAACAAGTGGGAATCGTTTTGCGTGTCTCCGTGCCCAGGAAAATGTTTCGCGGTTGGAATCACGCCGGCGTCAAGGCTTCCCTTTGCCCACGCCGCTCCAAGAATCCCCGCGAACTTGGCGTTTTCTCCAAAGGAGCGGGTTCCGATTATCGTGGAATTTTTGTCGGTGTACAAATCGATTGTCGGCGCGAAATTCATGTTGATGCCTAGTGCGGCGATTTCGCGGTTGATGTAGTAGCCGGAATAATAAGCGTCGTAAGGATAGCCAGAGGCTCCGATGGAAAGGTTTCCGGGAGTGATTGAAGTGTTTCCCTTTACGTGCCGTATCCAGCCGCCTTCTTGGTCGGTGGCCACAAAAAGAGGAATTTGAAGCCGCCTGTTTTGGGCTTTTCGTTGCAAGGATTTTATCGAGCGCGCCACTAAAGTTGTGTTGTCCGTATTCCAGCCAAAGACTTTCACGCTGCCCAAGCCCCGCTCCAAAACCCAATCGTTTAAAAGCGCGCTGGGTTCTGAGCCGGCCCAGCCGAACATCAGTATTTGCGCGTAAAGCTCTTCGTCGCTCATTTTTGAAACAAGCGCGTCCGCCAATTCTTCGTTTGGAAAGTCGCTCCAAAAATTTATGTCGCTTTGCGATGACAGAGTTTTTGGAAGGAACAGAAAAAGGGCGGCGGCAAAAAACGCCGCCCGACTTTTTAGGCTTGCGAACATTTTCATTTTTGCGCGAGGCTTCTGATGTAGTCGGCGGCTTCAAAGGCGGCGATGGCTCCGTCGCTTGTGGCCGTGACCACTTGGCGGAAAGGCTTTGAGCGGACGTCTCCGGCCGCGTAAAGGCCGGCGATGGAAGTTTGCATTTTTTCGTCGGTGACGATATAGCCGGCCTGGTCAGTTTTTAGGGTGGAAAGCAATTGGTTTTGAGGAATCATTCCAACGCTTACAAAAACAGCCGCGGCGGGCATTTCGGACAGGGAGCCGTTTTGGACATTTTTTATCGCCACGGACTCGACTTTTTGACTTCCCTTAATTTCTTCAAGGACGCTGTTCCACAATACGGTGATTTTTGGATTGGCCAAAACTCTGTCGGCCACGGCTTTTTGCGCTCGCAATTGGTCGCGGCGGTGGACCAAGTAAACTTTTTCGGCCAGCTGCGAAAGATAGTTGGCTTCGTCGCAAGCCGCGTCTCCTCCGCCAATGACAAAAATCGTCTTGTTCCTAAAAAGAGGGCCGTCGCAAACCGCGCAGTAGCTGACTCCGCGGCCTTCCAATTCCTTTTCGCCGGGAACGCCCAGCTTTCTGTGCTCGGCTCCGGTGGCAAGGACAAGGGCTTTGGCCGTGTATTTCCCCTTGCTTGTTTCTATTTCAAATTTATCCTGAACCTTGTCTATGGACTTGACGCTGGCGCTTGTTATTTTGGCGCCAAAGGCTTCCGCCTGCTTTTGCATGGTTTGAATGAAGGCGTAGCCGTTGGCGGGAGGAAAGATTCCCGGATAATTTTCCAAGGCGGCGATTTTTAAAACTTGTCCTCCCGCTACGGAAAGGTCAATGGCAAGCGCGCTTAGTCCCGACCGCGCGGCGTATTGAACCGCCGCCAAGCCGGCCGCTCCCGCTCCGATAGAAATAAAATCCCATTCGTTTTGATTCTTTTCGTCCATCTTCCTCTCTCCGTTTTACAGGTGGAATTTCGCGGCCTCTTTTAAAGCCTTTGTTCCATTATAACAAAAGGCGTATTGCTTTTCAATCAGTTCTATTTTATTATAGAGGAATGACGATAAAAACAGACGGACTTATTTTGGACATAGACGGAACAATTTGGAACACTACCGGCGTGGTTTCGGGCGCTTGGAACAAGGCGATGGATTCTTTAGGCTATGACGCGCCAAAGACAAATCCAAGTCTTTTGCAAAAGGAATTTGGAAAGCCCATGAACGTCATCGCCGACGACTTGTGGCCGTCCTTAAGCCAAGAGCAAAAAGAGCTTTTGATGGAAAAGTGCTGCGTCTTTGAGCAAGCCGCCTTGGAACAAAACAGCGATGACATTTCCTATCCGACTGTCCGCTCAGGAATTTTAGAACTTTCCAAAAGGTTCAAGATTTACATAGTTTCAAATTGCCAAAGCGGATACATTGAGTTGACTTGCAAAAAAAACGGAATCGAAAAATTTGTCAGCGACCACGAATGCTACGGAAACACAAAAAAAGGCAAGGCCGACAACCTGCGCCTTCTTATTGGCCGCAACAAGATAAAGGCCCCTGTTTACCTTGGCGACACCCAAGGCGACGCCGACGCTTGCAAAGAGGCGGGAGTGAAATTTATTTGGGCTTCTTACGGCTTTGGAAGCGTCAAGGAATGTGAGGCCAAAGTAGAGCGCTTTGATCAGTTATTGGACTTGCTCCAAAATCTTGATTAAGTCTTCCTTGCTTTTTGACAAAGGCCTCTTTAAGTCAAAGGGCTTGAGCGCGTCTTGAACCTTTTGAGGAATGGCGATTCTTTCGCCCAAAGTTTTTCGCGCGAAGTCCAAAGAGTAGGCCGGGTGGTCTCGTTGAATCAAGACAACAGCGTCGCCCGAACCGTCGCTCAAGTTTTTGTTTGCCTTAATCGCTCCGTATGTTTGCGCGCTTTCTTCGTCGGCTATTATGTCGTATTTTTTATACAACTCTTGGGCGGCCTTTGCGGTTTCCTCTTGGCTTACTCGCGCCGGATAGATAAAACTTTTTATCATTGCCGAATAGTCGGTAAAGAAGTCTTCCAAGCGCTCCAAGTTGCTTGGCTCGCTGGGATTTGCGGCCGGCCTGTCCTTTAGCGCCACGAGGGAGTCGGTGATTATCGGATAGCCCTGAACGTCAACGCCCAAGGCGCCGCTTGTGGGAACGATGAATCCGCTTAAAGGAAGCGAAAGGCGCCAGCTGTAAAGGCCGGCCACAAGGTTGGAATAATTTCCCGGCGCCAAGGCGTAGTAAATGTCGCCGGAAACCTTGTTCTTTAGCCTTGAGAATGCGAATGTGTAAAAAAAGGCTTGGGGCAAAAGGCGGCCTATGTTGGCAGTTGTGGAAGCCGTCAAATTGAATCTTTGGACAAGGCTTCTGTCCGAAAAAATTTCTTGAATCAAGGCGCGGCAGTAGTCAAGGTCGCCGTCAATTTCAACAGGGTGAATGTTTCCGCCGTTCCAAACAAAGTCGCTTTCTTCCAGGCCCCGAACTTTTCCTTTTGGAAAAAGAAGGACGGACTTGAGCCTTTTTTTTCCTTTTAAGACTTTGCTGAGCGCCGAGCCGTGAGGCCCTGAGGTCACATCCAGCAATGTGGCTCTTTTTCCGTTAAGGGTCAAAATCGTTTCAAGGCAAGAGGCCAAGTAAGAAACTCCAAAGTCGCGGTGGCTTCCTGTGGGGCCGTTCCACAATTCCAAGGTGAACAAATTTTCGTCAAGCCGTTTTAGGACTGGCTCAAAGGAAAAGGCTTTTGTGGCGATTGTCTCGCAAATTATCGGAGAAAATTCTGTGTTGATGCAGGCGCTGGTCAAGGCTCCCGCAATCGAAGAGAATGTCGTTTTTTCGTCGGTGTATAAAATCCAGCGGCGCAAGTCCGCGTTTCCTTCGGGAACATAAAGTCCGCCGTCGGCCGGCATGCAATCCATAATGGCCTGCAAAAAGCTGGAGTTCAATTCTTTGTTTCTCGTGCTGGTAAAACGCATGGAAATTATTATATCACAGGAGCCTCGATTTTGCAATCTGTTGAAGTTTTTAATAAAATGATGTATCTTTTAATAGATGAAATATCTAAAAAAAGGTTCCGCGTGGGAAAAGGAACTTCTCGCGCGCTTCATAGATTACGCCAAAACTTTTTCCACTTCTTCAAGCGCGGCCGCCGACAAGGGCGTTCAGCCGTCTACGGAATGCCAGCGGGATTTTGCCAACAAAATTGCCTCGGAATTAAAGTCCTTGGGCTTTGAGGGAGTTGAAGTCACAAAATACGGATATGTTTACGCCTTCATTCCTGAAAACAAAAAGGGCGGCTCTTCCGGCAAAAAAGCTTTAGCCAAGCCCTTTTGCCTGCTTTCCCATTTGGACACAGTTGAAGACTGTCCAGGAAAAAATGTCAAGCCCCGCCTTAAAAAAACGGCTGAAGGCGACACTATTATTTCAAGCGACAAAACGACCCTCTTGGGCGCGGACGACAAGGCGGGCTTGGCGGAAATTGTCACAGCCTTGCATTATTTGCTTGCCAACAAAAATCTTGCCCATCCAAAAATCGAGCTTTGCTTTTCGCCGGACGAAGAAACCGGCCACGGAATGGACCATGTTCCCCTTGACTTGATAAAGTCAAAGACGGCCTACACAGTTGACGGCGGCGCGATTGGAGAGATTGAACGGGAATGTTTCAACGCCTATAAAAGCGAAGTTGTTTTTGAAGGAAAGGCCGCGCACACAGGCGACGCTCGGGCGGCAAAAATGGTCAACGCAATCAGCACGGCGGCCTTGTTTGTTCAAAGCCTTCCCCGGGGCGAGGCGCCAGAAACGACAGACGGCAGGGAAGGCTTTTTCGCGCCTTATGAAATTAGCGGAACGATGGAAAGCGCCCGCGTTTCTCTTTTGCTGCGGGATTTTGAAATTGCCGGAATGGAAGCGCGAAAAAAGTTGTTGGGCCGGCTGGCAAAAACAGCCGCGGCTTCTTTTGGAGCCACAGTTAAGGTAAGGCATGTCAAGCAGTACTTGAACATGAAAGAGGGAATAAAAAAAGCGCCTTTAGCGGAAAAGCGCCTTGTGGAGGCTTGCAGGCAAAGCGGAATAGAGCCTGTCTTTAAGCCAATTCGCGGCGGAACGGACGGTTCCCGTCTTACCGAAATGGGAATCCCTTGCCCCAACATTTGGACGGGCGGACATAATTTTCACAGCAAAGAGGAGTGGGCAAGCCTTGGCCAAATGTTGGCCGCCGCCGACGTTTTGGTGAACCTTGCGGTTTTGTAGCGCTGGGATAAAAGATTGGACGGTCAAGCCGGACGAGGATATAAAGAATTGTGTTCGGGCTTGACTCGGACATCCATAGGAGTTGTTTATGCATGAATATAGAATTGAGGGCGGCTTTCCAATAAAGGGAAAAATTACCGCCGCGGGAAACAAGAACGCCGCGCTTCCTTGCATAGCGGCAAGCCTTTTGACGGACGAAAAGGTTACGCTTAGAAACATTCCCGAAATTGAAGACGCGCTCGTGATGTTCAAAATTTTGGAAGGCTTGGGCGCTTCCGTCAAAAAAATTGAAAAGCATGTTTGGGAAGTTACGGCGCAAAACGTAAAGGAAACTTTGGTTCCGCCGGAACTTTCAAAAAAAATCAGGGCGTCCATTTTGTTCGCCGGACCCCTTATCGCCCGCTTTGGAAAAGCCAGCATGATGCCGCCGGGAGGCGACGTTATTGGCCGGCGGCGCTTGGACACCCACTTTTTGGCTTTGACCGAATTGGGCGCTCGGGTTGACATCGACGGAAAGTTTGAGTTCAGCGCCAACAAGCTGGTGGGCGACGACATTTTCCTTGACGAAACTTCTGTCACCGCCACCGAAAACGCTTTGATGGCCGCCGTTCTTGCGGAAGGCCGCACAACCATTACCAACGCCGCCAGCGAGCCCCATGTTCAAGACTTGTGCAAAATGCTCAACGCCATGGGCGCCAAGATTGCGGGCGTTGGCTCCAACATTTTAGCAATCGACGGAGTGAAAAAACTTCACGGCTGCGATTTTGCCATCGGCCCGGACTACATGGAAATAGGCTCCTTCATCGGATTGGCCGCCGCCACCCGCGGTTCTGTGACAATCGAAAACATCAATCCTCCTGACATGAGGCCCCTTAGAATCGCCTTTGGCAAATTGGGAATTCGTTGGAACATAAACGGCAACACTCTTGAAGTGGCGGCCGGCCAAGACATGAAAGTGAACCCTGACCTTGGCGGAATGATTCCAAAAATTGACGACTCTCCATGGCCGGGATTTCCGCCGGACTTGACAAGCATTATGACGGTTGTGGCCACCCAAGTTGAAGGCAACGTCTTGATTTTTGAAAAAATGTTCGAGTCAAGAATGTTCTTTGTGGACAAGTTGATTGGAATGGGCGCCCGCATAACTTTGTGCGACCCCCACCGCGCCGTGGTTTCCGGCCCCTGCGTTCTTCACGGCGACAAGCTGGTTTCTCCCGACGTCCGCGCCGGAATGGCCATGGTCATCGCGGCCATGATTGCCCACGGAGAAAGTTCCATCAGCAATGTCTACCAAATTGAGCGGGGCTATGAAAATCTCATTCCCCGCCTAAAGGCTCTTGGCGCCCACATCGAATGCGTTGAGGTAAAATAAAAAAAGCCCGCCGGCGCTTTTTCCTGCGGACTTTTGCTTTGCCCGTCTAACCGGCCGCTTTGCGGCTGTTTTGGCTCATTCTTTTTTTCTTGAAAGGAAAAGGGCGCTTACAGCCGCCAAAAGAAAGACGTAAACGCATATTCCAGCAAAAAGAGCCAAGCGGGTTCCGGCTATGGCGATAAAGACAAAGTTTAAGATTTTAATCATATATTCAATCAGGCGCTCTGAAAAATAAAAGACAACGTTCAGCATCGGCAAAAAGAAAATCCATTTAAATTTAAAAATCGCTCCCGACGCCAGCCTGTAGTTCCATGCGATTGAAGCCACAAAGATGAATATTATCAAAAGCATAAAGGGATAGAAAATTCTATTCAAGGATTCCACGCTGAAAACTTCGCTTGAGTAGCCGTAGTCTGGAGCTTTGCGCGCCAGCCGGTTCAAGGAGAAGGGGTTGAGATTTCCGTTTCCTTGCGCGGAAGTGAGTATCAGCGAAATGTCTTCGTAAGGAAACGGAAGAAAAATCTGGTTCTTTGAAAATTGCTCTCTGGCAGCCGCCGCGCTTGCGAAGGTGTATGACGGCTCATTTTTTTGCTCACGGGAATTCCTGCTTACAGACCGCAACATTATGTATGGAATAGTCTTTGCGTTCGCCGGGATTGAAAGCCGTTCTCTTTCTTTAAGGCCAAGGTTGGCGCTTTGGTAGGCTGTCATTTTTGCGTAGGGAGTTGAAAGCGACGATTTGAATTTTCCGTTTTTGTCAAAGGAATATATTTCAAGGCCGCGAAGGTATCTGACCATTCCTCCGGTTCCGTCAACTTCCGTCACGCCGCGAATCAGCGCTATGTCGCATTCGCCGTTGGGCTTCTTTACAGAAAAGCTTATGTTCTTGGCGCTTTCAAAGCGGCTGGCGTCGTAGGTTTCGTCAATGAAAAAATATTTTTCCAAAAGGTTGTCGCGGGAAATTTTTAGGTAGCGGACAACGTCCGGATCGCGGGCCTTTCTGGCGTCCTCAAGCGAAAGGTCGTTGAAAATGTAATAGGCTTCCTCAAAGTCTTGGCTGTTAAGAGCCTTGTAGCCTTCCCATTTTTTTCTAAAGAAAAGGTTTCCCGCCGTAAGCTCTTCTTTTTGGGCGGCCTGCAAACTGTTCCAGGCTTTGTTCGCCATGTCTCTTGCGTCAAAAATGTTTGGGTCGTTTGGGCCGCACAATTTTTCGGCCTGAACCGAAAGATAGTGCGCTCCAAAAAAATCGTCGGCCTTGTAAAGTTCGCCGGCTTTTTGAATCATTTGCAAAACCGTCATTTCTTTTTCGTCAAAGGCCTGAATTGTTTTTGTTCCAGAATTGAAGTCTGTTTCGGCAAAGCTTTTGTTCCGCTTGTCCCGCTCCTTGGCTTGGTTTTCTTTTTGTTCGGCCTCGATTTGCCTGTCAAGCAGCTTTAGATCGTCGTTGTGGGGATCAAGGGCGATGGCCTTTTTGACATACAAGGCCGCGGTGTCGGGATTGTTTTGCAAGCGGTATTGCCGAGCGATGCTCAAGTATTCCGACACGATTGATGGGATTTCCACCATGATTTTTTTCTTTGAATTTTCCAGCGGCAAGAGAATCAGCGTTCCGATTGCGGCTGCAAAAGAAAGGGCCAAGGCCGCGACGATAATTTTTTTGAGCAGAACCGCTATCTCGGCGCTGAACCTTGTTCCTGCTTTTTTTTCAGAGCCTGAAAAGGCAAGGGAGCAGGCGAGCAAAAATCCTGTAAGAAGGATTGAAGGCAGCGCGTCAAACAACAGCGCGAGCGCGTTTGCCGTTTTGTAGGAAATCTCGTAGCCTTGCTCGACGCTTTCCATCGGCAAAAGAAAAAATCCGGCTGTAAAAAGAGCGGCCGCCATAAATATTGTGTAGGCCAAAAGCGAAGGAAGAAATTTTTTCATTGCTCGCTCTCCATTCTCTTTCTTGCGTGGACAACTGCCTTGACTGTTCCCAAAAGAATGAGAAACAGCATGGCGGCGCAATTGATGGCAAGTTGAAAATTGTTCTTTGCCAAAAGTCCAAGGCTTCCAAAATTTTCCAGCGCTTGGACAAAGGTGTCAAAGCGGCCCAAAAGGTAAAAGCAGTTGAGGGTTAAAATTACAAATGTGTCAAAGGTGATGTAAAACGCGTCCGCAAGCTTCCATTCGCTGGCGGAGATTACCGCTCCGACAGAAACAAGCGCCGCCATGATTGAAGAAAAAATCAGCCATTTAACGATTCCTTGGGACGAGGCTTTTGCCGCGTGAACCGTGATGGTTGCAATCCCTTTTAAAAAGTTTTGCAAAACTGGCGGCGGCGTAAGGTTTTCGCCCACAATCGGATCTGAAAATCCGTATGCGTCTCTTTTAAAGTTCAAGTAGCCACTGTCAAGAATCCGAATGGCGTTGTCTGTCTTGTCGGAGGAAAAATAGTCATTTTTGACCCTTATTCCGCTTACATAGTTTCCGCTGGCAAAAGTAAAATAGTATAGGCTTCCGTTTATGTTTCTAAAATAGCCGGGCGTGAGGTCGTTTGAACTTTGCGCGGCAAAAAAATTTCTTTCTTGTGAAATTTTAAAGGATATTGGCGCCAAGAAAAACCATGCCGACATTGAAAGAACGGCTATCGTGGCGCTTCCCAAAATTTTGTTGTATCTAGGATGGCGGATTAAAGTCAAAAGCAGGAACATCGGAACAAAAAGCAAAAGGACGGGAAACGCCGCGATCATTCCGCTTAAAAAGGCTTCTGCCGAAAGCGTGTTCATTTGCGAGCCGGCCACAAAAGACGCCACTCCGTGGTAAAGCATTATCAAAAAGCCGCCGGCCGCGGTTCCAAAAACGCAAAGAAGAGCAAAGGCCAACATCTCAATTAGGACGGTCTTCATTCTTTTTATTTTAGCGCAAAAAAGATAATAAAACAACAGTTATATAGTAAAAATTAACAAATCTTTTAATTGACAGACTGCGATATATGGGTTATCATTTTTTTTATGGCGGAAAACCAACAGTCAATGTTTGGACACAAGGTAATTTTTCTCAACCCCGACTTTCCCGGCCACGGCGAAGTGTTCAGGCAATTGAGGGAAGATGAGTACGAATTCTTTTTTGTGGAAGACTTTCGCGACGCCAAGAACGTTTTGCGGGAGTTCAAGGATTCCATCTGCTTTGTTTTTGCAGATGAGTCTGTTCAGAAAAGAAAGACGATAAATTTTATTTTGTCATGCGCCGCGGACGAAAGCCTAAAGTCCACAATCTTCTATATTTTGACTTCCGATTTGGATTCAAAAGAAAAAAAGGCCCTTAAAGGCGCTTCCCCTTGCTATGAGGGAATGATAAAGCTTAATCCCAAGACGTTTTTTTTGGTTCAAGACATTGAAGGAAAGCTTGAGGAAAAAAACGCCAAGGGCAGGCGGCAATACGTGCGAGTTTCTTGTTCCGCTGACAAGAGCGCCGTGGCTTTGGCGCAATTGGACGGCTGCGCATATAAGCTTAAAATGCACGACATAAGCATTGTGGGCTCCGCTTGTTCCATTGAGCCAAAGTTTTCGCAATTTTTTGAAAAGGGAACCGTGATTCCAACCATATCCTTTAGTTTGGCCGGCAGGCAAATCTGGGTGGGCGGAGTGACCGTATACGGAATCTTCCCCGCTGACGGCGCCGTGAAATTGGTCTTGCTTTTTAAAAAGCCTCTTGTTGACGAAGACAAGTCTTTTGTGCACAGATACATTGGCGACAAATTTGAAGACGCCGTTGACACAATCATAAAAATCCATCCAAAAGACGAAAGCGATTACACAAAAGACTTTGGCAAAGACGAAGACAAATGAACCTGCTTTCAATCAAAAACCTTTCAAAAATGGGCCGCGAGGCCCCTTTGTTTTCCGACGTGACGTTGGGCTTGGACGAAGGACAAAAGGCCGCGCTGATTGGAAAAAACGGCGCCGGAAAATCCACTTTGTTTAACTGCGTCGCGGGCGTTTTGGCTCCAGACAAAGGAAGCGTCGTCTTTAACAAGGAAGCGGGCTTTTCCTACCTTGCGCAAACGCCGGCCTTTGACGGCGACGACACGATTCGCGGCCACATCTTTAAAAGCGATTCCCCAAAACTTAAGGTCATAAACGAATATCAGGAACTTTGCCTTTCTTTGGGGAACATGAGCCCAAGCCAGGCGGAGCGCTTTTCCGCGCTTGAAAAAAAAATGAACGACACCGATTTGTGGAACTACGAGGCGCAAATCTCTTCGATACTTTCAACGCTGGGAATCCACGACCTTGACCGCAAGATGAAAACCCTCAGCGGCGGCATGGCCAAGAAAGTTGCGCTGGCCCAAGTCTTGGTGGAAGACACGAAAATTCTTTTGCTGGACGAGCCTACAAACCATTTGGACATAAAGACAATTTCTTGGCTGGAAGATTATTTGCGGAACACAAGCCGCGCCGTCTTTATGGTGACCCACGACAGATATTTTTTGGACAGCGTTTGTTCCGACATTTACGAGCTGGAACGCGGGCGGCTTACTTTATACCATGGAAATTATTCCGAATATCTTGAAAAAAAAGAAAAGGAAATTCAAATCGCCAAGAACACCGACAGGCGCATTGAGTCGGTCTTGCGCTTTGAGCGCGACTGGCTTTTGCGCGGCCCTTGCGCTCGCGGAACAAAGGCCAAGGCGCGAATCCAGCGCGACCAGCAGCTAATCGCGCATGAAAAATTTCAGGAAGACAAGGGCTTTAGCTTTGAGACCAAGGAAACGCGTCTGGGCGGAAAAATCTTGGAGCTTCATAGGCTTTCAAAAAATTTCCCGAAAGGCTTTGCCGAGGCCAACAGTATGTCATTCCCGGCAATGACAGGCGTCACTGGCAAAAATGCGGCCGCGACGTCGCCCGTCCTAAAAGACTTTTCCTACACATTCAGCAAGGGACAAAAAATCGGAATCTACGGCAACAACGGAAGCGGAAAGACGACGCTGCTGAACATGATCGCCGGCCGCCTTCCTCCCGACAGCGGAAACATCGTTCTTGGCGTGAACACCCATATCGCCTACTATGAGCAAAATCCGACATTCAAAGACTTGTCGATGACCTCGCTTGAATACATCGAAGAGGCGGCCGAATGGATCGAGCTCAACGACGGCAGAAAATTGAGCGCCGCGCTTTTTTTGAACGAGTTTAGCTTTGAAGGAAAAATCCAGCATTCGCCTGTTTCGTCGTTGAGCGGCGGCGAGCGAAAGCGCCTTTACCTTGTCCGCCTTTTGATTTCAAACCCCAACTTCATCATCCTTGACGAGCCGACCAACGACTTTGACATTTGGACGATGAACATATTGGAAGACTTTTTGACCCAGTTCAAGGGCTGCCTTTTGGTCGTCAGCCACGACCGCTATTTTATGGACAAGGTTTGCGACACGCTTTTTATTTTGGAAGACGACGGAAGCGTGGCGGGCTTTGTGGGAAAATGTTCCGAGTACATCGAGCTTTTAAAGGAAAAGGAACGCGAGGCAGCCCGCGACTCTAAGCAAGCCCAAAAATCGGGCGGCGGACAAAACGGCGGCCAAGCGAAAAACGGCGCCTCATCAAATTCCAGCCAAGCCCCAGAGGCTCCGCAGGCTGCGCCTGCCAACAAGCCAAAAAAACTTTCGTTCAAAGAGCAAAAAGAATTCGCCGCCTTGGAAGCCGACATAGAAACGCTTGAGGCGCGCAAGACCGAATTGGAAGGCTTTCTCTCAGGCGGCGAAAGCGGCTTTGCAAAGATCCGCGCCTGGAACGACGAGTACCAATCCCTGTCCGCCGCCCTTGACTCAAAATACGCGCGCTGGGAGGAACTGGCCGCGAAGGCTTAGTCCGTTATGTCGGGCAAGGCCAAAAGCATGACGGGGTGCGTTCATTTTTTTACGCTTGCCGCCGCGAACGGGTCTTCCTTAATCTTTGTGTATTTCCAGTCGTAGCCGTGGGTGCTGGGGCGAAGGCCTTGGACGCGCTCGTTTTCGGCGCGAAGCTGGTCGCTTATCATTTTCTTAAAGGCTGTCATAAGCGGTTCCGGGTTGGCGGCGGGGTTGGCAAGTCCTGCCTCTTGCAATTCCTTGATTAGATAGTAGCAAGTTTCCACGGTGGAAACGCATTCAGGACGCGGCTCGTGCTTGAAGGTAAAAATCGATCGGTATTCTTTTGCGAAGGACATTTTTGGAAGGTCCAGCAAAAAGGGATTGTGCTGCAAGATTTTCCGCGAGCAAAACCAGGTTGCGTCAACGATTATCGGCATCAAGATTTTTCCCGCGGCCTTTTGCGGCAAGTCCGGCCTTTTTGCGTTCCAAGCGTCGTCTCCGGGGTAGAGCAAAAGCGGAAGGTATTTGGAATCGGACAAAAGGTCAAAAAGCCGTCTTCCGGGAACATTGTCCTTTGTGTAGTCCAAGGCGACTAAAATTTCAGAGTCGGGAAGGCACAAGTGGCTTATGCGGCCGGTTCCTGTCCGCTGCCGCTTGGCTTCTTTTGGATGCATGAGAAAAATAAATTTTAAGCCCGATTGGACTGGCGGCTTTGTGTATTTGCACAAGCAGTAGTCCAGCGGGCGAAAGCACTTGTAGCAGCGCATTTTTTTGAGCGTGTCGCGGCGCAAAGTTTAAGTCATTCGCGCCTTTAACCTTTCTATTTCAGCATGTCCAAAAGGGCGTCTTTTCCTTGCGCTCCCACTGATGAAGCGGAAACTTTTCCGTCCTTAAACACAAAGAAAGCGGGAATGCTCATCACGCCGTATTCTTGCGCCAAGTCGCCTTGTTCGTCAACGTTCACCTTGCCCACTTTGTAAGAGCCGTCGCTTTCGTTTGCAAGCTCTTCCACGACAGGGCCCATCATCTGGCAGGGGCCGCACCAAGTCGCCCAAAAGTCAACCAGCACGGGAACTTTTGATTCCAAAACTTCCGCCTTGAAGTTTTCCGAGGTGAGTGTAATCTCAGCCATATTAGCCTCCTATAAAAAGTCAAGAAGGTCGTTTCAACAACCGAGTGACTTTTTAAGCCGCTTCGCAATGAGCCTGTCACAGACAGGTACGAGAAACGACAGTTAATAAGCAAGTTTGCGACGCAAACTTGTCAAGACAAAAAGCGACGCTATTTCAGGCCGCTTTTTGTCTATGCCTCCTTAATTCCGCTTTGACAAAATTAAATCGTATTCAATCTAAATATACTAAAATCGCCGCTTTTAGTCAAGGGCCGCTCGTAAATTTCTTTTCACGACCGTAACATTTTTTTCGAGCGGATCTCCGCAACGCTTCGCTTGCGGGCCTGGGCCGCTCGTAAATTTCTTTTCATGACCATAACTTTTTTTGCGAGCGGATTTCCGCAACGCTTCGCTTGCGGGCCTGGGCCGCTCGTAAATTTCTTTTCATGACCATAACTTTTTTTGCGAGCGGATTTCCGCAACGCTTCGCTTGCGGGCCTGGGCCGCTCGTAAATTTCTTTTCATGACCA
>CALDIB010000063.1 GCA_937902125.1 uncultured Treponema sp.
CCCTACACGACGCTCTTCCGATCTATTTATAATTAAACATTTCATGTTTGATAAAAAAGAAATATTCATTATTACTTGTTATACAAAAAATATATCCTTTAATATTGATAATAATATTATTAATATTAAAAAAATATTTTGGCATATCAAATATATCAAATTAAGAAAAACATATTTAAGATAATTCTTTAATCTTTTCTTCTATTTTCTTTTTATTTACTGATAATTGATATATATTCAAAGCTTGTGGCAAATCAGGGAAATATTTATAACATAAATCTAGTTCATAAGGAGGAGTTAAACTTTTTATATCAATATTTAAATTATATCCATTTTCAAAATCTTCTAAACTATTATGTGTAATGAAAAAATATAAATTTTCATTTTTAATAACTAATAAATTTCTTTTGAAGAAATAATATAAAATATTTTTTAATGTATCATTTTCATTAAGGAAAATATTAACGCATTTAATATCATTCTCTTCTTTAATATCTTTATAATAAACTTTGACTTCAAATTTTTTCGGGCCATTTTTATCTTCATCTTCGAAAACAACAGAGTCTTTACTCATTTTCTTTTGAAAAGAACTTAACAAAATATTTTTTTTATTTTGATGAGTTGAGCTCGAATCAAAGGACATTTCTCTACTAATACTAATATTATTAATACTACTGGTATTAATACTACTATCATCATATTCAGAATTTTTTAAAAAGATTAGAGCCTTCGGCTCTAATCCTAACACTTTGACATAATCTCGTAAAGGTGGTATATCTAAATCAGGAGATTCACTAGGGTCATCTAAACTTCTTAATTCATAAGCATCTATTGTATTATTTATACTAATTTTCATTTTTTCTTTTAATTCGGATAAAATTCTTTTTTTTATTTCTTTTACTGTTTCTGATGGATGTATTTTTATATTAATAGATTCTTTCTTATCAAATAATTGCACTTCAATATTTTTAGATAAATTATCAATTCTTTCTATTAATTTAGACCCTTTTTTTCTCCGACTTTTTTTACCGCGGCGGCGGAAGAAGAGGCCAAGACCGGTCGGACTTCTTTTTTTCCCTTTCCGTAATGGCGAAAATAAGAGGCGGCTTCAAAAGAAAAAGGCTTTGAAAAAAAATCGCCGTCAGATTCCAAAAAAGAAAAAGGCGCTTCTTGAGGAAGTTCAGGAAAGCCGCCCATTTTTTTTCCGTTGTCTATGTCCAAGGAGCAGACGGCGCTGTAGACTTTTACAAAAAGGCCCTTTTCTTGCGCGGCGGATATGTGGTCGTAAAATTCTTGGCTTGAGGCAATTAAAAGCAGGCCGCCGGTGGCCGTGTCGATTCTGTGCAAAAGGCCGCCCTCAATTTCTTTTTTGCCCTTAACGCTTTTTACTTTTGGAAAAAGGCGGGCGCATTGGGAAAAGGCGCTTTCGTGGTCAAAGGCGGAAAGGGGCGCGGAAGGAAGGCCAGCTCTCTTATGCAAAACAACAAAGGGCTCGTCATCTTTTGGCTCGTGAAGAATTTTTATTCCGTCCGTCATAACGACTCCTTGATTCCAGGGGAGGCGTAAGAGCGGGGATAGGCCTCTTTTAGAGCCTTTATGACCCTCTTAAAGCGTTCTGGAACGGCGGCTTTGAACGATGAAAAATTTTTTTGGCCGGGAAGCCTTATCGTTAAAAGACGGGAATGAAGCATGAGGCTTTCGTTGGGAAAAAGAGGGTCTTTTTTTGAATAAATGGCGTCTCCCAAAACTGGACAGGACAAAAACTTCATGTGGACGCGGATTTGGTGGGTGCGGCCTGTCAAAAGGCGGACGCGAACCAAAGAATACGGTCCGTAAACGGAAACCACATGGTAGAGGCTGACCGCCCGCTTTCCCGCTGACGGAGAAGGCAAGAGATTTTTTTGCCGGCCTTCCGCGTCCTCACCAAATTTTTCGTGTTTTATCGAACCGCCGTCCAAAGGCAGGGCCTTGAAGCGCTTTCTGTCGGCGTTGTCCCTAACGATGAGGGTGTCAACAATTCCGTCTTTTTTAGGCGGGCAGCCTCGAACAATCAAAATGTATTCTTTTTTTAAGCGGCGGCTTTTGAACTGCGCTTGAAGCCATTCTTCCGCGCCTCGATTTTTTGCGGTCACTATGACGCCGCTGGTGTCCTTGTCAAGGCGGTGGACTATTCCCGGCCGTCGGCGCGCCAAAATTTCTGGGGTCTCCCCGCCTTTAATTTGGGAAAGCGCCTCCCTTCCCCATCGATGCAAAAGCGCGTTCACAAGGGTGCCCGACCAATTTCCGGCGGCCGGATGAGTCACCATGCCCGCAACTTTGTTCACCACAGTAACGTCGTCGTTCTCAAAAATTATTTTTAGAGGAATGTCTTCCGGCTCTATGTTGTCGGGAACATTGTCTTCCCAGCGAATGTCGATTTTGTCTCCGGCGCGAACCTTGCTTGAAAGCTTGGCCGCTTTTGAGTTTAAAAGAATTTCAAGGGCGCCGCTCTTAAGCTTTGAGCGGTTGAAGGATTCGCAAGCGGAGGAAATGTATTTGTCAAGGCGCTGGCTCCCAATAAAATCATCGGGAACATCAATGTTAAAAAACGGCACTTTCCAAATTCCCAAAAAGATACTCTTTTTTTGAGCCCTCAAAGATGAACATTCTGTCTTCCCTTGAATCCACAGGCGTTATTATAACATTCCTCATTTGTTCGGCGTTTCTTCTTTTCTTTGCCTTTTCCCGCTTGACTATGTTCACAATCAAGTCCGTGACTCCGATTCCAACGCTGATGGCGGCGGAAGCCAAAAGGATTCCCTTTATTTCGTTAAAGGAATAGCCGTCGCCGCTTGACGAAAATGGATTCCTAAAATACGAGCTGTCCCAATTGTGAGCGGCAAACATTCCCATGGAATAAGAAAGAGAGACCGCAAGAGTTGTAAAAGGCCATGAACCAAGGGTTATGATTTCTCCCCGCCACATGTCTTTGACCCATTGGGGAGTTGACTTTTCGTTGTAAGGCTCGGCGTCCGATATGGTCAAGTCGTCGGCAAAAAGAGAAAAAGATAAAATTGAAAGAAGGACAAAAAAAACAGCCCAAAACTTTTTCAATTTTTTTCTCCGCCGGAATAATCCCGCTCTCCAAAAATCGCGGTTCCTATTCGAACCATTGTGGAGCCTTCCTCCACGGCAAGGGGCCAGTCTCCTGACATTCCCATGGAAAGTTCGGACAAATCAAATTGGGGAAATTTTTTTTGGCATTCCTCTTTTGCCTCTCTCAATTTGACAAAAGACTGGCGGACAAGATTTTTGTCTTCGGTAAAAGGAGCCATGGTCATAAAGCCCCGGGGCTCCACATGGGGGCATTGGCCAAAAGCGATTTTTTCAAGGGCCTGAAAAATTCCTTGAACGTCGGCAAAGCCGGACTTGGATTCTTCTCCAGTGTGAAGCTCAAACAAGACTTGAATTTTTTTGTCGATTTTCGCGGCCTGCTTTTCAATTTCATCCAAAAGCTCAAGGCGGTCAACAGAATCTATGGCGTCCGCGATTTTCACAGCGTCCTTAACCTTGTTCCGCTGAAGGCTTCCGATGATTCTAAGGCAAACGCCGGGATAGTCTTTTTTAATTTGCGCGAACTTTTTTTCAGCCTCTTGAACGCGGTTTTCTCCAAAAACGTTTTGCCCCGCCTTTATGGCTTCCACAACGGCTTCTGCGGGATGAAATTTGCTGACCGCCACAAGGCCGACGTTTTGCGGCAATTGGCTTTTTATTTTTATTAAATTTTCTTTTATTGACATGCTTTTATTATAAAAGAATCGATTGCGTCTGACAAGAGGAGCATTTGCCCGACGCTCAGAGCTTCCGCGCGGACGCTGGGGAAAAGGCCGGCTTTGGCCAAAATTTTGTCGGTTTTGTCAGAAAGTCCAAATGAAGACAAAAATTTTGTCAAATTGTTTTTTACGGTTTTTCGCCGGCTTGAAAAAAGGGCCCGCTGGCATTTTGCGAAAAGGCTTGGATTTTTGCAGGCCGGAAAATTTTCTTTTTTGCTGAACAAAACGGCGCGGGACTCCACATTGGGCCTTGGCCAAAAGTTGGCCTTTCCCAAATCGCAAACAGTCTGAACGTCGTAAGCCCATTGGCACAAAACCGAAAAGCTTGAATAGTCGTCGCTTGACTCTTTGGCGGCCATTCTGAGGGCGACTTCTTTTTGAACGGTAAAGGCGCATTTTTCAAAGCGGACGCCGCTTTCTATGGTGTCGGCGATAAGGGTTGCGGCGATGTTGTAAGGCAAGTTTCCAAAGAAAAATTTTGGGGCGCCGCTTTCTTTTAGGCGGGGCTTCCAAGTCTTTAAAACGTCGCCTTGAATCAAGGTGAATTTTCCGGCCGCTTCTTCGTCGGAAAAAAATTCCTTTAGGCAGGCGGAAAAGCCGCGGTCGATTTCAAAAACAGTGACTTTGGCGCCCAAGTCCAGCAATTCCTTTGTCATGGAACCAAGGCCCGGCCCCACTTCCCAAACACTGTCGCCTTTTTGTACGCCCAGAGCGGCCGCGATTTTTTTTCTGGCGTCTTGGTTTATCAAAAAGTTTTGCCCAAATTTTTTTTGCATGGCCATTCCCTTGCTTTCAAGAAAGGCCGACAATTGGGCCGGCGAATTGTAGTCCGGAAGTTCTCGCATGAAAAAATTATAGCGCGCCTTAAATTTTTAGGCAAGGAATGGCGGAAAAGAACAAAACCGAGCCTTTAATTCCCTTGTAAACAAAAGAAAGAAGACAGCCGCAAAGCGGCGCGGCAAAAGGAAAAAGCAAGGATGCCAAAATGCAAAAAAGCCCAAGGTAAATAAAAATGGTCACCATGGGCGAAACAAAGACGCTTGCCAAAATTCCTGCCGGAGTCAAAAAGCCAAAAAAACGGGCGCATATTGGCATGGATACGCTTTGAGCTCCAAGAGATTGGGCCAAAGAGTTTGCCGCGCCGGACGGAATCGCGCCGAACAAAGGCTTTGCGATAAATTCGTTGAAGGCTAGAATTCCAGCAAGCGAACCATAGGACAACATGAACGAAAGCTCTCGAATGTCACGGGGAAAGACGCAAACGTGAATCAAAAATACAAGCGCCAAAAGATTTAAAGGGCTCTTTGCCTTGATTTTTAAAAGGCCAGAAAAAATCGCCGCAAAAGAGCACAAGAGAGCCCTAAAAAGCGAGGGGGATTTTCCCGCGAACCAAACAAAAACGCTTATGGCAAAGAGCTCTAAATACGGCGCGGCTTTTTTTCCAAAAGTCTTTTTTCCAAAGGCAAAGGCTAGCGAGCTGAACAAGGACAAATGCATTCCGCTTAACGCCAGAACATGGCTCAAGCCTGACAGCCTAAAGGCCCGGGCGCTATCCGACTCCAAGTATGAGCGGGAACCTGAAAGCAAGGCCAGCAAAAGGCCGCCCGCGCTTCCCCAAGCGAACATCAATCGCGCGAAAAGCAAACGGCTTAAAGCTCTGAGTCTTTGAAGGCGGCCCCAAAAAGTGTCTTTAAATGAACAAGACAAAAGTTCCGAAACGTAAAAGGATTTTTTTTCCAAAGAACTTTTTTTGTCAAAGAAGGATTTTTCGCTGGCCAGCAAAACGCAGCGGGCGCCCTTGTCAAGCAAAAAGTCAACTTTTTTTCCCCGCCAAGCCGAGTAAAGGCGGCCGGGCTGATAAATTTCGCAAAGTTCCGACGGAAAATAAAGGCTGGTCTCGCCGTCCGCGCTGGAAACAAGGCCGTCCTCATTCTCCACCAAAAAAAGCCGGGCTCTGGCCAAGTTGTACTTTTTATTCTCTCCGACTTGGACAGGACAGGACAAAAGCTCGCATTCCACAAGCCTTTGATTGGATTTAGAAGAAAGAAAGCGCGGCGGCCTTGGGTCTTGGTCAGGAATAAAAGCGTAAAGCAAAACGCAAAGCGCCAGCGCCGGAAAAAGAAGAAAATTGCTCTTTAGAATGCCTACCATTTAAGTCTCGTAAGCGCGTTGCGAGCGGCGGCGGCAACCTCCTCAGGATAGTTTTGGACATAAGTTACATAAAGCAAAGAGTCAAACGAGGACTTGTCGCCGAGTTCTGCCAGCGCGTTGATAACGGCAAGAACCACAGTCTTGTCGGGCGCGTTCCCGGCTTCTTGAGCCTTGTTCATCAAATCCAAATATTCCGTAAACGGCTGAACGGCCGCGCGGGAAGAAAGAGTCGCGACGCAAGAAATTGATTTTGTCAATTGCTCCGCGCTCAAATATTTTCCGTTGTAATCCAGTTTGGCCATATTAAAGTAACTCTTTGCCAAATCGCCGGCGCGAGTCCACTTGTTTTCAGCCAAAACTTGCGCCATTTCCAATTGGAAAACGGCAAGGTCTTGCGAATGAGAGGAATTGCCCGCCAATATCATCGCTCTGTTTAGCGTTTTTTCAGCGATTTCAGAACGCAAAGCGGCGGAAATCGATTGATTTTTGACAAAAATTTTAGAAAGTAGTTTTAATTCAACAAAGTCCGCCTTTTCAACCGCCTCAAATATTTCGTTTAAGGACTTGTCGCAAATATTGGCCAAGGCTTTTGAAACGTCTCCATCCAACTCGGACCAAATCGGCTGGCGCAAAATCGAATGCAAAATGCCAAAAGAAGAGCCGTTTCCAATCGACGAAAGGGTTTCGATTGACTTTTTTACGGTTTCGTCGGCCGCTCCTCCCGCTGCGACTTTTTGAGACAAGTAGCCGTTGACAAAGGCCGTCCAATCGGAATTTTCCTTTTTTTCATGCAAAACAGCTATTTTGTCCAAAACGCTGACCCTAACGTTTATGTCGTCAACGCCGTAAAAGACGTCTGAAAAGTCTTGAAAAACCATAACTGGATTTTTTTGGTATTCTTCAACAGGATAAGAAAGGATTCCTGCCACCGCAAGGCCGGCCAAATCCCTGTCGCCTTCTAGCAAAATCGCGTTGTCAACAACAAAGTCAACGGCTTTTTTTGCCAAGGCGGAATTGCCGGAACTTTTTACAGCGGCGATTTTATCCGTGATGTTTCCTTTTGCAAATTTAATCTCTTCTTTAACAAGCGGGTCGCTTTGCGAAAAGCCTTGCGCGGCCGCAAAAAGCGTCGCCGCAAAGACGAAAATTTTTTCAGCTCGTTTTTTCATTCTGAATCCTTTCCTTTTTCCATTGAAAAATTTGACTCCGAGCTTAAAAACTCAGGGTCAATCGCAGTCGGAATCTCCACACTTAAACCACTTTCCTGGCTGTCCGTAACAGTTTTTTCGCCTTGATCCGCCGCCTTTTTGTCGTCGTCCTTTTGCTCGTCTTCAAGCTGAGCCAAAGCGACTTCCGCGTTCTTCTGATCTTCCGGCAACACTTTGTAAACAAAAGACAAAATGGCGTTTCGCATTTGCGGCTCGATGTGAAGGCATTCCAAATGCAGGCGGCTTTGATTGTTGGCCGCGTTGAATTCCACGGAGCGAACCAGACAATACATTAAAATCAGCATGTCCTCAAGCTCAAACTGAAGCTTGACTTGAATGTTGTTGACGCCCTTTCCGCCTACGCGAATCATGGCGCCGTCGGAACTTATGTCTTCTATCAGGCATTTAAATCCCGGCGCGTTTTCCACCCGCGAAAAATCAGTGACAGCCTCTTTTATGATGTAAAGATGCGCCGAAATATGGCACTGGCTTCGGATTGACTTTCTTTTTTGGGCGCGAAAAAGATTTTCTGAATGGGCCAAGTAAAGAACGTTTTGACCCATGAATATTCCGCTTGCCAAAACATTCGTGTCAAAAACATAGCCCGCGTCGCCCTTGCGCCACAAGTAAACGCTGATTTCCTTGCCCTTCCAATCCTCCGGCGGAATTTTTATCCTTCCGTCTTGAATCGGAATCGTTATTATCAAATCGCGGGCGTTGTTCAAAATGCGGGAGGCGAAGATTCCGCTTCCCTTTAGTATCAAGCGCAATTTTTGACCGTTTGAAAGCGCCCGGCTTGACTCAAGGCCTTTTTTGTTTTCCGAGGCCAACTCAATCTTGGTCCTGAACTTGTATAGCTTGGCCAAAAAATTTTGCGTTTCAAGAGAATTTTCAGTTCCCTCCCGCCTTGACGTTTCTATAAGGTTTGTGATGCATCGGGACAAGGCGTTTGTGGAAACAAAAAGAGTTTCGGGATCCTCAAGCTCAACCATGTTGGCAAGCTTCCACAAAATCGAAATCTCCGAAGGCGTAAATTTTTGGTCCAAGCCGGCGGTGAAAAAATTTATTTTTGTCGAAAAGATTTTTAAAAGCCAAACCGCGAGAAGCAAAACAAGAACGCCCATGGCAACAATTAATATAGACACAAAAATCCTCTCACTTGTATAAACATTAAAAAAAAAATATACTTTGCTTACATTATATGACAAAAAAACATTTTATGCTACAGTTTTTTTTAATATTATCGTTTTTTGTTTTGCCGCCGATTTTTGCCTTCCAAGACAAAAACGCCGCGCTTGACTTTTCAAAATTCAATTTTTACATTTTGCCCTGCTTTCTTTTGGGCCTTTTTCTTTTTTTGCAAAACAAAAACAAAGAAAAATCCCCGTTAAAACGCCACCCCGTTTGGAGCGCGGCGTTTTTTTCCAGTCATTTTTTTATCGCCTTGGGCTGTCTTGCCTTGTCCTCGGCTTTTTTTGAGGGAATCAGGGCGCTTTTAAAAATCAAATGCGATGACAATGTGATTTTGCCCTCCAACGGACTAGAAGCTTTTTTTTGCGCCCTGACATTGGCCGCAAGCGCCTTTTACGAAGAAAGCCTTTACCGCCTTTATCTGCCAAACGTGCTGAAATCATTGTTTTTGGGCGCGGCGGAGGAAGAAAAACGGCCAAAGCTTTTTATGGCGTTAAAAGCCCTCATGGAATTTATGGCGGCGGCGCTTTTCGCGCTGGCCCACAGGCCTCAAGGAATTTTTGCCGTCCTTAACGCCTTTGCGGCCGGATGCGTTTTGCGCGTTCGCTTTGTCAAGTCAAAAAGCCTATGGCCCCCATTTGCCGCGCACTTGTGCTACAACGCCTGCGCCCTTCTTTTTGCTTTTCTTTGATTATTGGAAGCCTCTAAAAGCCGCAACTTGAGGTTGCAGTCGAGCATAAAACCCCAAAATTGCGGGCTTTTAAACGTCGCATTTTTAGGGGCGCCCTATTCTTCCAAAAGAAGGCGCTCAAAAGTCCAAGAGCTGACTAGGGAAATTGAATTGATTTTTTTTAAGGCTTCCTTTTCAACTTGAGGCCGCTGGGCGCTTGGCCGGGCCAAAAAGAGGCAATAATAGTCGCCCTCATCCGCCGGCAAAAAAAGCGCTTTGTAGAGGTTTCCGTCTCCTGCGTCAAAAATTTTTTCCTTGGCGCCGGACCAGTCAAAGTCTTGGGCCAAAAGCGCTTGTCCTTTTGGCGAAAGGGCCATTTTTCCCCGCCGCCATTTTTTGTCAGCGCCCACGATGTCCTTGGGAAAAATCTCCGGGCTTGCCCAAAAGTTCATGTCAAGGCTTAGGTAGGGCGCCAAGGGCTGGGAATCAATTGCGAATATTTTTTGCCTTTTGGGAACAAAAAAGAAAATCCTGCGGCGGGAGTCAAGGCTTCCAAAATAAATCGAGACCGCCTCCTTTTCGCCGTCGTCATAAAGGCCAAGAAAAAAAGCGCCGCCCTTTTCCAAGCCGTAGGACGAAAGTTTTTTTGAGCCTGAAACTTCCGCCACCGTGGAAATCTTTTTTAGCGCGGACAAAAGGCCCTTTATCGCGTCGGAATCGCAGGGAAAGAAAGCGGCCTTGCCGTCGGAAAATTCTTTTTTTCCAAGCCAAAAGGAGCCGGCTTTTTCCAAAGAAATTTTTCCAAACTTTGGGTCGCCCAAGACAATCTTTTGAACCGAACGCTTTGGATTTAAAAGCGCCGTCTTAAACGTCTTTTCTTTTTTGGGCGCGGACAAAAAAAACAAGGCCGCAAGGAAAAGCAAAAGAATTTGCGGAAAGAATTTTTTAAAGAATTTTTTTGCCATGCTTCCTCCGCCAAAAGAACAAAAACATAAAGGCTAAAGCGACAATGGGCGCCAAGACAAAATTTAAAAACAGGGAAAGATTTTTTGCCCTTTTCCATTCCTCCCCGCTTGAAAGCTTCCAAAGAGAATGGTCAGAGGCGCCCTTTTGCTTTAGGTCCGCCATTTCCTTTTCGCCGGTCAAGTCCAAAAGGCTTGAAGTCAAATAATTTAGGTTTCTAAAGTCGCCGCTTTCTCCGCCGCTCAATGACAAAATCAAGTCGTTGGCGAACAAGTCTCCGCTTATGACAAAAAGATTGGCGGCAAGGCTTTTGGCCGCCAAGACGCTTTTTTCTTTTTGAATAAGGGGGTCGGCTATGGCAGTTTTTGGAACGGAAAAAGGATTCGTGTCAAAAAGCAAGGAGGGATTTTTTTTGTCCGGCAAAAAGCGCCAAGAAGCCCGGCTTGTTTCAAGGGCGGAAAGAGCCTTGTCTTTGTCCAAAGAAAGGGGGCTGGCCCAAAAAGTCGCGGCGCCGTAGGGGGCTCCATCTTGGGGAAGCAAGTCAATCCACAAGGGATAGTTGACGGACTGGTTTTGCCTTTGCCCTTCTTCGGCGGAATAAAAATTGGCTCTGACGCAAGAAAGGTCGGCCGCAAGGGAATCCAAAAAAGAAATTCCAAACCTTTCAAAAAGAGGCAAAAGACTGTCGCCCTTGTTTTTGGAAAGAGTCCAGCCGCCGTCAACGTCAACCTTGTAGGGGCTTGCCATGGCCAAGACCGCGCCGCCGCCTTCCAAAAAGCGCTGGATCTCCTCAGTTCCTCCAATGTCGATTTCCTTTGTTCCAAAAACAATCAGGGGAAGGCTTTTGTCAAGAAAAGCGTCTTTTAAGGCTGAGGCTTTTAGGGGAATCGTCTCAAAACCTTCCAAGTTGAGCCAGTCAAGGGCGGCCTTATAGTCTTTTTCAAGGGACATTCCGTTGCCGCAAAGAACGTAGGCGCGGCGGCTTTTTTGATTCAGCAAAAAGTCAAGGCGGACATTGATGTCGTATTCCAAAGAAAAAGTTGAGAAGGCGGCGGGAATCAAAAGGCTTTTGTCCATATAATCTATTACAATGGCGGAATAAGCGTTTATGTATTCAAGAGAATTGTCCTTTTGCTTTTGCAGCTGAAAAGGCTGAACGGAAAGTTCGTTCAAAATTTTTTGAGCGGCGGGCTTGTCCGCGTCCATCTCCACATAAAGCGCGTTCCCGCAAGAATCGCAGAGGGAGCGCAAAAAGTCTCCCACATCTCGGATTTGCGGATAAAGTTTCAAGAGTTCCGAAGAACGGTAGAATGAAAAGCGGACTTTTTCTTCGGCGCCGTCCAAAAGCCGCTTTGTCCGCAGGGAGGGCGTATAATTTTTTTCCGCGGTCAAGTCAAAGCGGACAAAAATTCTGTTCGCGTCCAAAAGCAAAAAGACAAAGATAAAAATGACGGTCCAAGATTTTAAGGCGTTCTTTTTGCAAAAATATTTTTTGCCCTTTTTTTTCTCCGCCGCGAAAACCGACAAAAGCAAAAAGGCCGCCGCCGCGATGACAAAAAAGCAAAAGTCTCTTGTGTCCAAAACTCCCTTGGAGGCGGAATCAAAGCGCCAGGGAAAGCTTGCGTAGCGAATGAAATTGGAAAGAAATTCCGGAAGGGGAACCCGGGTCAAAATCACAGGCGCGGAATTGAGCGCGGCCAAAGACAAAAGCGCCGCCGCAAAATAAGAGGCCCTGCCGTAAAAAAGCTTGGACAAAAAAACGCAAAAAGAAATTGCCGCGGCGGCGTAAAAGAAAAGTCCGCCGTAGCCTGTAAAAAGAACGCCAAGCTCAACGCTTCCAAAAAATGAAACGCAAAGGGGAACCAAAAGCGTGGGAAGCAGGCAAAGGCAAAAAACGATTAGAACGGCCAAAATCCGCGCGGCGCTTTTTTTAAGCTCTCCAAAAGGAAGGCTTTGGTCAAAGCCGGGGGACCTTGCGTTGGCGCAAAAAGAAGGAATCAATACGGTCAAAACATAAGGCATGGCCAAAAAAAATGGCGCGAGCGATGAGTTTCCGCCGCCGCCAAAAAAGGCCGTTCCGTAAAAATAAGACAGCGCCGAAAAAAGGCCAAAGAAAATTCCTAAAATCCAATTGACAGGATTTATGCCGCAAGAAAAAAGCTCGCTTTTTACAAGGCGGCCAAGGCCTGAAAAAATGTTGGCCTCCAAAAATTTCTCTTTTGCCTCTGGGCGGACGGCTTCTTTTTTTAAAGAATCTTCCGGCAGGCCCTCTTCCTCCAAAGGCTTTGAGGAGCCTTCGGCAAAGAACAAATAGGCGTCTTCCAAAGAGCCGCTTCCGCTTTTTTTTAGAAGTTCTTGGACGCTTCCCCTTGCCGCCACCCGGCCATTTTTCATTATGTAAATTTCGTCGGCCAGGATTTGCGCCTCTTGAATTATATGGGTTGAAAAAATCACGGCGCGGTCTTTTTTGAGCTTTTGAACCAGGGACCGCATTTCTTTTATTTGCTCCGGGTCAAGGCCCGCGCTGGGTTCGTCCAAAATTATGATTTGCGGGTCTGCCACAAGGGCCGCCGCCAAATTTAGCCGCTGCTTGTATCCGTGGCTTAACGAAGAAATTTTTTGCCCCGCCGCTTCTTGAAGCTTGCAAAGGGCGGCGGCCCGTTTCGCGGCCTCGTCAAGAACGAGCGCCCTGCCCGCCCCGTTTTTTCCGCCGGCTTTTTTTGGAAGGCGCAAGTCCGCCGCGTTTCTTAAAAATTCTTGAACAGTCCAATCCTCCAGCAAGGAAGGAACGTCGCTCACAAAGCCTGAAATGGCCTTGACTTTTTCTGGAAATTCCGCCGCGTCAAAATATGAGAGCCCTGAGTCTTGAACAAGAATTTTTCCGCCGCTTCCGTAGTGAAAGCCCGCCAAGGCTTTTAAAAGAGTGCTTTTTCCGGCGCCGTTGGGGCCAAGCAAAACAGTGACCTTTCCCCGCGGGGCCTCAAAAAAAACATTTGAGCAGGCGGCTTTTGAGGAATACGCTTTTGTAAAGGAAAGCGCGGAAATCATATTTTTTCTCCGCTAGTCCTCGTAAGGAATCTCAAAGCGCATTCTGTCTTTTGAAAGAATGGCGCCGGGAAAAATTTCTCTGGCCTCGCTTTCAAGGACAGACAAATCCTTGTCGGTATAGCGGGGACTATAATGAATCATGGCCATTTTTTTCACTTCAGCGTCCCGCGCTATTGTGGCGGCCTGCTTTGCGGTCATGTGCTTTTTTTCTTTGGCTTGGTCAAGAAGCGCCTGCTCGAACATTCCTTCGCAAAGCAAAAGGTCGCTTCCCTTCACTTCCTTGGCGATTGAGTCAAGGTAAAGGGTGTCGGTGACATAGCTGAACTTTCTTCCCTTGCGCGAAGGGCCAAGAACTTGCTCGGGCTTGACCACGCTTCCGTCGGAGGCTTGGACTTCATGGCCGTTTTGCAATTTTGACCAAAGCGCCCCTCGGGGAACTTTCAAGTCCAAGGCGGCCTGGGGATTGAACTGGCCCGGCCTGTCAAATTCTTCCAGCGTGTAGCCGACGCAAACCTTTGTATGGTCAAGAGGAAAGGCCCTAACCTGAAAGTCCTTTTCTTTATGGACAACGCAGGGCGCGGCGATTTCCTTCACCACAACAGGATAGTTTATATACATGTCCAAAACCTTGCGGCTTGTTTCAATGTAGTCGGCGATTTTTGGCGGGCCGTAAATGTAAAGGGGCTCGCTCCGCTCAACTTGCGCGGAAAGCATCATTATTCCGGGAAGCCCGGTCACATGGTCGGCGTGGGTGTGGCTTACAAAAATCGCGTTGATTTTTTTCCACTTTAGGTTCAGGCGGCGCAAAGAAACTTGGGTTCCTTCGCCTCCGTCAAACAAGAACAAGTCTCCGTCCCGCCTTAAAAGCGCGCTTGTCAAATGTCTGTAAGGCAGGGGCATCATTCCGCCGCAGCCCAAAATAAACGCTTCCATGTTCATATAGTTACCGTCCGCGAATTTTCTTCAATATTTTTTTATGCCAAAAGGCCCGGGCGTCCTCGGCAAGGACGCAAAGATTGTAAACCGCCTTCAAGGGAACGTCAAAGCTTCCCGCGCGGTGAACGTTGCGGCCCCCAAAGCCGGTCTTGAATTGGTAAAGGCCATGCATGGGGTGGCCGGGGTCGTCGGTGGGGGGCATTCCGTACATGTCGTAGGAAAGGCTTCCGTAAGCCTTGGCGTCGCTCATGGCCGTCCACTGCAACAAAAAGTTCGGCATTAAATTTCTTTTTATGTTGGAAGAGCAGCCGTAAAGGTAGACGGATTGGGTCTTGGAAAAAAGGGTCATAATGGCGCCCAAATTGTCCCCCTCGTGCTTGGCCACGTAAAGGCTCACTTGGGGAACATCGTTTTCCTTTTTAAGCTCTTCTTGGGAAAGTTCAAGCAAATCCAAATAATAGCTTTTTGAGTGCATGGCGATTCCGTCTCTTGAGGAAGTAATCTTGTATAAATCGTAAAAAATGTCTACAAAATCATACAAGTTAAGACCGTTTTGAGGAACCTTTTCTATTTGAACGCCCTTTTTCTTGGCCAAATTGACGTTGTATCTCCACTTGCTCTTCATTCCGGCCAAAATCTCTTCTTCGGTCCGGGTCAAGTCCAAAATTGTGGTGTCCGGCGGCTGAATGTCAACCTTGCTTTTTTTTGCCGGAGGGGGAACATTTTTGTCAAAGGCGTCCCGTTCTTCAGGAGAGGAAAATTCCAGCTGGGGGTCAAAGCGGACGCAAATGGCGTTTTTTGGAAGAAAGGCCTTGAGAGCGCCGGAAAGTTCCTTTAGCAAAAGGGAAAATTTTTCCGGGTCCGCAGAAAGGCCGGCCGCCTTGAAAAATTCCTCGTTGGGAAAAAGGGGAACATAGGCAAGGCTGAAAAAGCCTTTCGCAAAAGAACGGACCAAAACAGTAAAGTCAAAGGTCTTTGAAAAAAGTTCCGCCCTGGCCCGAATGAGGCTCCAGCCGTGGCGGGACTTAAAGAGGCCCCAAAAGGGGGTCTGCAAAAAAGAGCCCTGGTTTCCGTTTATCGAGAAGTCTATTTTTTGAACCTTAACGCCAATCAATTAGTGGATGTCTCCGTTCACGGTAAATTCTGTGGTGATGGCCTTTCCTGCGACAGTAAGGTTCACGCCGCCAATTTGGACGTTCTTGTTCACAGTCTTTATCTCCACGGCGCAGAAAGTGTCAATGTCTATGACGTCGGGCTTTTTAAAGGCGGGATCGGCGCCTTCCAAAACCACCGGGTCGCCAGGCTTTGCCCAAGGCGCGGTCAAGACTTCAACGCAGTCCTTGCCGTCAGCGTCCTTGTAGTCGGCGGCCAAAAGCATTCCGTGGCTTTCGATTCCCCGCATTTTTCGGGGGGCCAAGTTGGCCGCCAAAATTATGTTCTTTCCAAGAAGGTCTTCGGGCTTTAAATAAGGCCTAAGGCCGGACTGGACTATGCGCTCTTTTCCGCTTCCGTCGTCCATGGTCTCCACATAAAGCTTGTCGCCGTCGGGGTTGTTGTCAACCTTAAGAATTTTTGCGACGCGAAGCTCGATGTTCTTGTTAAAGTGCGCGGGCTGCTCGGCGGGCGGCAAGGGAGCCGGCTCTTCTTTGGCGGCCTTCTTTTTTTCCTCAGCCTTTTTGTCGCCGCCTTTCGCGCCGTCCCGCTCGGCCTGGCTTCCTGAGAATTTCTGGCGGAAGGCCTCCATAGTCTTTTTGTCCATGGGAGTGAAGTAGACTTCGGTTGGGCCAAGTTTTTCCAAGCCTTCCATCTTTCCCACGTCCGACCAATCCAAGCCTTCAAGGGTGGGCTGGCCCACGCGGCTTTCCTTGATTGTCTTGCCGAAGTAGCCCATGACTTTTTGCGTATACTGGGGCATAAAGGCGTGAGCCATAATCATCAAGTCTTTTATGACGTAGCAGAGGTTGTAAATAAGCTTTTCGGCCTTGGAGGGATCTTCCGTCCGCGCCTTCCACGGCTCGGCGGCCTGGAAAGCCTTGTTGCAAATGTCGGAGATTTCAAAGATTTGGCGGAAGGCGTCCTTAAGGTTGGCCCATTCAAGGTTTTCGGCAATCTTATTTTCCAAGTCCTTTACCTTGGCCCACAATTCTTGGTCCACGGGCGCGGAGGGAATTTTGGAGCCGTAATACTTGTTGACGAACAAAAGGACGCGGTTGACCAAGTTGCCCAAATTTCCCACAAGCTCGGAATTCAGCTTTTCCTGAAAGTCCTTCCAAGTAAACTGGAAGTCCTGCTTTTCGGGCCTGTTGTAGAAAATGTAGAATCTCCAAGCGTCGGCAGGAATTCCAGACTCTATGGCGTCGCTTCCAAAGACACCCACGCCCCGGCTCTTTGAAAATTTTCCGTCCTCGTAGTTAAGGTATTCGGTGGCGCTCATGTGGTAAAGCTTTGTCCAATTCCTGCCGCTTCCCAAAAGCGTGCACGGGAAAATCACAGTGTGGAAGGGAATGTTGTCCTTTCCGATGAATTGGAAAAGCTCCACGTCCTTTTTTTCCGGCTGCCACCAAGACTTCCAGTCAAAAGATTCTTTTCCCGCCGCCTTCAGCTCGTTGGCCAATTGCTGGGTGATTGAAATGTATCCGATGCAAGCGTTGAACCAAACGTAAAAGACCTTGTTTTCGTAGCCTTCCCGGGGAACTGGAATGCCCCACTTTAAGTCGCGGGTTATGGCCCTTTCGTTAAGGCCGTCGCGAATCCAAGCCTTTGTGATGTTGACGGCGTTGTCGCTCCATTTTCCTTCAACGGAAGCTTTTTCCATCCACGCGCCAAGTTTTTCGCTTATGGCGGGAAGGTTTATGTAAAGGTGCTTTGTCTCCTTTGGCTCCGGCGTTGAGCCGCAGACAGAGCACTTGGGCTCCTTTAGTTCCGCGGGGTCCAAAAGGCTTCCGCAGTCTTCGCACTGGTCGCCGCGGGCCTTGTCGCTTCCGCACTTGGGGCACACGCCGTGAACGTAGCGGTCGGCCAAAAAGCGAGCGCACTTGAGGCAGTAAAGCTGGGTGTTTGTCTTTTCAACTATGCAGCCGTTTTTTTCCAAGTCTTGGTAAAGCTCTTGGGTGCGCTCCGTACATTCTTGGTTTGAAGTTCGGCCAAAGATGTCAAAGTCAATGTGGAACCAGTCGTAGATTTTTGTATGTTCCTTAAAATAGTAGTCGCACAATTGACGGGGAGTCTTTTTTTCCTCCAGAGCCTTTGTCTCCGTGGCGGTTCCGTATTCGTCGGTTCCGCAAACATAAAGGGTGTCGTAGCCCCGGCTTCGGCAAAAGCGGGCGTAAACGTCCGCGGAAAGCATTTGTATTAAGTTTCCCAAGTGGGGAATGTTGTTCACATACGGCAAGGCCGAGGTTACCAGTCTTCTTTTCATCATGCGCCTCTATAAATTTTAGTTGAAATATTGTAATGAATTTTAGAGGAATGTTCAAGGGAACCTCTAAAAATTGCAATTTTTAGAGGTAACTCTGAAAATGCGATGTTCTAAGTCGTTGTATTTCAACGACTTAGAACTCGACGGCATCTCGGAAAAATTATCTAAAACGAGTTTTTCGAGATGCCCTCAAGGGAAAATCTTGAGGCAAGAAATTGGGCGGCCGGGCAATTTTTTGCGGCGGCGCGTCAATGATTGCTTTCGGAAAGCAAATCCCAATAAAGGCGCTCGTAACGGTCTTTGGCCACGCTTTTCCAAGTGTATTCCGAGCGGACCAAGCGGGCGGCCTCGCGGATGATTTTGTCAAAAATCTTGGCGTTCTTAAGTTTCTTTTGGGAAAGTTCCACGACAAAATCCGAAAGGCGGGAAGCCGTGTTGGGCTCGTATAAAAAGCCGGTCTTTCCGTCCACAATCTTTTTTAGGCCGCCCGTGGCGTGGGCCACAGGAATAGTTCCGTAAATTTGCGCTATGAAGTCTTCCGTTCCGCAAGGCTCAAAGTCGCTGGGCAAGAGGGCGAAGTCGGCCGCCGCTGTGAACATTCGGCTCATGGCCTTTTCGTAGCCGTAGAAGAAAACGGCGCGGCCCTTGAACTCATTGGCAAAAGCGGCGCACTGGTCCCGCAAGGCTTCCTCGCCCTGGCCGTTAATTATAAGGCGGGCTTCCGGGACTTTTTTTAGAAAATCCCGCGCCGCGTCCAAAAGGACAAAGATTCCCTTTTGCCGCGCCAAGCGGCCGTGGTAGGCAAAGAAGACGCGGCCGTCGCCGTCAAGCCAGCCGCTTTTGGGCAAGCCGGAAATTTCCGGGGCGGAACGGCCCGCGATTTTTTCCAAGAAATATTCCCGGGTCTTGTATTTTCCGTCCAAATCAAGCTTTTCAGGATTGAAGGCGTAAGGAAGGCGGGAGGCTTCCACATCCTTGGGGTCGTACCTGGAAACGTCGATTCCGTTTGTAATTCCCAAAATGGGAATTTTCCGCTGGGCGAAAATTTGCGCCAAGCCGTCGGTGTTGGGATTGTTTTTGTCGCAAAGTTCCTTGGCGTAGTCGGGAGAAACGGTGGAAAGCGCGGAAAAATGGCTTGCCAGCAAATAAGGCTCCACCCTTTCGCCGTTCTTTGAATCTTCAATCACTTCCGCGTTCAGGCCTGTGTAAAATTGGGCCTCGCCGGAATCCTTGAATTCGTGGTGGTAAGCCGGCCCGGCGTTGTGAATGGAAACCACGAACTTTGTCTTTTCAAACGAATTCTTTTTAAATTGCCGGATTATCGCCGGAAGAGCCGCCGCGCAAGCGTCGTGGCAATGAATGATTTCCGGGGAATCTTTTTTGGAGCAATACTCTTCCCCAAAAGCCAAAATCGCCTTTTCAAAAACCGTGTTCATAAGATGCTGGTCGGCGTAGCCCTCGCCTATTCTGCAGCCGGGAAAGTTTTCCAAGTCGGCGGCGCAATAGGTGTAAACGTTTTGCTTGTCGGAAAAGCATTGGGCGCCCACCAAAATTATTTTCACGCCGTTCAAAAATCCGCTTGAATAAGAAACTGAATAGCGCTCGCCGGCGGACTCCACTTGCGCGCTGAATTCGTTTTGCCTGAAAGTGCCCAGACTTTGAGGATTGACGCAAGCGTAAAAGGGCAAAAAGCAAAAGACTTGGTGGCCTCGGCGGGCCAAAGCCTCGGAAAGGGAGCAGACTACATTTTTCACTCCGCCGGCTTCCGCAATTCCGGCGTATTCACGGGAAACCATCCAAATTTTCATTTTGCAAAATCCGGGCGCAAGACCTCGGCTCCGTCAAGGTAAACATGGCTGGGCTTTTTTTCCAAATAGGCGGTCAGCATCATGCGGATGACTTTTGACCGGCCACCTTGGACATAAGCCTCTTGGGAACAAAAAAGCGGAATCTCGCTTGAGTCTATCAATGTTTTTCCAGCCCGCAAGGCGCTGGCGGGATTCATCGCGTCCAAGTCTTTTGTAAGCGTCCATTGAAGGGAAACTATGTCGCCGCTTTGAAGGCCATTTTTTTCAACGGCGGCGTTAAAGATTTTGACCGCCTTTTCTTGAATCGACTCCCTTGTGTTTTCCGCGAAAATCGCGCCGCGAATAGCGTAAATTCGTTTTTCCATTCTCCCCGCCACTTTCACTCTATAGAATCAATGGTTTGCAAAGTTTTGTTTATGTTGTCCGAATTTTTTATCATGTCCGAAAGTTCCGGATACTTTTTTAAGGTTTCGCCCAAACTTTCCATTTTTTGAATCGTCGTCTTAAAGCGGGAATTTTCTTCCGCCTCTTTTTTGGCGGCGGCCGAAGCCGCTTGAGCCAATGACTCGGAATATTCCTCATACAAAGACGCGGCCCTTTTATACAAGGCCATGTCAGGAACGCTGTATTTTTTCAGCGCCACCGATTGAATGAAGGCCATGTCATTTGGCCCCTTAAAGTCTTGGGCCGCGGATGAAGCGATTTCTTGGGCCTTTAAAAAGTCGGCTCCCTCCGATGAAAGGGCGGCGGAAAGAATTTTTTGCGCCGCGGCGGCCGCAAAATTTTCCGCGTTCCGCTCCAAAAGTTTGTCCAAGTCGTCTTGGCCTTGAATTTCTCCGCCGCTTATAAGCGAGGATATTTGTTCCACGGAAGCGCGGGAGTCGATTGAAAAGTCAAAGGAATAGGAAAAATCCGCGCCGCCGTTAAAAACCTTTGAGTATTCCCCGCCGCTGGGCAAAAGGCCTGAAACGCTTTTTTGAAAATTTTCCGTTCCGCAAGAGAACGTGGAAAGGCGCGCGTTGGTGGGCAAAAGAAATTCCCAAGCCCAAGAAAATTTGTCGTGGGTCACAGGATTGGGATTGACTCCGCTTGTTTTTGAAACCACAACGCCGACTTTTCCGGCGGGAACCTTGAATTGCGTCCAGCCGACATAAAAGACATAGGCCGCGAACGCAAGAAGAATG
>CALDIB010000064.1 GCA_937902125.1 uncultured Treponema sp.
GACATCGTCAATGCACAGTGCGGCAACGACCTGCCTGTAAGCGTCTTCGCTCCTGAAGACCTGGTTGACGGTACCATCCCGTCAGGCACAGCCGCCTACGAGAAACGCGGCATCGCAGTCTCAGTGCCTTCATGGAACCCTGAGAACTGTATCCAGTGCAACCAGTGCGCATTCATCTGCCCTCACGCTGCCATCCGTCCGTTCCTCATGACTGCCGAAGAGGCTGAAACCGCTCCTGCAGGTATAAAGAAACTCCAGGGCAACGCCACATTCAAGGAATACAAATTCACCATGCAGGTCAGCCCTTATGACTGCACAGGTTGCGGCAACTGCGTGGACGTCTGCCCGGGCATGAGAGGCAACAAGGCGCTCAGCATGCAGTCCAGCGCACACGGAATGACCTCCATGCCGCGATCGGACAGGACGGTCATGGTCTCGACCAAAGCGGCCATATCTTCTTCCTGCGGCAGGCGGCCGGTCTCTTTCTCCACGAACAGCTCGAATGGCTCATCGGAGAGCTTCGGCGTCACGTAGGTCTTGGAGGAAGTGGCCTTCAGCACGGCGAACTGGGCGTTCAGCTCGGCGCGGATGGCATTGGCCAGCGCCGCGATATCCTCCGGGACTTCGTTGAATGCATATTCACTGTACTGCCCATCTTTATATACACGTACTACATTTCCACGCTCGGTGGTCATGTTGGTGCTGGACACGCTCTTGCTGCGTTGCGAGATCGACAGGCGGAAGCCGACGGAGTCCGTGGACAGGACGCTGACGTAATCAAACGTAGTGCCAAGGTCCGCGATCAGTGCCTGCATCTTGGGAGCAAGGCCGTCCAGATAAGGTGAAAAGGGAGCTTTCATCTTTGACGTTTCCTTGGATAAATATTAAGATGTTAAGGTCTTGATCCGATTTGCATTGTAACATATTTTATAGAGCAATCACTTGATATGCAAGCATGCGATCAGCGAAACGGGAGGAAATACTTAAAATGAGCGTAGGAATAGTACTCGAAGGCGGAGCTATGAGAGGCATGTTTACGGCAGGTGTCTTTGCCGGTGTGGACTATTATGGTGACATAAAACCGGACGGCATTTTAGTGTGGGGCGCGAATCCTGCAATTAGCGGAGCGGATGGGGAGCTGCAATGGTGGATCAAGGATGCGGCGAGAAACAAAACGACCTTAATCGTCGTAGATCCAAAGTCAAATGAATTAACGGAAAAAGCGACTTGCTGGCTGCGGGTGCGTCCGGGAACAGACGGATTGCTTGCCCTCGGAGTGATAAAGGTTTTAATTGAAGAAGAATTATACGACAAGGAATTTGTCGAAAAGTTGGCCGCCTTGGAAAAGCGGGAAGGCGTTGTCCTCGCCCAAGAAGAAGAATACAGGCGTGAACTGGAGCGCATCTCAGGCCTTACGGTTCAAGAAGCCAAAGACCTTATCATCAGGAATTTGGAAAACGACGCCCGCCACGACGCGCAGGCCTTGTTGAACAAAGTGGAGCAGGAAGCCCAGCTTAACGCCGAAAAAAAGGCGCGGGACATTCTTGTGACCACAATCCAGCGCATCGCCACAGAAACCACAGGCGACATAACCGTGGCCACCGTTTCCCTTCCTTCCGACGAAATGAAGGGCCGCATCATAGGCCGCGAGGGACGGAACATCCGCGCTTTGGAAACTTTGACCGGCGTTGACATCATCATCGACGACACGCCGGAAGCGGTGGTAATTTCCTGCTTTGACCCTGTCCGCAAGGAAATAGCCAAGGAATCTTTGGAGCGCCTTATCTCCGACGGACGAATCCATCCGGCTCGCATCGAAGAAATCGTTCAAAAGGTCACTCGGGAAGTTCAGAACAAAATCTACGAAGAGGGCGAAAAGGCCTTGTTCGACTTGGGAATCCACAATATGCCCACGGAAGGAGTCCGCGCTTTGGGCCGCCTTTACTTCCGCACGAGCTACGGCCAAAATGTTTTGGTCCACTCAAAGGAAGTGGCGGAAATCGCCGGCCTCTTGGCCGCGGAACTTGGCGCCGACCGGGAATTGGCCAAAAGGGCCGCCATTTTGCACGACATCGGAAAGGGCGCGGAAAATGACAGCGACCAAAACCATGCCGAAGTGGGCGCGGAAATCGCCCGCAAGATGGGCGAGGTTCCGGCGGTTGTCAACGCCATTGGAGCGCACCACAACGACATAGAGCCTTCCAGTTTGGAAGCCATAATAGTTCAAATTGCCGACGCCATAAGCGCCGCCCGTCCTGGAGCCCGCCGGGAGACAGTTGACAATTATGTCAACCGCCTTGAAAACCTTGAAAAGATTGCGGAAGGATTCAACGGAGTTGAAAAGGCCTACGCCATTCAAGCCGGCCGCGAGCTTCGCATTCTTGTCAACAATGAAAAAATTCCTGACGGAGACGTTAAGGAATTGGCAAGAAAAATCGCCAAGCAAATCGAAAACGACTTGCGCTATCCTGGCCGTATAAAGTTGACCATGATCCGAGAAACCCGCATTGTGGAGTACGCAAGGTAAACAAAAAAAACCGCCTGATGGGCGGTTTTTTTTGTTTAAAGCGGCCTTTTTTTTTTGCCTATCGGAAAGCCAGCCTAAAATACAAGGCCAAAGTGTTGTCGTAATTGTCAAAGCCTGTGGGCATAAAAAGGTAGCTCGCGCCTATGCAAGGAACCGCTCCGCCGCCTTTTTTAAAGTCGTATTCGGCGGAAAGCCTAAATCCGTTTCCCCATTTTGTGGATTCAGTTTTTCTGTATTTGTCGGAAAGTCCTTCCATGTCGCTTCTAACGCCAATCGCGTAGGCCAATGAAAATGAAAGGTTTCCGATTTCGGGATAGAATTGCAGGCCTCCAAAAAAAGTGGGGCTTGCGTGGTGGGTGTAATCTCCGTCCTTCCATATAAAGTCAAACAGGCTTTGAAAGCCCCCTAAAAAATAAAGTTGGTCGGTAAGTTTTAGCGTGATTCCGGCGTCGGCGTATAGAATGATTCTGCTGTAGCCTCGTCTCATAGTGTCGTTGACATTTGATTGCAGCTTGTCGTCGCCGTAAAAGGTGTAGCCGCTTCCCAAGGCAAACTGAAAGCCAAAGAATTTCCGCTCGCTTTCGGCGAACAAAAGCGCGGAGCAGAGGGCAAGGGTCAATGTTAATAGAAACTTCTTCATATTTCATTTATCGGATAAATTTACTGGACTTTTGACTTGAATTTGATTATCTTTTAAATAATAAGATTTGGCATGTATAAGGGGTGTTTTTTATGGCTGAAAATTGCGGACACGATTGCGGACATTGCGGAGAAGGCTCTTGCTCCGAGCGCGACGCTCCTCAAAAAATTGAACCGAACAAAAAGAGCAAGATAAAAAAGGTCATCGCCATTGTAAGCGGGAAGGGCGGCGTTGGAAAGTCGCTGGTGACCAGCCTTTTGGCCTGCAAAATGCAAAAGATGGGATACCGTTCGGCCATTCTTGACGCGGACATAACCGGCCCCTCGATTCCCGAAAGTTTTGGCGAAAGCGATCGGCGCGCCGATGTTGTTGAAGGCCAAGACTTGCTAAAGCCTGTGGAGACTGACAGCGGAATCCAGCTTATGTCCATGAACTTTTTGCTTCAAAACGAAAACGATCCTGTTGTTTGGAGAGGGCCGGTTATTTCCGGCGCGGTCAAACAGTTTTGGACTGACGTTGTTTGGAAAGACGTTGACTTTATGTTTGTGGACATGCCTCCGGGAACTGGCGACGTTCCCCTTACGGTTTTCCAGTCCCTTCCCATTGACGGAATCATCGTGGTTTCGTCTCCCCAGCAGTTGGTGCGGGTGATTGTGGAAAAGGCCGTTAAGATGGCCAACATGATGAACGTTCCGATTTTGGGCTTGATAGAAAACATGTCTTATGTCCAGTGCCCGGATTGTTCAAAGGAAATTTACGTTTTTGGAAAGAGCAACATAGAGGGAATAGCAAAGACTTTCAACCTGCCGGTTTTGGCCCGCATTCCCATGAGGCCCGAAACCAGCGCCCATGTGGACGCGGGCGACATTGAAGGCCTTGAGGTTCCTGAATTGGACGCCGCCGCCGAAGCGGTGAAAAAGTTGCTCTAAAGGCAACCTCTGAAAACTGAAGTTTTTAGAGGCTCCTTAAATGTTTTTGTAGCGGTCGCCGGGCTCTTCTTCAAAGTAGGAGCGGAAAATTTCTTCCGCCTCTTTGGGAGAGGAGGCGTTCAGCATCTTCATTTTTATGTAGTGGCCAAAAGTGAAGTTGTCGCAGTAGTATGAAAAAAATCGCTGCATTCGGCTTTTAAAAAATTCTTTGGGTTGGTATTCTTGCAAGAGGGCGATGTAGTCCAAGCCTGTTTGCATTAAGTCAATTTGCCGCCCAATCTTTGAGAAATCTGAATTGTCCGCCGTTCCAAAATTGGCAGAGACAGCCCCGCCCTTATGGTCTTGAAAGCCAATTAAGTTCCCGCCCCCTTCTTGGGCTTTTGAAAAATCCATGGGCTGGCCAAAAAGGTTCTCCCGCAATTGCGCGAAAATCCAAGGCTTTTGAACCGCCGCCCGGCTTATCATAAGGCCGGAACAGGTAGGGCAGTCTTTTAGCGCGGCGGCGGCGCTTGGCTCGTCCTTTACGTTTCCGTTGTAAATCACGTCCACGCCGCGCGGCTTTAAAGCCTTGGCCAAATGCTCCACGTAAAAGCGGCGGGGCGGCCTGGAAAGTTTTTCCCTTTGCGTTCTTGGGTGAAGGACAAGGCGCTGGACTCCCGCGTCGCAAAGGTTTTGGCAAAAGTCGTAAAATTCTTCTTCCTTAAAATTTTCGGCTCCCAAGCGGAGCTTCACGCTAAGCCTAAAAGACGGCGCGAATTTTTCTATGGCCTCCCGGACTCCTTGAACCATGGCCAGCGTCTCTTCTTTTGGCTTTAGCATCCAGGCTATGCCCGCGCCTGAATGGACAATTTCCGGAGCCGAGCAGCCCATGTTAAGGTCAATGCCGATTCCGCCTAAAGGGGCCAGAACGGAAACCGCGGCCGCCATTGACGAGGCTTCTTTGCTTGTAAGCTGCCAAACAATTTTTTCCGCTTTAGGCCCGTTCATCAAATAGTATTTTTCAAAAGGGCCTTTTTGCATCAAGGTGGGGGCGTTTATCATTTCCGTGTAGAATTCGTCAGGGCCGCCAAAGGATTCCACAAGGCGGCGGAAGGCTTCGTGGCTTAAAGTTGCCATGGGGCCGGCAATCAGTTTTGTCATGGGAGCATTTTAGCGCGGAGACCGCCTTTTTTCTAGTGTTTGCCTTTTGACAAATTATATGGTAGAATGTTTGAATGGAAATTGAACTTAAGGCCCATGTTCGAGACCGGGAGGCTGTCTTAAAAAAATTGCGCTCCTTCGCGGCCTTTGACAAAAGCGTGGTTAAGGAAGACCGTTACTTTAAGCTTGAAAAAGCCGGCGCTCCAAACGGACACATAAGCGCGCGAATCAGAAATGAAAAAAAGACGGACGGCGCGGGCCGCCTTTTGGAAGAAAAAATATTTTTGACTTACAAAAAAAAAGAAAGGCGCCTTGACTCCAAGGGCGGGGCCTTGGAAGTGAACCAAGAATTTGAAAGCGCCATGGAAAACTCTTCTTGCGTGGAAGAACTTTTGCGGGATTCCGGCTTTGTTCCCCATTTTAACAAGCGCAAGGAGGCGACGGGCTTTTACGCCCAAACAAAATGCGGCCCCGCCCACTTGGAATTGTGCTATGTTCCGCCCTTGGGAGATTTTTTGGAAATTGAATTTGTGACGGAAGGGGAGACGAACGATAAAGAAATTTCAGAGATGCGAAAGGAACTTGAGGCGCTTGTTCTAAAGAGCGGCCTTGCCCTTGATGATATTGAAGAAAAGTATTATTCTGAATTGCTAGCTGAACACGGAGGAAAAAATGTTTAGACGAGTGGATTATAAAAAGGCCGCCAAGGAGCAGCTTAAAGGCCGTTGGAAGGTTCCTGTTTTGTCAACCTTGCTTTTGTATGCGCTTGTGACGGTTTTTTCTGTGGCGATGGCCTTGATTTTTCCTGATAAAATTCATGTGAACATGAACATGGGCGCCGGCTCCTTTAGTTACGGAATCCACGGCGACAAGGAGCCAACGCTTTTTTCTTTGCTGATTTGCGCGGTTGCGGCCGCCTTTGTTTTTGCCCAAAAAAGGCTTTTTGACCTTATGTTCCGAAGCAGGGAAGAAGTTTCTTTTGGCGATTTTGCCGAGGGCTTGGGCTATTGGCTAAAGGCCGTTCTTGCCTCCATTTGGAAATGCCTTTGGATTTTTCTTTGGTCTTTGCTTTTTTGGATTCCGGGAATCGTAAAAACGTATTCGTATTCAATGATGTTTTATGTGATGGCGGAATATCCTAAAATTGGAATCCGAAAGGCCTTGAACATCAGCAAGGAATTGACCCGGGGCTACAAGGGAGACTTGTTTGTCACCGACATCACTTTCATACCCTTGGGCTTTTTGTGCGTTTTGTCCTTGGGAATCGGCTTTTTGTGGCTTGTTCCTTATTATCAGGCCACATACACAAACATCTACCACGCGCTAAAGGAAGTCGCCCTTAACAGCCAGCGGATAAAGCCGGAAGACTTTGAGACGACAAAATAATCGGAGAACTGTTATGGAAGAAACAAAAAGCAAAAAAAAGGGCGGCGGCGTTCTATTTTTAATCATAGTGATTGTTATAGCCCTCTTGACCCTTGCCTTTGGAATCCTCAAGGGCTTTGGCGTGATAAAGCTTCCGGCCTCGTCTTTGCCTAAAAAAGAGCGGAGCAATCCCATTAACGTCAACTTTGGAAATTTTAAAATCGGAAACTTTTCCTCCCGGGGAAAATATGTCGCCCGCCTTTACATTACTGGCGTCATAGAAGAAGCTAATGAAACATACAACCAGCAGTGGCTTTTGGACACTATAGAAAGCCTTGAAAACGACGACAGAAACATCGGAATCCTGCTCGTCATTGACTCCCCCGGCGGAACGGTTTACGAGGCCGACGAAGTGTATTTGGCCTTGCGAAAATATAAAAATTCCGGCAAAGAGTTGTGGGCTTACTTTAAAAGCATGGCGGCCTCAGGCGGCTACTACATCGCTTGCGCGGCGGATTCGATTTACGCCAACCGAAACACAATGACCGGCTCCATAGGCGTCATTATCGGCCCTACCTTTGACGCGACGGTTTTGCTGGAAAGGCTGGGAATCAAGGCCACAAGCTTTGCTTCCGGCAAAAATAAGGGAATGCTCAATTACAACGAGCCGCTCACCGAAGAGCAAAAGAACATCATGCAGAGCCTTGTTGACGAATGCTACGAGCAGTTTGTTTCCATCGTGGCGCAGGGACGCAATAAGTCCATCGCGGAAGTCAAGGCTTTGGCCGACGGACGAATCTATTCCGCAAACCAAGCCAAGCAAAACGGCTTGGTTGACGCCGTGGGTTCGCTTGAAAACGCCCAGGACCGAATGCTTGAGCGCCTTGCGATTTCGCAAAAGGTTGAAGGCGACGAGGCCGATTCCGTTGACTTTTACGATTACGAATACTTTTACAATCCTCCGCTAATGAAGCGTTTTTTTGAATCGTTGGCGGGGGATTCGCTAAAAAGGGCGGTTGACGAAACTTTTGGCCCCAACATTAAGTATCCGGCCTACTTGTTCCGTCAATAGCGTCAGTCCATGGCGCCTTTTGAGACCAAAGTTTCCATCATCCGGCTCAAAAGGTCCATGCTTATGTTTTCGGCTTCGTATCCAACCTCGTCCTTCAATCGTTTCCAGTCTTCTTTGTCCAGCGCGTCGGTGTCTTCCTCTTGATTGAGGAAGGCGTTTATGGCCAAAAGTTTTTCCAAGGCAAAGTCTTCAAACTCAGGGCCCCGCGCCCATTCGTTTTTCCACCAGTCAAAAAGGGAGGCCGCAAGTTGGCCAAAGCTTGAGTTTTGGCCTTCAAAAAGCCGCTCCATGTCTTTTAGGGCCGCGCCCATATTAAAAGAGTCGCCAAGGCGGTTGGCTTTTTTTATTCTTTTTATGTCGGACGCAAATTTTTCTGTTTTGTTCATGCCTAAAATCTATCAGATTTTTTGAAAAAAATCAAATTTTGAAGGACTTTTCGCTTGACTTTTAGACAAAGTGAATTTACAATATATTCTATGGACTTAAGAACTGTACTTACACCCGAGACGGTGAACCTTCACTTGAAGGGAAAAACAAAAGATGAAATCATTGACGAAATGCTTGACATACTCGTTAAGGCTGGCAAAGTCACGGACAAGGCTGCCGCCCGCGATTGCGTCCTCGAAAGAGAGCGCAAGATGTCTACAGGCATGAAACATGGCATCGCCATTCCCCACGGAAAGACCGACACTGTCCGCGATTTGGTCGCCTGCATCGGAATATCCGACAATCCAGTTGACTTTGACTCCCTTGACCAAGATCCATGCCGCATTTTTATTATGACCCTTTCTCCGGTGAACAAAACCGGCCCGCACCTTCAATTTTTGGCGGAGGTCAGCCTTTTGTTCAAGAGCGCGGGAAAACGACAGCAGATTCTTGAGACTCAAGACAAGGCTGAGGTAATCAAAATTTTGACAGAATAGCGCCTTTAAAAAGGCCTGTCTCTAGATTCCGCCTCTGTGAAATTATTTTGCAGAGGTGGGATTTATTTTAAATGGAGTGGTTGAATGCAAAAAATTCAAGTGCCTTACAAGGACATAGTTTTGCCTGACGGCGGCGCCAACGAAGAATTTTTGGCCTCCTTGAGAAGCCGCCTAAAGGAAATGGAAGGCCATGGAGAAAAAGTTTTGCTTTGTCCCGAGGCCAAAAGGGAAGATTGCAAGGACACTGACGCGGCCTTGGAATTGACCGCCGCCTACAAGCATTGCGCCCGCCGTTTGAAGGATTGCGAAGTTGTGGCGGGCTTTTGCCTTCCCGCCGTTTTTAAGGGCATGGAAAGAGAAAGTGAGCTTTTGGAAAATTTCAAGTCGGAGCTTTTGGAAAAGCATCCCCATTACATTTTTGAATGAAAGGGTTGTTGAGCCTTCGTGAACGGGCACGATGATAGAGAAAGTGGAGATTTTGCGATAAACTGCGCGATATTCTAATGTTTGCAGGATATTCAAGATGCTGCGGATAAATCAACAAACTGGCAAAAAAGGCAAAAAAACGCGAAATTTCTTGAAAAAATTCAAAAATTCTCTTGCATAAATTTAAAATTTGCGCTTTTATTTTGCCTCATGACTAAGGAATACAGAGAAGATTCAGACTTTTATCAAACGGCCCGTTTTGCCGTGATTCTCGCGCTGTTTTTTGTCGCGGCTGGAGTGGCGGCGCTTTTTTTGTCGCCCAAAAGTTCGGAGCCTGTTTTTGCCGCCGCGGTTTCTGTCATCGAAGAGCCTCTCTTGCCCGAAGAAAGAATTTACGCCGAGGAAATCAGCTCTAGGGCCCAAAACATTTCATGGCTTGAAAACAAATCGTCCTTTAGCGCCATTTCCTTTGAGGACGAAAAAACTGAGTCCGCCGACAAAGGCTTGCAGCTTTACAGAAACCCCAGCACCCGCGCGGCGGTGGAATGGTTTTATTTGCGGGTGACGGGAAACCGGGACGTGACCATGGCCGTTTTGGACGCGGCCAACCGGGAAGACATTCCCTTGACTTTGGCCTTTGCCCTTTGCTACACGGAAAGCCGCTACAACCGCTACGCCTACAACCTTAACGCCAACGGTTCGGTGGACCGGGGCCTTTTTCAGCTTAACGACAGAAGTTTTCCCCACTTGGACGAGGGAGACTTTTACGCCGCGGAGACAAGCGCCCGCTTTGGCATGAAGCACTTGCGCTTTTGCCTTAATGTGGCTGGAAACGATTTGACCGCCGTGGCCATGTATAACGCCGGCGTCACAAGGGTTAGAAGCGACAAGACTCCCGCCAGCACTTTGCGTTACGTCAGCCGAATCGCAAGCTACAGGGCAAATTTGCAGACCGCCTTTGCGGAAGAGGTTTTGAACCCCTACAAGCAGTCCAGCGAACAAATCATCGCGGCGGTGGCCCGATAAATCTTGGTAACTCGCCGGAGGCCTTGATTCCGCCTTTGGTCTTGTTATAATTTTCACAAAAATCCTCCTTTTTTTGTTTTTTGGCCCTTTTTTTGAAGATTTGCCTTCAGAAAAGGGGCTTTTTTCTTGACATTTTTTCACACCGAAGCTAAAATTAATTTATAGGTTTTGTGAAAAATTTCACAATATAGCGCTTTTGTTCAAGTGAATGATGGAAAAGATTCCCGAAGCCTCCCGCAGGCGGCTGACATTGCTTTGCTCCCTTCTTTCGTCTTACAAGGACGAAAGAATCACTTCGATACAAATTCAAAGGATGACCGGAATTGACCGCGCCCTTGTCAGAAAGGACATTTCCTTGACGGGCTTTAAAGGCGGGGTGTCAAACGGCTACAAGGCCGCCGAATTGCTGGAAGCTTTGCGGGCGGAATTGAAGCTTCCCCTTCCTGGCCAAAAGCGCTTTTGCTGCATAGCCGGTTTGGGAAAGCTGGGCGCGGCCTTGATGCAATGCGGAATATTCGACGAGTCGCCCTTTAAGATTGTGGCGGGCTTTGACAGCCGGGTGAACCGCACGGAAGTTTTGAGCGCGGACTTTCCCCTTTATCCGGCGGCAAAAATGGAAAGCGTGATTCCAGAGGCGGGGATTGAGTTTGCGATTTTGGCCGTGGAAAACGACCAGGCCCGCCTTATGGCCGACCGTCTGGTAAAAAGCGGCGTCAAGGGCATAGTGAATTTTACTGGCGAAGTCCTTGAAACGCCTGAAAGCGTGGCGGTGGAAAACGTTTCCCCCTTGTTGGCGCTGAACAACATTTGCGCGAGAGTTAGCGGCAATGCAGTCGAACGCAAGCCAACAAATGTTGGTTAGCCGCATAAGCCGCAACATTACAGCTCAAGCGCTGTTTTGCTATAGGTAATTTATTAAAGGGCACCTCGAAAAACTCGCCTTTGGCGATTTTTCGACTGTGCCTGCGAGT
>CALDIB010000065.1 GCA_937902125.1 uncultured Treponema sp.
GGACGAATTTAGGCGCGACCAGCTTACCGAGGCGAGCACAAGGGACTTTGGCAAAATCGAATTGAAAAAAAAGTTTGAGGCTTTCAAGTCCACAGGCGAAAGTCCAGCCATAATGTTTTTGGACATCGACAACTTTAAGACAATCAACGATACCTACGGACGAGAGGCCGGCGACTTCACTCTTTCACAAATCTCCGGCGCCTTCTTTGCCCACTGCCGCTCAAGCGACACTTTGATTCGTTGGGAGAACGACGACTTTGCCGCGATTTTTGACGGAATGAAAAAGAACGCATGTTGGAACTACGCCCAAAAATTAATCGAATCAATTTCCGCCAAAGAAATTCACTTTAAGGACAAATCGTTCCATGTAACAATTTCAATCGGCTTCTCTTACTTTAAAGAAGACGACAAAACTTTTGAGCAAGCCGTCGAAAGGGCGCGCAAAGCCTTAATAGACGCAAAGTCCGCAGGAAAAAACAGAGCCAGGACGGAATAAAAAAAATGCAAATCGAAGAAATGCAAAGTTCACGCGACAAGACAATCTCGCGAACTTCAGCCCTGAGCATTTTTGCAAACATGGCGCTTGCGTCATTTAAAGCCGCGGTCGGGCTGGCCTCATCGTCAATCTCGATAATTCTTGACGCGGTGAACAATCTTTCCGACGCGCTTTCTTCAATCATCACTATAATAGGAATCAAATTGGCCGCCAAAAAGCCGGATAAAAAACATCCATACGGGCACGGCAGGATTGAATACATCAGCGCCAGCGTAATCAGCGCGATCGTCCTTTACGCGGGAATCACGGCGCTAAAAGAATCAATTATAAAAATCATACATCCTCAAGTTCCAAACTATTCATTAAGCGCCCTTGTAATTTTGGCGGCGGCCATTCTTGTAAAAATACTTTTGGGCGTGTATGTAAAGTCAGTCGGAAAAAAAGTCTCAAGCAAGGCTCTCGAAGCCTCAGGCGACGACGCTAAAAACGACGCGATTCTTTCGGCGTCTGTATTGGCGAGCGCTTTGGCGATGAAGTTTTTTGGAGTGTCATTGGAAGCCTATGTTGGAATTTTAATTTCGCTTTTTATCATCAAGAGCGGAATCGAAATGCTCAAGGACACTTTGGACGACATTCTTGGCGCGCGCGTTCCCCGCGACACCGCAATCGCCGTAAAAGAAACCATTTGCAAAACGCCGGGCGTTTACGGAGCCTACGACTTGTTTCTAAACGACTACGGTCCCAACCGATTGCAAGGCTCAGTTCACATTGAAGTGGACGACACCTTGACCGCGCGGGAAATCGACGAGCTTACAAACGAAATCTCGCTGGCCGTTTATAAAGAGCGCCGGGTAATCTTAACAGCCGTTGGAATTTATTCCCGCAACACAAGCGATCCGATTGTGGTTGAGGCTAAAGAAAAAATCTTAGAGATTTTGGAAGGTCACAAAGACGTTTTGCAAATGCACGGCTTTTATTTGGACAAAGAAAAGAAAATCATCAAGTTTGACACGGTAATCAGTTTTGACGCGCAAGACCGCGAAGCCGAATGCGATTCGATTTTTCAAGAGGTTTTGACGGCTTTTCCAGGCTACAGCGTAAAAATCAACTTGGACACTGACATGTCGGATTAAGCCCAACAGGGGTTGACAAAAAAGAAAATTTGCTTTATAAAATGCAACCATGTTGCAAAAGTCATATCACACCAAAACAAGCGGCCTGATAGCCAAATTTATCCAGACAAAAATGGAGCGGGGCTGGACAGCGGCGGAACTGTCGTCATTCCTAAAAGAAAACGGCGTGAACGTGAATAAAACAACAGTATACAGAAATTTGGACAAGCTTACGCAAGACGGCCGATTGATCAGGCGAAAGTCAGCCACAAGCGACGGCTTTTTCTATCAAACGGCGGAAGAAGAAAGCCATTGCGCGGAGCACATGCATTTTATGTGCAGCAAATGCGGCTCGGTAATTCACCTTTCCGACAAAAAAACCGAGCGCTACCTAAAATCGCTTTCTGACGACCTTGGACTTCAGATAAACTTGAACCTTTCATCGCTTAACGGAATATGCCCCAAATGCAAAAAAAAGAAATAAGGGCCGCGCTTCTTTTGGCGCTGACAATTTTTTCCATTTCTTTTTTCGCCACGGAACGCTTCCATGATTGCGCTGGAGAAGGCTGTCCTATTTGCCTTCTTTTGAATATTTCGGAACAAAATACAAAGCTTTTGTCATTGGCTCTGATCATTCTTGCCGCTGTCGGCGGCAGACAATTGGAAAAAATTTTTAGAGATTTGATTCTTTGCAAGCCGGCTCTTAAGTCCAACACTCTGGTCTCGCAAAAAATCAAGCTGAACGTTTAGGCAAGCGCAAACATCCAAGCCGCGCCCATCGCGGAAATATTAAACAAAGAAATTCAATAGAGGTATAAAATGAATAAGACAATCAAGACAATTATTTTTGCCGCGGCCGTTGCGCTTTTTGCAAGCGCTTTTGCCGCTTCCAAAAAATCAATCGTTTGCGTCATATACCCGCAATACGATTGGACTATGAGCATTCTTGGAAGCAAGGCTTCAATCTTTAGCGTCACCCTTCTTCAGTCAAACGGAACGGACTTGCACAGCTACCAGCCTTCCGTCAAGGATATGGCCAAAATTTCAACTTGCGACTTGCTGATTTTTGTCGGCGGAGAAAGCGACGAATGGATGGAAAAGGCCGTCAAGACAGCCACAAACAAAAACATGCTCGTCGTGAACATGATGGAAGCCTTGGGCGACAAAGTAAAAGAAGAAGAGATTGTGGAAGGAATGCAGGCCGAAGAAGAAGAGGAAGAAGACGAGCATGAGCATGAACACGCCGACCACGATGACGACCATGGCCACGACGGCCACCATCACCACCACGACGAAGTTGAATACGACGAGCACGTTTGGCTTTCGCTAAAGAACGCCGCGATTCTTGTGGACGACATTTGCAAAAAAATCCAAGAACTTGATCCGGCCAACGCCGCGGTCTACAAGGCCAACGCCGCCGCCTATTCAAAGCAGCTTCTTGACCTTGACGCGCAATACAAGGATGCCGTTGGAGCCGCCGCCAAAAAAACAATTTTGTTCGGAGACCGCTTTCCCTTCCGTTATCTTGCCGACGACTATAATTTAAAGTATTACGCGGCTTTTGTGGGTTGCAGCGCGGAATCGGAAGCCAGTTTTGAAACTGTCATTTTCCTTGCAAAAAAAGTTGACCAGCTGGGCTTGAACGCTGTTCTTACGATAGAAAAGAGCGACAAAAAAATCGCCAAGACAATAGTGTCCAACACAAAAAACAAGTCCGCGGAAATTCTAGAAATGGATTCCTTGCAGTCAATCACGCAAAAGGACATTAAAGACGGAAAGAATTATCTTTTGACTATGAAAAAGAACCTTGAGGTTCTTAAAAAAGCTTTGAGATAATTTTGAATTTTCCCCGCGATTATGGCTTTCATTTTGCGGGGATTTTTTTGGAGCATTTTATGAAAAAAATATTTTTTTCAATCTTGGCGCTCTTTTTCATTTTAAGCGGGGCAACGGCCGACGTCCCCTTTGCGACGGCAAAAGGCCAAGGAAAAATTTCCGCCGGAACAAAAATCAATTACGACTTTACAAAGATGAATTACAATATGGCCACCGGAATTGTTTTTGACATGATGATAGCTCCGGAAAACTACAAGGGAAAGACGGCGAAAATCAAAGGCCAATTTCTTTCCGAGATTCACGAAGGGCAAAGAGCCTTTGCCGTTGTCGTCTGGGACGCCACAGGCTGCTGTCCCACCGGCCTTACAATCGTTCCCCTTGAAGGAAAAAAATATCCCGACGACTTTCCAAAAGAAGAAAGCAAAGTTACAGTCGCGGGAACTCTTGAAATAATGAATCTTTTTGGCGGCGAAACTCTTTGCCTTGTGGCCGAAACTTGGGAATGAAAATGTAGACAAGGCAAGCGCTTTCATTGTATGATGAATTTAAAAATGGAGTGTGTTATGAAAAAATTTTTTGCAGCCGCGTTCGCAATCTTATTTTCGGTCCTTGCCCTGTCATGCCAAGAAGGCAAGTCCATTTACGATTATGGCTTTGGCAGCGCAAAGAAAAACCACTTAATGTACAAAGGCAAGCCTGGTTACGAAATTTCGGAAGCTACTGCGGATAACATTCAACAAAAATGCGGATACAACAAGCGCTACACTGTGATGAGCGAGCCCATTTCCATCACTTATTTAAAAAATTGGAAGGGAGAAACGCTTGCCAGCGTTATCATATTTGAAAAAACCGACTTGCATCCGCTTGGCGCTTACATCGGAAGTTCCAAAGAAGAATTGTTAAAAGAATTTCCCCTTGGCGACAACGACATCGACTCAGAAAAATCGACTTTCTTTAAGTCAGACAAAAAACATAGAATAGAAGTCGGCGCGATTTACGTTGACGGCATTGTGGATGGATTTACAATTCTCAATTGCGAGTATGTGGATAAATTTCACAAAGTGATGGACTCGAACGGCGCCAAGGCGAATTGAACGCGGCGAGCGTAAGGGAACCTCGAAAAACTCCCTTTCAGAAAGTTTTTCGAGGTTCCTGCGAGTTG
>CALDIB010000066.1 GCA_937902125.1 uncultured Treponema sp.
GCAACCACAAGGTTTATGTGCGACAGCGAATCCCAGTCCTCGATTGTCTCCGCGCTCGTGCTTTCCGTTACCGAAATGTCTACGTCATCGAACACATCGCGGAACACCTCGTTCAGTTTCTCAAAAATCTCTTCTCTACTCATATAAAACTCCTATATTTTTCATGGCAATCCCCGCTTTGCGGGTCGGGCTTTTCGCACTTTCGCTATCGCTTCATACCGCAAGCGGTACTGCTTCGCAGGCGCTACAATCCCTATTGCGCTTCTATCACATGATTTCTATTTTCATAATCCCCGATTTCCCTCTCCCAAGTCGTGTTGCCGTCATCGTCCTCAGCCGTCTTTTTAAATCCGAACTGCGCATAAAAATCTTTGACCATTTTGTTTTTCGCCGTGGGGTAGTAATAGCCGCGGAGCTTCGCAATGCCGCGCGCCTTGCACTCAGCGACAAGACTATCCATCATCGCAAATTCCATATCGCGCTTTAGGACGCGACAGCTCATCAGCCACAGGTCGATGTGAAAAAGCGATTTGTCCGCCTCGTCCGTGTGCCCGAACACGACCGACACTACGCCGTTGTCGCCGAACTTGTCCGCGAGCTTCCCGTAGAGCGTGATATAGTTTCCGTCCGCCGCTATGCGCTCAATGTCGCCTTGTGTACAGCGGAGCGTCGTCAAATTGAACTGATTTGATTTGTTCGTCAGTTGCGCGATTCGGCTCATATAAAGCGGCGCAAAAGGCATAATCTCCGCTTTCATTTCAAGCGAACGCAAATAGTCGCCGTAATCCGTAAAACTCGCCTCCTGCTTGGCGCGCTCGGCGTTCGCCTTGTACATCTCGTTGCGACTCAAATCGTCGGAAGAAAATTGCGTCACCTCAAAAAATCCGCTCCGGTCAAGAATGTTGATGTAGCGTTCGGGTGCGGTCATTTCAGGAACCGCCGCGCCCTGCACGGAAGAGCGCACAATCTCGCGCTCGGCGGGGTTGTCGTCGATAAAGACCATCGCGTCAGAACCGATGTTCAGTTCTTTTGCCGTCGCCGCGAGGTTCCTGTCCTTCGGCTCCCAATTCGCCTTTATCACGATAAAATCATCGGGGCGAAGAACGCTGTCGGGACGGTTCAGGCCCGCAAGCGCGTTCTCCTCGTCGTTTTTGCTGTTCACCGTCAAAAGAACGCCCAAATCCTTGTGCGCTTTTAGGTAGCCCTGAAATTCACTGTAGAGCTGCCCGACGCTCGTCTCCTGCCCGATTTCGATGTTCTCCGCGCCGTCGTCGCCCACGATTCCGCCCCAGAGCGTGTTGTCCAGGTCGCAGGCAATCGCCTTTTTGTTCTTGCCGTAGAGCGATTTGATGATGTTGGCAAGGTTGAACGCAAACTCCGGGATAGCGTCCACGCAAAGCGCGTATTTGTACATGTGCCAGTAGAACGGATCAGCCCATTTTTGCAGACCGTAGCAGCTAGCCATATAATTGATGTCATTTATATAGAAGTTTTCGTGGTTTTGCGCATATTCGTAGAACTTCTGGTTCAGCCGAGAGACAAAATTGCTCTTTCCGCGAAAATCCCATGTGTCGCGGTTTCCGAGCAAGCGGTAAAACGGGCTCTCAAAGTTGTTCTGGATAATCGGGCATTTGTATACTTCCGCCGCTTTCTGCCACATCGCCTCAAAGTGCGAAAATTGATTTGAAAGAAGTGCGTCCACATCTTCGCGGCTGCCGCGCGCCGTGGGGAACGCCGTGATATTGCGCGTACTCGTGTGGATAAAAATCACATCAGGCTTGAACCCCGCGAGTTCCGCGCTGTCAAACATCACATCGTTCCAATACTGCGCATATTCGCTTTCGTAGAATTCCGTCTTGATTCCGTAATTCAAAAGGAACAGCTCCAACATCTCCACGATGTCGTGCGTGGTCGAGCCGCCGAGAATCGCAATCCGCTTTTCAAGAATTTTTTCGTCTGCCGTTTCGCGAGATTCAAGTTCCGAGAGGAGCGCGCGTTTTATGGCTTTTCGCTTTTTAAGCAGATATGAGCTGTCAAATGGATATGTTAAGTCTAACAATTATTGCCGCCCATGATACTTATTTGTAACAACATCTTTCTTTATAATACTTACAAATAACATAAATTTCAAGAGCCGATGCGTAAATTTGAGTAGTATAAAAAAATGGGCTACAAGGAAAACTTAAGGGCTGAATTATCATTTAAGGGCATGACTGTAAAAGAATTGTCTGCAAAAACAAAAATCAGCAAAAGAACAATCGACAACTATTTGCGCGACAATCCCGCTTCCCCCACCGTGGAAAACGCCGTAAAAATCGCCCGGGCGCTTGATGTTTCCGTTGAATACCTTGTTACAGGCTCTGAAAAGCAAAGCCTTTCAAAAGAAAATGCGGACCTTATTCGCCGTATAAATTCAGCCTTGCAAAAGCTGGACCGATACGATTTGATTTCGCTTTCCGCATTCATAGAACGCATGGCTAAAAAATGAACCGCCGGGCATTTTGCCGCTCATAACGACACGATAAAAGTCGCCGCGAAAATGCCGCCGCGTTGATTTTTCTATCCTTGTTATGTTTTCTTGATATTTGCCGCCCATAACGACACATTTTGCGTCGCGCTCTTGTTTTCCTGAAAATTCTCGTCTATAATGATACGACAACTTACAATCATTTTTTATAGGAGAAGAACATGAGCAAGTACGCTGGAACCCAAACTGAAAAAAATTTGTTGGCTGCCTTTGCCGGAGAATCCCAGGCTAGAAACAAGTATGTCTATTTTTCGCAAGTGGCGCAAAAAGAAGGCCATGACAAGATAGCCAAGATTTTTGAAAAGACCGCCGGAAACGAAGAGCAGCACGCCAAGATGTGGCTCAAGGAATTGGAAGGAATCAACGACACGACTTCAAACTTAAAGGCCGCCGCCGACGGAGAAAACTTTGAATGGACGGACATGTATGAAGGCTTTGCAAAAACCGCCGAAGCGGAAGGCTTTGCCGAACTTGCCGCCAAATTCCGCGCCGTCGCCCAGATTGAAAAGCGCCACGAAGAGCGCTACCGCTCCCTTCTTAAAGACGAAGACACTTCCGAGCAAATCAAAAAAAGCTCCGTAAAGGTTTGGGAATGCCTCAAGTGCGGCCACATCGTCGTCGGCCCCGCCGCCCCCGACTACTGCGAAACTTGCGGCGAATACAACCAGTATTTTGAAGTCCGCGAGGACAACTACGACCTCATTATGACTTGGGGAAGGTAAGGGCGGTCAAGGCACGCATGCGCTTAAAGCCTTGACTCGCCCATTTTGCGGGTGTGTGGCGAGCATACACCCGCAATAAGGCCAGACAATTCGCGCATGCGCTTAAAGCCTTGACTCGCCCGTTTTGCGGGTGTGTGGGCAAAAAACGCGCCCGCAAATTTCCCTTGACAAAAAACTTATTCGAGCGTATATTATTGTATAACCGTGCACGAGCACGATACGGAGGCTGAATATGAAATGCGTCGCTGGCGTTGATTTGGGAACACAGAGCATGAAGGTTGTTCTCTACGACTATGAAAGCAAGAAAATTGTGGAAAGCGGCTCTTGTCCCATGGACTTGATTTCCAAGGACGACGGAACTCGCGAGCAGACAACGGAAATGTACGAAAAAGGCCTGGACGTTTGCTTCTCCAAATTGAGCGGGGAAGGAAAGGCTTCCATCCAGGCAATCGGAGTTTCCGGCCAGCAGCACGGCTTTGTTCCGCTTGACGCTGACGGAAAGGCTCTTTACAACATCAAGCTTTGGAACGACACTTCCACCGCGGAAGAATGCAAGGTTCTTACAGACGCTCTTGGTGGAAAAAAAAAGGTTGTCGAGGCCGTCCAAAATTTCATGCTTCCCGGCTTTACCGCGCCAAAAATTTTCTGGCTCAAGCGCCACAAGCCGGACGCCTTTGCAAAGCTTAAATACATCATGCTTCCCCACGATTACTTGAATTATGTCTTCACCAAAAATTATGTCATGGAGTCCGGCGACGCTTCGGGAACGGCGCTTTTTGACAGCGTCAACCGCAAGTGGTCAAAAACCGTTTGCGACGCGGTTGACCCTTCTTTGCTTGAAAAGCTTCCTAAAATCATAGCTGACGACGAAGCTTGCGGGGCTGTCACCGAAGAGGCCGCCAAGCGCTTTGGAATTCCGGCCGGCATTCCGGTTTCGGCCGGCGGCGGCGACAACATGATGAGCGCCATCGGAACGGGCTGCGTCAAAGGCGGAACTTTGACAATGTCCATGGGAACAAGCGGAACCCTTTACGGCTTTTCCGACAAGTCGGTCGCCGATCCGGAAAACGGAATCTCTGGATTCGCCTCTTCCACCAACGGCTACCTTCCCCTTTTGTGCACAATGAACTGCACTGTGGCCTCGGAGGAAATCCGAGCGCTCTTCAATCTTGACGTAAAGGAATTTGATGGCGAGGCGCAAAAGGCCAAGCCCGGCTCGGACGGCGTTTTCGTGCTTCCGTTTTTTAACGGCGAGCGCACGCCAAACCTTCCGCATGGCCGCGCCTCAATCACAGGACTTACGGTTGCCAACTGCTCCCGCGCCAACATCGCGCGCGCCGCTTTGGAAAGCGCGGTATTCTCGATGCGCGGCGGCTTGGAAGCCTTTAGAAAGCGCGGCTTTACCCCCAAAGAGCTGCGTCTTACCGGCGGCGGCGCCAAAAGCCCAATATGGAGACAAATTGTGGCCGACATTTTGAATCTGCCGGTCAAGGTTCCCACTTCCAGCGAAGCCGCCGCTTTTGGCGCGGCCTTGCAGGCGCTTTGGTGCTTGGAAAAATCCGCTGGCAAAAACGTTTCGATGGAAGCGCTCGCCGACAGCCATGTTCAGTTGGACGAGTCAAAGACGACCAACCCAATCGCGGAAAACGTCAAGGCTTACGACGCGGTTTTTGTGGAATACAACAAAATTTTGAGCCAAGTTTCGCCCCTTTACGTTTAACAAGCCGCCCGCCATGTTTTGGCGCCGGCCCAACGCCCTAAAAAAACCGCCTTCAAAAAAGGCGGTTTTTTTATATGGACAAAAATTCCGCGATAAAATATAATTTACGACGTTATGAGCGATACCGTAAGAATAATTAGCGTTGTGATTCTTGTGGCGCTGGCTTTTTTTTGCTTTCAAGTTGGAATTTTTTTATGTTCCGGCCATAAAATAAGGGAAAACAGCCGCAGAACCCTTGTCTTAATAGAAATCGTCACTGGCTTTTTGCTTGCTTTTGACGCTTTGGCCTATATTTTTAGAGGAAACCCCGGCGCGGTTGGATACTACATGGTTAGGACAAGCAATTTTTTAGTTTTTTTCCTTAACTATGCCGCAGCCTTTTGCTTTTACTCTTGCGAATTCATTAAATCTGATTTGCTGGATTTTAAGGGAACCTCTAAAAATTGCAATTTTTAGAGGTAACTCTGAAAATGCGATGTTCTAAGTCGTTGTATTTCAACGACTTAGAACTCGACGGCATCTCGAAAAAATTATCTAAAACGAGTTTTTCGAGATGCCCTTAATATTCTTCGTTCGCCCCGCTCTTCAGTCCAAAAGGGAATTCCAATCCAGCTTTTTGTGGTTTTTTACATTTGCCTTGCGGGAATTCTTTTGCTTGTGGCAAGCCAGTTCACAAACCTTTTATATTATTTTGACGAAAGAAATTTTTACCATAGAAGCGCGCTTTATCCTTTGAGCGTGGTTTTGGGTCTTTCGCCGGGCCTCATAACCATTTCAATGCTTTTTCAAAAAAGAAAGGAAATGCAAAAAAATGTTTTTGTTTCCCTTTTTATTTATTGCGTCTTTCCCTTTGTGGGCGTTTTCTTGGCCCTGTTTTTTTACGGCTTTTCTTGGATTAATTTTGGCTACGGTTTTGGCGCCCTTCATCTTTTTTATTCTTCGCTAAAACTTTTGGAGATTGAGTTTTATTCTGACAAGAGCGACGGCGCCCCCCCCCGCTTGGCTCCAAGCTACAAGCAAGTTGTTCCAGTTCCCGAAAAGAAAAAGAGAATCGCCAGCAGCCATTTGTGGCAGGCAGTCTGCTCGGTTTCAGCGGGAATTCTTTCAATTCTCATAATCATATCGATTACCGGCGTTGACGTTCCAGAAAAAAAAGTTGTGGTGGAAAAGCCCTACATGCAAAACGACGTTTCGGAAGATGTTTGCGTTACCTTTTTGAGGGACCCTGAAAAAGTTTGGCGGGACGGAAACGACTACAGCAGGGTTGGCGCTCAATACAACGGCGTTCTTTTTAACAACATGAAGGCCACAGTCATCACCAATTGGCGAATAAGCGTGGAAGTTCCCGAGGAAGGCTGCTCCATTGACCCCAATCCTTGGAACGGAAGTTTTTCTTTTTCCAAAGGCCAGCTGAAAATTAGAAAGCCCCAAGACGGCGACCAAGAAAACATTCACGGCGCGGATTTTTACAAGGTCTCTCCGGGAAAGACCATCAACTTTGGCTGCATAATGTATGCGCCCGGCCGCTTTTCTCCGCTAAAGGGAACCTCGAAAAACTTCAGTTTTTCGAGGTAACTTTGAAAATGCGATGT
>CALDIB010000067.1 GCA_937902125.1 uncultured Treponema sp.
TACCTTTTGTAACACTACCTATGCACAAATCGCGCTTCTTGAGCTTTCGATTATTCTGCTCGCGCTTCTCATCAGCGAAAATCCAATTGAAAGAATCGTTTTTTCGCTTGTGCTTACAGTTTCGTTTCCGTATCTTTTATTTTCGCTTGTAATGGAACAATATGTAATCGCAACTTTCTATCTTATACTGTTCATTTATTCCGCTTGCAAAAAGCAAAATGACGCGATTTTTCTGTTCGGCGCAATCGGAACGCTCACGACAAGCACAATTCTCACGCCTCTTATGATAAAGTTTTCTACGATAAAAGAAATCAAGCAATGGATAAAACGTCTTTTTGCACTTGGCTTTGCATTTGTGTTCATAATGGTTCTTTTCTGCCGTGGCGATACTCTTGTCCGCATATTTACCGAAATAAAGATGTATGCAGGCTTTACAGGAAAATCAATCGCTTTTGAAGAGCGTTGTATGCAATATTTCTCTTTTGTGTCGGCTTGCTTTTTTGCACCTATTTCAGAAGTTCGGCATTATTTTTATGTAACAGAAGCAGAAAATCTTTCTTGGCAACTCGCGCCAGTAACATCTTGGAGCATTGCAGGAATCGCCATTTTCGCACTTTGTACAGTGAGTGTAGCTATCAATCGCAAAAATCATTTGTGCAAAGTTTCTGTTGTGTGGATTTTATTTTCATTTCTGCTTTTGTGCGTTTTAGGCTGGGGAACAAAAGAAAACGGGCTTGTTCTTTATACGCTGTATTTTTCGTGGGCATTTGTGGTTTTGCTCTTTTTGCTTTTTCCAAAAAAACTGTGCATTATAGCCTGTATTGCATTTTGTGTTGCACTTTTAAAATACAACATTCCTGCGCTAAAAGATTTATTTTCTTTTGCCAGCGAAATCTGCCCGCGCTGACTAAAAGAAATGAGCCACGTCAAGCGCGCATTTTAGTTGTATTATCATATTGTGCCGCACTAATCGCGAAATCGTGCTTGACGTGCGCGCCCGTTTATCGCACAAAGAGTGCGCTGGCGTGAGGACGGAGAGGGGCTTTTATGTCGCCAAAGCAGACTTCGCGCTCCACATCGCTCAAGTTAAACAGCGCAATGTACGTTTTGCCTTCGTCGTCGGTGTTCTGCCACACGGCTTCAAAGTCGTTTCGGCACATCTGCACGGGTTTCCCGCCGTGTTGCTGAATGTGCAGCAAATCTGTATCGCTCAGAAGCGAAAGCGTTTCCTCATCGAGTTTTGTCAACTCCGCGCCAATCATCAGCGGGCTTTTGAACATACACCACAGCGTCATCATCGTGCGCTGCTCGTCGCGCGTGAATCGCGTTTTCCGCTCCCTGCCGAATCCGCCGCCCAAAACACCGAGCGGCAGCATATCGCAATCAGGATAGCAGCCCTCAAAAACGTGCTCTTGCCACACCTCGCACCGCTCAAACATCGCTTTCAACAGCCGCCATTCGTCCCAAAAATCGTCCGTAATGCGCCACATATTCGCCCACTTCTTCAAGTGCCACGCCTTTTCAATCACCGCAGGTCCCGGGCTTAAACTCAGCACCATTTCTCGCCCGCACTTTTCGATAGCCTTTGCAATCGCCTCGATTTCGCTTTGTGCAGAATACGGATTTTGCGGATACATATTCGTGTTGCAAATGTCGTCAACTTTCACAAAATCCACGCCCCATTCGGCATACAGCGCAAAAATGCTGTCGTAATACGCCTGCGCGCCGTCTTTGCTCATATCCACGCCGTACATATCGCCGTTCCATTTGCTCACGCTGAACGGGTTTGCAATCTGGTCTGCGGTTTTGTCCGTGCCGAGAATCTTCGAGTGCAGATGCGCTGAAATACGCGGAATGCCGCGCATAATGTGAATGCCGAACTTCAAGCCCAAGCTATGCACATAATCGGCAAGGCTCTTAAATCCTGCGCCGTTCGCACTCGACGGAAATCGATTCGGAGCGGGGATTTGGCGGGAATATTCATCAAGACAAAAATGCGTAAACGGCACATACTGCACATCGGGAACAAGCGCGCCTGCGTTCGGGTCTGACCACTGAATATCGACGACGATATATTGCCAGCCGTATTGCTTCAAATGCTTTGCCATATACTCAGCGTTCTTTTTCACGTCGGCTTCCGTAACCGCCGTATTGTAATAATCGTAACTGTTCCAGCCCATCGGCGATGTTCTGCACACGTTGTTTTTATCATATTTGCTCATAAAAAAACTCGTTAAACTAACAAAAGCTCTTCACATTATTTATTATTTGTGATATAAATATTCTCATATTTTCGGGCTATAGCGCAGCTGGTTAGCGTGCTTGTCTGGGGGGCAAGAGGTCACCGATTCGAATTCGGTTAGCCCGACTTAAAGCGGTTGGTTTTCCAGCCGCTTTTTTTTTATTCCCTAGGCTCATTATTTTCAATGCGAGAACGCCTTTCCCGTCAAAAAGCGCCCGCGGCATGGACGCTCGTTACGTCAAGCGCTCAAGCATTTCCGACAAAAAGGCGCCTTTTTCTTTTAGGCCAACCTTTCCCGTTTGCATCAAAATTACGTTCGCGGCCTTGGGGTCAAGCCTTATAACGCCGGGATTGGCCTTTATCAGGGCCATAAGCTTTTCGACGCTAATGCCGCTCACTTTGGCAAATTCAATCCGCGCCACGCCGTTCTTTTCTTTTATCGAGGCGATTGAAAGCGCCGTGGCCGCCACGCGAATTTCCGCCAAAGTCAAAAGGCTTGAAAGCTCGTCGGGAACAGGGCCAAAGCGGTCGCAAAGCTCGCCGTAAACCGCGTCCAGTTCTTCGCGGCAAACAATGCCCGCGATTTTTTTGTATATTTCCATCTTGACTTGCGGATTTGAAACATAACTGTCAGGAATGAAGCCGGTGTAATCCAACTCCAGCAACACGTCGCTTTGGGGAACATATTCCTTTTGCGCCGTAAGACGCTCCACGGCCTCGTTCAAAAGGCGCAAATACAAGTCAAAGCCCACGGAGTAAACGTTTCCAGACTGGTCGCGGCCAAGCAAATTTCCCGCGCCGCGCAATTCCAAGTCCTTCATGGCAATTTTAAAGCCGCTTCCCAATTCCGTAAAATCGCTGATGACTTGCAGGCGCTTCATGGCCACTTCGCTCAAAGCCTTGTTCTCAGGATAAAAAAGATAGGCGTAAGCCTTGCGGTCGCTCCGCCCTACCCGCCCCCGCAACTGGTATAATTGGGAAACGCCATACATGTCGGCCCGGTCTATGATGATTGTGTTAACGTTGGGAATGTCAATTCCGTTTTCGATGATTGTCGTGGCCACAAGAACATGAAAGCCTCCCATCTTAAAGCGGCGGAATATGTCGTCAAGCTCGTCGCTTGTCATTTGTCCGTGCGCGGTGTCGATGAGCATTTCGGGAACAAGGCGCTCAAGCTTTTTCTTTGTCTCTTCCAAAGTTTCAACCCGGTTGTGCAAGTAAAAAACCTGGCCGCCCCGCTCCACTTCAGACCTAATGGCCTTGGCCACCCGCTCCTCGCTGTAAGGGTCAATGACAGTCTCTATAGCCTGACGGTTTTGCGGCGGAGTGGTCAAAAGGCTCATGTCGCGGATTTTCAAAAAGCTCATGTGCAGGGTTCTTGGAATCGGCGTGGCGCTCATGGCAAGGCAGTCAATGTTGTTCTTAAGCGCCTTAAGCTTTTCCTTGTCCTTGACGCCAAATCGCTGCTCTTCGTCAATAATCATAAGTCCAAGATTTTTAAACTGCACGTCCTTTTGAATTATCTTGTGGGTTCCCACCAAAATGTCAACGCCGCCGCTTTTAAGCTTTTCCAAGACCTTCTTTTGCTCGGCCTTTGAAACAAAGCGGCTCAGCATGGCCACGTTCACCGGAAAGTCCTTAAAGCGGCCAAGGCAAGTTTCGTAGTGCTGCTCGGCAAGAATCGTTGTCGGAGCCAAAAAGGCCACTTGCTTTCCTCCCAAGACGGCCTTAAAAGCCGCGCGCATGGCTATCTCGGTTTTTCCGTAGCCCACGTCGCCGCACAAAAGCCTGTCCATGGGCAAAGGCTTTTCCATGTCTTCCTTGACTTCCCTTGTGACAGTGATTTGGTCCGGGGTGTCCTCGTAAGGAAAAGCCGCTTCAAAGGCCGTCTGCCATTCCGTGTCTTTGGGAAAAGCGTAGCCGGCGGAAGCCTTTCTTCTGGAATACAAGTCAATAAGCTTTTGGGCCAATTCCTCCACGGCCTGCTTGACCTTGTTCTTGCGGTTTTCCCAGGCCTTGCTTCCAATCCTGTCAAGGCGGGGGGCTTCCCCTTCGTTTCCGATGTAGCGCTGCACAAGGTTTGCCTGCTCTATGGGAACAAAGGCCACATCCTCGTCGGCGTATTCAAGCTTTATGTAGTCCCTTTCCTGCCCGGCGCTTTTAACCCGCTCAATGCCCTTAAAGCGGCCTATGCCGTAATTAACGTGAACCACATAGTCGCCGGGAGTAAGCTCCACAAAGGTGTCGATGGGAACGCTTTTGGCGCTTTTGATGGACTTGGGGGCCTTTTTCCGGCGGCCAAAAATCTCGCTTTCCTGAATGACCAAAAGCTTGATGTCAGGAACCATAAAGCCTGAGCTCAAGGCCTTGGGAATGACGGCCAGGGGCCGCTCCTTAAATTCCACGGCTTCCGTCAAAATTTCTTGGATTCTCAAGGCTTGGTTTTCGTTGTCGGCGTAAACGGCTATGTCGCAGCCGTCTTTTTGCAAAAGGGAAATTTGCTCCTTTAGGTAATTTATGTTTCCAAAAAAGCTTCTGGAAGGCTCCGCCGTAAAAGTTAAAGTTTTGGCAAAAGAAAAAGGCAAGCCGCCTTCCCCGCTTTTAAGGGAGCGGAACATAAGGGAGGAAGGAGACTTTAAAAGAATTTTCTCAAAGTCAAACAAGGCCATTTGGGGAGGAAAGCAAGGCTCCTCAAGCCTGGCCCTCCTGTAAAGCGACGACCATTCCCTTAAAAGAGACTCCCTTGAATTAAGAAGCCTGTCAAAGTCAAAGTAAAAGACGCTGGCGCCCTCCGGCAAATAGTCAAGCAAAGAGTAATTGAAAATCAGCGGATAAAAAAGCTCCTCCCCTTCGCAGGAGCCGTTTTCCTCCAAGTCTAAAAGGCGCTCCTCAAAAAGTTCCGCCGCTTTTGGCGTGAACGGAAGAAAGGCGCCGCCGCCACCCTCGAAATCGTCTGAACTTGTATCTTTTTGTAAACGCTCGTCCTCAAAAGTTTCTGAACTTGTATTATTTTTTATACATTTTTCATGGTATTCCTGGCATTTTTTTCTCAAAAGCTCCGTTTCTTCCTTTCCAAAAATGATTTCTTTCATCGGAAAGACAAGGGCGCTCTCAAGCTCGTCCTCGCCAACCTGCGTGTCAGGAGCGAAAGTCTTGATTTTTTCAATCCTGTCAAAGTCAAAGATCACCCGGATTCCCTTTTCCTCGCCGGGCATGACTATGTCCAAAACTTCGCCCCTCAAGGCAAACTCTCCCGCAAGGCTTGCCCTTGGAACCCTAAAATAGCCGCTTCTTGCCAAGGCCTCGCTCAAGGCCTCAGTGTCAACCGTCTGCCCTTTTTTTAAAAGCCAGGACATTTTTTTCAACTCTTGGGGAGATCTTAAGGGCGAAAGCAAGTCCTTTAGGCTGGCCAAAAAAACTCTGGGACGGACGCCAAAGGGGTTTTTGTCCCTAAGCAAAAGCTTTGACAAAAAGGCCGCCCTCTCGCCAAAGACGGCGCTCCCCTTGGAGGCAGGCCTGTAAGGAAGGGTTCCCCAGCTGGGCAGACAATGAATTTCCGCGCCATCCAGAACGCTTTCCAAATCGCCTTTGGCTTCCAAAGCGTCCCGCTCGCTTGCCGTTATGATTAAAAGATCAAGGCATCCCGCATCCTCAGGCGAAAGCCCGTATTGGGCGGCCTGAATTTTTTTAGACCTGCGGGCGCTCAAGTAAGCCTGGACAAAAAAAGCGGGAAGGCTTCCGTCCAAGCCGACGGCTTCCGCCGGGAATGAATCTTTTGAGCTCAAAGAAGCCACGGCTTGGGCAAGCTCTTGCCATTTTTTTAGTTTATCAGTTACTATATTATCTAATGAACGCATAAAAAATTCCGATAATTAAAGCAGGAGTTTTCATGAAAAAATCTTTTTTGATTATAGCAGTTTTCGCTGTCTTTGCCCATAGCGCCTTCACGCAAAGTTCGGCCAAAAAAGCGTCCGCCGCCGACTACTCAAACGCCAGCGTTTCAATTAAGTTTTTTGACAGAACAATGTATTATCCGGGAAGCGCGGAGGACAATCCGATTTTTGTCCACGTCACCATAAAGAACAAGGGGCCTGAAACCTTGCGCTTCAAGCTGGCCGACGACAGAATGTTCAGCGTTGACTTTTCGGCTTTTACCGTCCGAAACACCCGCTTGGAGCAAACAAACGCTTTGGTCAGAAAGCGCACCACAAACCAAACCGTTTACTTTAGGGAAATCTCTTTGGAAACCGGGGAAGAATATTCTTTTGTGGAAAACGCCAAGAATTTCTTGAACTTCAACGAACCCAGCGTTTACTATATCGAACTTGACTTTTATCCCGAGCTTTACAAGTCAAAATACATTGAACTTAAGTCCAACCGCCTTACCCTTGAGGTTCGCCCCACTCCATCGGCGGCCTCTTCCACATTCATTCCGGTGGCGGCGGGCGCCGCCGAGATTTTGCAGCCGGAGCAGATTTCTCCCGACAAGGTTGTGGAGCAGACAATCGTGGCCAGGCAAAAGTCTTTGTGGGACCAATACTTCCTTTACATGGACTTGGAGGAAATGCTAAAACGGGATCCCTTGCGCCGCAACAAATACGCCGCCTCCTCCGCCGAAGACGGAGAGCGGATGATCAACGACTACAAGGCCGCCTTGATGTCCGACGTGATAGAAAAGGACATCGTTGCGATTCCCGAGCGCTTTGAAATACAAAGAACAAACTATTCGCAAACTGAAGGAACTGTGACCGTCCACGAATGGTTTAAATACAAAAATTTTTACGAAAAAAAAGAATACATCTACTACGTCCGCCAGCGCGACGGAATTTGGCGCATTTACGGCTACGGCGTGAACAATTTGGGGACTGAATGAAAGCGCTTTTAATCGCGGAAGACGAGCAAACAATAAAAACCCTTGTTCCGGAGATAAAAAATTCGGGAGCGGAACCCATTGTCTACAAGTGGCTCCTAAAGGCCTTGGACAACGTTGAGGAAATCGCTCCCGACCTAGTGATCATATCCACGTCTGAATACCCCCGCCATTGGAAAACCTTCGTTCAGTTTACAAAAAGCGGCATTGGCGGAGTGGTTCCAAAAGTGATTCTATACAATTCCAGACCTATGAGCGACGACGAAAAGTCAAAGGCCAGGTCTTTGGGCGTGTTCGGAATGTTCAATTCCCTTGACGAACGAGGCTTGGAAGAGCTTAAGAATTACTTGAGCGGAAAGAACGACGGGGCCTTTGGCTTTATAGCCGGAGGGACAAAATTTGAGTTTGCCTTTACAAATCCAAAAAGCGAATGCCTTGTGACCGGCTCGGTCAAAAAAATCGACTCCCAAAGAATCGAATTTGAATGCGACCTTCCGTCTTTGGTCAAAAACCTAAAGGCTGGCGACTGGATTCAAAACGCCACTTTTGGCCAAAACAAAATTTACAAGTCCGCCAGCGCCAAGGTTTTGTCCAACGATAAGGTTCTAGAGCTTAAGCTGACTTAAGGGGCCGGAAAGTCTTATGTCCACAAGCAAAAAACAAGCGAAATTTTTTTGCGAAAACTGCGGCGCCGAAGTAGCCCAAAACTCGCGCTTTTGCGGAAAGTGCGGCCGCTTCTTTTCTTCGGTGCGATGTCCAGTATGCGGAAAAACCGGCTCTTCCAACATGTTTGCCAACGGCTGCCCTTCTTGCGGCTACGGGGGAAAAGAACAGCTTGGAGTCGCCGGCATGAGCGCGGAAGAGGCTCGGGAAAGGGCTGTAAAAAGCAAGGGGCATTTTTATGTTCACAAAAGACATCCTGTCCAATGCCAGCGGCGGCCCCGAGGCGACGGCAGCCTTCCGGCTTGGATTTACGCCGTAACTTTTGCGGCGCTTATAGCCATCATCGCAGGCGTCATGCGCTGCGCGCTGTAGTTGTTGCCTACGCGCCGCGAGTTTCGCGTTTTTCGCGAAGCGAAAATTGCCGCCGCCTTATGCGGCAAAGCGAAACTCGACGATTAAAGGGGATGACCAATAAGTTCAAAAAGTGTCATTTTCTGGCTTGACCCGAAAATCCATTTAATTACAATACAAGAGATTGCCGTGTCGAGCACGGCAATGACTCATACTTATTGGACAGCCCCTTTATATCATCATATTCATCGCGGCGCGGACTTCTTCCAAAGTGGCGGCGGCAATTTCCCGGGCCTGCTTTACGCCGTCCAAAAGAACTTGCCTGATGTAGTCAGGATTGGCCTCCAGCTTGGTCCGCTCGGCGCGAAGGGGGCGAAGCTTTTCGTTAATCGCCTTTGTAAGCTCCGCCTTAAGGGCTCCGCCGCCGCCGTCTCCCAAACGCTCGGCGATCGCTTCGGGCGCTTCGTCAGTGCAAAGGGAAATCAACTGCAAAAGGTTTGCCACTTCGGGCCGCTTTTCCGGCTCGTAAGTGATGTGGCGGTCGGAATCCGTCTTGGCCTTTTTTATCAAGGCGGCGGTTTCGTCTTCCGTGTTGCAAAGGAAAACGCAATTGTTCAGAGACTTGCTCATTTTGGCCTGGCCGTCCAAGCCCTTTATGAGGGGCGTTTTGGAAAGGAGCGCGTAAGGCTCCGGGAATATTTCCTTTCCGGCGCCATACTTGTTGTTAAAGCGGCGGGCGATTGTTCTGGTGATTTCCAAATGGGGAAGCTGGTCTTTTCCCACCGGAACAACGTTGGACTTGCAAAAAAGAATGTCGCAGGCTTGGTGAATCGGATAGGTGTACATTCCTTCGTTCACCCCCCGCTTAAAGGAGCCTTGCGCCTCGCCCTTTTGTATTTCGTCTTTTACAGTGGGATTTCTGGCCAATTCGGAATTGCTCACCAAAGTCAAAAACGGAAGCATAAGCTGGTTTTCTTCAGGAACGTATGAATGGGGAAAAATGCAAACGTCTTTTCCTGGCTTGATTCCCGCGGCCAAATAGTCAATGACAAGCTGCTTTGTGTTTTGAGAAATTTGGTCGAACGCGTCGTGGTCAGTCAACACTTGATAGTCGGCCACCAGAATCATCACCGGAACGCCAAGGTTTTGAAGGCGGATTCGGTTTTGCAAAGAGCCAAAGTAATGGCCAATGTGAAGGCGGCCTGTGGGCCTGTCGCCGGTAAGTACCCGGTATTTTTTGGGATTGACCTTTATGTCCTCTTCTATCTCGCGGCTTTTCTTCAAGGCCGCCTCGTAAGTTCCGCTCAAGTCGGAATACTGAATTTCGTCTTTTGCCATTTTTTTTTCCTTTGCTCTCAATTCTAACCTATACGGCGTTTTTTTTCAATACGGAATTCGCGACGGCGGGGGGCGGCAAAGACAAAACGGCGCTTCCAGCCGCGCTCGCGCGGCAAGCGGAAGCGACCCGCCCGCGAAAACAGACAAGCGCTTGTCGAAAAGAACGGTTTTTAAAGGCTTATTTCTTTTTGTTGACGCCTTCTTTTTCTATGAAAATCAAATTTCCTTTTTCGTCCTGAGTCATTTCCCAGCGGTCGAAAGTCAAGTCAACGCCGATGGCATATGAATATTCAAATTTTTTGTCGCTGATGTTTATCCAAGCGCCTGTCTGCTTTGGATTTCCGACGCGCCATTCAATTTCGCCGTTGCGATAGATTTTTTTTACATAAGTTCCGTGGTCGATGAATTCTTCGAACATTCTTTCTTTTTCCGAATCAATGGCGAAGATTGCGGAAGCGGCGGAAAGCGCGAAGAGCGCGGCAAAAATAAATTTTTTCATAAAACATCTCCTAGTTTTGAGCTTAGATTTTTTTTTCAAAACGCTTCAAAACTTAAACTGTCCTAAAATTTGGGGTCAGTTCACTATATATAATCATACCCCCCCCCGACAAATTTTGTCAAGAAAATTTTTACGCTTGTTCATTTGCCAAAAAAGCGCTAATCTAGAAAAAATCATGACGCGCGACGAATTTAAAAATTGGCTGGACTCTTTTTTAAACTTTGAAAAGCTTCCGACCAAAGGCATTTTTTGGCTGGACACGATGGAATTTTTGGCCAAGGAATTTGGAAACCCGCAAGACGAGGCTCCCTGCGTCCATGTGGCGGGCAGCAAGGGAAAGGGTTCCGTTTCAAGAATGATTTCTTCAATTTTGGCTCAAAGCGGAAAAAAAGTCGGCCTTTACACTTCCCCCCACATAAAAGATTTTTACGAGCGAGTTTCCCTTAACGGCGAATTTTTTTCAGAAGAAATTTATTCAGACTCCGCGGACAAAATGCGAAAGAAAATCGACGCGCTGAAAAAAGCCGCGCTTCCCTCAAACAGGCAAATGACTTGGTTTGAGCTTGTCACCCTCTACGCCTTTTTGTGCTTTAAAAACGCCAAGACCGACGCAAACGTTTTTGAAGTGGGCTTGGGGGGCCGCCTTGACACCACAAACATAGTTCGTCCAAAAATCGCGGTCATAAACACAATCGAGCTTGAGCACACGGAATTTTTAGGCGACACGCTGGAAAAAATCGCCGGGGAAAAAGCCGGAATCATAAAAGAAAAAACTCCTGTCCTTTGCGCGGCCCCCACAAGCCAAGGCGTTCGCGAGGCCTTTGAAGAAGCCGCCCGCAAAAAAAGCGCGCCCTTGTTTTTTGCCGACGAGCTTTGCGACAGTCTGGATTATTCCTACGAAAAATCGTCGCAAGACCAAAAAGCGAACGCGCTTCCAAACCAAAAAGCGGCGGCCGCAAGCGATTCAAGGCGCCAAAGCGTTCAATACTTTATGAACGTCGAGGCGAGCTCAAAAATTTTTTCGCGGCCAATAAAGGCCCGCCTTAGCCTTTTGGGAAAAGTCCAAGCCCAAAACGCCTTTCTTGCCGCGGCCGCAGTCCGCCTCGCCTTCCCGGAAATCTCGGAAGACACAATCGAGCGCGGCCTTGAGGCCGCGACCCTTCCCGCGCGTTTTCAAACGATCGCGCTTGGCGGAGGCCTTCTTGTCTTGGACGGAGCGCACACAGTCAACTCAATCAAGGGAACGATGGAAACCTTTAATTCGATTTTTGGAAATGAAAAAGAAAGGCGGCCCTTTCACTTGCTTTTTGCCTGCGCCGCCGACAAGGACGTTCACAGCATAGCGCCCCTTTTTAAGGGCGGGGATGGCTCAAAAATTTTTAATAGAGTTTTGATTACAAAACTAAATTCGGCCAAGCAAAGCGACCCCAAAAAAGCCGCCGCCGCATTTAAAGACGCTAAAATAAATTTCAGTTTGCAAGAAGACTACCAGGCCGCCATCAAGGAAGCGCTTGAAGCGGCTCAAAATGAAGGCGCCGTTCTTTTGGCCATCGGAAGCTTTTACCTAGCCTCTGAAATTTTAAGCGGCGGCTATTTGACGTAAACCCGCTCCACCCGCTTTCCCACGCAAGTCAAAATTTCATAGGAAATAGTTCCGGCGTCGTTTGCCAAATCGTCGGCGGTCAAAAGCGCTCCGCTTTCCTTGGGGCCAAAAATCACGGCGCGGTCAAAGCGCTTGATTCCGCGCGCGCTTCCTAGGTCAACCATGCACTGGTCCATGCAAATGCGGCCACGGACTGGATAAAGCTTTCCGCCCGCGCTTACCTTTAAGCTTCCTCCTTGGCGGCGCAAAAGGCCGTCCGCGTAGCCGATTGGAAGCACGCCGATTGTAGTGTCCTTGGCCGCGGTCCAGGTCGAGCCGTAAGAAACGCTCATGCCTTTTTTAAAAGGCCTCAGCGCGCTTATTCCTGTAACAAGAGCCATGACAGGCTTTACCTCAAGGGGTGTTTTTTTCGCGCGCAAGTATTTTTCTGTAATCTTGTCAGGATAGTAGCCGTATAAAATTATTCCCGGGCGAACCATGTCAAACTGCCATTCAGGCTTGTCCATAAGCGCGGCGGAGGCGGAGGCGTGGGCTATTCCGGGATTGATTCCCGCGGCCTTGACCGATTCCACGGCGGCGACAAAGGCGTCCCGCTGCTTTTTGGCGTAGGAGCGGTCTTTGGCGCTTGTTCCGTCGGCGCTGGCAAAGTGGGTGCAGATTCCCCCAAGAGAAATATATTTTGAAGAGTCTATGGCTTTGGCGATTTCCGCCGCGTCTTCGGGCAGGCAGCCCACCCGTCCCATTCCGCTGTCAACGGCCAAATGAACTTTGAGTTTTTTTGAAAGGCGGGCGGCTTTCGCGGCCTTTTCTATCAAGGCGATATATTCCAAGTCGCCAACAAAAGGCGTGAGGCCAATCTTTGCCAAAAGGAGCATTTCCTGCGGAGAGCAATAGCTTAAAAGCAGGATGGGAGCCTTTACGCCAGCCTCCCGCAATTCAAGGCCTTCTCCCACAGTGGCCACGGCCAAAAAGTCCGCGCCGCATTTTAGGGCGGCTTTGGCGCAAGTTACGGCTCCGTGTCCGTAAGCGTCCGCCTTTACAGAGCAGCAAATTTTCACGCCGGGCTTGACAAATTTTTTTATGGCCCTAACGTTGCCCTCAAAGTTTTTTAAATATATCTCCGCAAATGTAAGTCTTCTAACGCGCATAAATTCATTATCGGAATCCGCAAAAAAACTATTGAGATTTTTATAAAAAATCGCTATAATGGACAGTGAAATTTTGTCTAATTAGGGTGGAAAAATGAAAAAAGTAATTGCCATTTTGCTTGCGGCGAGCGCGCTCGTTTTTATTTCCTGCGAATCCACAAAGCAAGAAGATGTCAACGGCTCGGAAGAAAGAACGACCTACCGCGCTTCGGACAAAGACGCCGGCGGAAAAAAAGAGAGTCCGACGGCCAGCGGAACTATTTCTACAAAAAACCAATTCAAGAAATTTTTGCAGGACGCTAAAATCACAGTCCTTTCATTTCCAAAAGAAACGGTGAAGGGAAAAGCTTTTTCGGCCCCTTATAAAATTCAAATCTTGGGCGCGGACGGAAGCCCAATTCCTTCCACAAAAATAATCGCGGAATTTCCCGCCTCAAAAAATCAAGAAAGCGTCAACTACCAAAAGGCGGAACTTGTGACGGACGAAAACGGCAGGGCGGAATTTTTCCCGCCGGTTCCAGAATTCGCCGCCTCGGACAAAGTATTGTTCTACCCCGCTCCGCCTTCAAGCGACCCTGAATTGGTTCGCATGGCCGCGGAAAGCGCCGCCGAGGCGCAGTGGAAGGCCAAAAGCAATTTGGGCGCCAGAACTGGCATATTGGTCTCAATCGTTGACTACCGCCAAAACGGAAGCATAAACATCGGAAACGGCTCCCAGCCCAGCGCCCAGGCGCTCACCTCAAACTTATGGCGGTCCGGCTTGATGGGAGCGCAAAACGCCGACTTCCACAATTCCATAGACGCGGACGATCCGGCCAGAATCAGAAGCGACGCTCTCAAGCAGCTTAACGGAAACACCCTCTTTAAGTTTGTCGTCTACGGCCGCGTAAAATACACGAGCGAAATCACAAAAGACGCGGACGGCTACTACAACGTTTCCCTAAACGGAAGCTTGGGAGCCTTGAACATTTCCAGCGGAGAAGTTTTGCTCAAAGCCTCAAAGTCTGTCACAGTGAAGGACAAGGCTGAATGGAAGGCCGTTGACAACGCTCGGCAAGAAATGGCAAAACTTTTTTGCGAAGAACTGATTTATTCCCTTTACAATTAGGCAGGAGAAAAACGAATGACATACACGGACACAAGAGACACTGGCGCGAAGGTTGACTTTAAGACCGCCGTAATGAACGGAATGAGCTCCGCCACAGGCGGCCTCTATGTTCCTGTGGAATTTCCAAAAATAGACGTTTCAAAAATATTGAAGGCCGACGGCTCGCCGGACTTTCTAAAGGCCGCCTTTGAAATGGCCAAGCCTTACGTTCAAGGCGAAATCCCGGACAAAGACTTGGAGGCTTTGATAAAAGACGCCTATCCCTTTGAGCCCAAGCTTGTTCAAATTGAAGACGGAACTTACGTTTTGGAATTGTTCCACGGCCCCACTTGCGCCTTCAAGGATTTTGGAGCGCGATTCATGGCGCGGGCCATGTCATATTTCAACAAAGACCAAGGCTCCAACCTCCACATCTTGGTGGCCACTTCCGGCGACACGGGAAGCGCCGTTGGAAGCGCCTTCCACAATGTTCCGGGCTTGGACGTTACGATTCTTTACCCGGAAGGAAAAATCAGCCCCTTGCAGGAAAAGCAGCTTTCCACGTTCACAGGAAACGTCCGCGCCCTCAGGGTCAAGGGAACCTTTGACGACTGCCAAAAATTGGTCAAAACCGCCTTCACCGACAAGGACTTGCGCCAAAAATTCCGCCTGTCCTCGGCCAACTCCATAAACATTTCCCGCCTTTTGCCCCAAGGCTTTTACTATATGTTCGCCTCTCTTGTGGCGCGGGCCGAAAATCCCGGAAAGGACATAATCGTCACCGTTCCCAGCGGAAACTTTGGAAACCTCACTTCCGGCCTCATCGCGCGGGAAATGGGAGCCCCCATCAAGGGCTTTGTGGCCGCCACAAATTCCAACCGCACCATTCCCGACTGGATTGCCACCGCGGAATACAAGGCCCGGCCTAGCGTGGAAACATACGCCAACGCCATGGATGTGGGAGCGCCTTCCAACTACGAGCGCATCGCCTTCATGTATTCCCTTGAGGAAGTCCGCCGCCTTTTTGCCGCCTATTGGCTTGACAACGAGGGAATCATAAAATCCATCAGAGCTTGCAAGGATTCCACTGGCTACACCATTGACCCCCACGGGGCGGTGGCTTACAAGGCATGGAAAGACATAAAAAACGGCGCCTTGGACGCGCTGGAAGGAATTGACATAACAAAGCCGGGAATAACTCCCAACAGGCCTGAATGGGCTGGAAGCGCCAAGAACGCCGCGGGCGTAATTTTGGAAACCGCAGACCCAGCCAAGTTCAGCGCCATCGTAAAGGACGCCACGGGAAGCGAGCCTCCAATTCCTGAGCGCCTGCAAAAATTGATGGCCCTGCCCGACCGCTCAATTCCCATGGAAAACAACTGGGAAAAATTCAAGGCTTGGCTTTCCGCCAACCTCTAAGTTCATTGCGGCGCGATAATTTTGTTCGCGCCGCAAAAGGAACGAGTCAAGGCTTTTAGCGAAGCGTCTTTCTAACGACATTAGCCGAGTTTGCGAAGCAAACTCGTTAAGTTCGCAAGCGAACGCTTGCGAACGACTCACATATCCTTGTAAGTCTGCACCTCGTCTTCCAAGTGCTCTATTTTGATTCCCGCGGTCTTGAACATTTCAAGGGAGTCTTCTTCGTCGTGGTAATGCTTTTCGCAAACCACCCTCTTAATTCCGCAGTTGATGATGAGCATGGCGCAAGTTCTGCAGGGGGTCATCTTGCAGTAAACGGTTCCGCCGTCAATGGAAATGCCCCGCTTGGCCGCCTGGCAAATGGCGTTTTGCTCGGCGTGAACAGTGCGCACGCAGTGGTTGGTGACAGAGCCGTCGGCGTGGACGCTCTTTCTAAAAAGGTGGCCCACATCGTCGCAGTGAGGAAGGCCCGCCGGGCTTCCCACATAGCCTGTGACTAAAATTTGGTTGTCTCTGGCTATGACGCAACCGCTCCTGCCCCTGTCGCAAGTGGCGCGCTTGGCAATGGTTCTGGCCACTTCCATAAAATATTCGTCCCATGTGGGGCGGACGTATTTTTCTTCGCTCATAAAAAGAATATACAAGAATCCCCGGCAAAAATCAAGGCTCCTTCCGTTTCTTTGTATAGCGCCCAGAGCAAAAAACAGCGTTTTTTTTTTTAACATTTTCACTAATTAATTTAAAATTTTATAAAAACAATTGTATGATATATACGAAAAAAAAGATTTTTTAAGCGAGGAAATTATGAAAAGACTAAAGAATGTCACGCTGATGGCGGCGTTGGCGTTGGCCTTGGCCCTGACGGGAAACCTTTTGTTCGCGCAAGAGCGCTCTGCGGAAGACTTTGACAAAACTGCGGAGGAATATTATAAACATCGAAAAGCCGCAGCCGAAAAATACAACGACCAACAATTTGGACTTTATTTTTACGTGGCCTCGTTGAACGAGTTTTCAAACAAATATCCAGATTTCATCTTGCCCTACATAGACAAAAGTCAAAGCTTTTTCCGCTTGGAAATGACTGACAACGCAATGCAATGCTATCAAAAGGCAAAAGAGCTGCTTCCCGCCGTTCCAGACAGCCAAAAAGGAAAAGAAGCCAAGGCGCGCTATTACAGGCTTTCGGCCGAAATAAAGCTCTTGATTGAAAAAGACGAAAGCGGGGCCATAAAGGAGGCGGAATTATGCGGAAAAAACTTTCCGCCCCTGGGAGCCAGAGCCTTCTACACCATAGCCGCCCATCAAGCCTCAAGAAAGTCCGCGGCCGCCATCGACAGTTACAAAAAAGCCTTTGAATACGACAAGAACTTTGAATTTCTTGACGCTGACGACATAAAGGATTTTAGGAATTTGTGCGACACGGCCAAGCGTTGGACAGATTTGGCGGCTTTCTACGACCAATATATGGACGCAAGCCAAACCTGCTATTTTTACAACATGGGAGCCTTCGCCATGACCGCCTACGAAAAGGCCAGGCAAAAGCCAAAGGCCGTTTTAGTCTCAATTTTTGACAGGGAATTCGCCTTGTCTTACAAAGAAGAAAGCGCTGATGAATTCATTCAAGCATTGAAAAAGTCTTTTGGAAAAGACAAAAGCGCCGGCCCCTGCGTGGACTTTGTAAGAAAATTCTATGACGAAAATTCAAAATTGAGCCAAGACGACTTAAATACTCTGCCTGAGTCAGTCCGAAATTTTTTGCCTGTCCGCTACATGCTCAAAATGAAAAATTCCGACGACATCGAAGGCTTGCGAAAAGACTTTGACGTTTTTGTGGGAAGCTCCATAGGACATTTCTACATCCGCCTATACGAAAAGGCCCAAAAAAACGGAGACCAAAAATCCATGGCGGAGATGAAGGAAATGTTAAAAAACAAGCGTTACAATCAAGGCCAAAAAAACAGGCTTAACAAATAAGCTAAAAGGAGGTGTGAAGACAATTGCGGCCCATGAAAATTTTTCGGGTCGCCGCCCTGCTCTTTCTGTTCGCGAACCTTTCAGGCTGCGGGAACAAGAAAGCGGCCGGAGAGTTGTACATAAGGGCGCTGGACGCTTACGAGCAAAAAGACTTTGAAAGCGCTCTCGCCTTTATTAACCAAAGCTTGAAATGCGACAAAAAAAACAAACAGGCAATTTTCTTAAAAGCCCAAACCCGCTTGTTTCAAGGCCAATACGAAAAAGCCTCGAAACTTTTTTTAGACCTATATAAAAAAAACTCAGACAACAAAGACATTCAAATTTACCTGATTCAAAGCCTGATTCTGTCAAAAGACTACAAAAACGCAAAGCAAGAAATTCAAGACGCTCTAAAAAAAGACATGGGCGACTGGAGGCTGCACCATTTTGCTTCTGTCGTAGCGGCAAAAGAAAACGACGCCCAAAGACGCCTTGAATGCCTAAACCAGGCGCAAAAGGCGTTGGGCTTGGGAGCGCAAGTTTACCTTGATTTGGCGTTTGCGTGGCAATCGCTGGGGCTTGAGGCAAAGGCCGAAGAATGCAGGGACAAGTGCCTTTGCCTTGACAAAAATTACAGGAATTTTTTTAGCGTCCAAGGCGGCGCCCAAAAGGAGGAAAAAAGTGAATAATGTCATAAAATTTCGTGAAACATTCCGTGAAACATTTTCTTGCAAAAGCAAGAAAATTGCCTTGATTTGCGCGTTTTTTGCCCTAAATTTAGGGATTTATGGCCAAAGCTGCGCGCAAAAAAAGGGAAAAATTTTGGTAAAAAGCGTGGAAGTTCTTGTTGACAACATCAACGAAGAGGGAATATCGTCACAAATTTTTGAGCTTGCAAAAAACAGCCTGAACGGCTCGAAAGTCTTTGAAAAGGCTTTTTTTGACGGTGAGGCCCAAAATTACAGCATTAAAATAAACATGCGGGAAAGATCCTTTTACAAGAACATTGACAGCGTCCACTCTTTATACGCCAGCTACCAACTTTTTTCAGAAAGCGGAGCCTGCGTTTTAGAAAACGTTTTTTGCAGCGAAAGCAAAAAATCAATTTTGTCAACGCTGGTTCAGCAAAAGCAAGTCGCCAAAATCGCAAAAGATTTAAAGAAGTTTTTTGAAAGCGGAATAAAGGACGATGCGTAAATTTATAATCTTCGCGGCAACAACCCTTTTGGCAAGAGGCGCCTTTTGTCAAATTGAATTGCGGTCTTTTGACGACGCCTTAAAAATAGCAAAGGCAAACAACTTGGAGCTCGCGCTTGAAATTCAAAAGGCCCAAGAAGGCGTCCGCTATGCCAAAAAAAACATAACGGCCTTTTTGCCGATATTTGATTTTTCGTTCTCAGATTCGGCGGGAGCGGAAAGGCCGAACGGAGACACAAAAATCAAGTCAATTGAAGCCGGGGCGACTCAAAAAATTTTCAACGGCGGAAAAACGCTTATGGAATGGAAAATGCGGCGGGAAGAAAGCTTTTACCAGTTTTTATCGGCCCAAAAGTCGGAGGAAAGTTTTAGGAACGCTTTGCTTCAAGCTTACTACAGCGCGCTCTTGGCAAAGCTAAAAAGTCAATTGCTTGAAAAAACCGTTGAGGACAGCAAGCAAACTCTTCTTGCAGCGCAAATTGAAGCTGAGGAAGGATTTTTGACTGAAACGGAATGGCTTCAAAGCCTTTGGCAAAGCCAAAAACTCCAAATGGACGCAAAAAAAACGGCAAGAGAATTTGAGGGCTCAGAAAGGCTTTTAAAGCGCATGATGGGAATTTCCACAGAAAAAGAATTGTTTCTTTGCGAATGCGAAGAATTTGAAAAGGCGTTTAAAGTCTTTTCTTCAGCAAAAAACTTAGGCTTAAAAACAAATGAGTTTATTCAAAACGCGGCGCAAAACAGCGTTGATTTGAAAATTGCGGGCGCCGAACTTAATTGGTCAAAAAAAAGCCTTTCGATGCAACGGCGCTTTTTTCTTCCAAGCGTGTCCGTCCGAGGCGCGGTGTCTTTCAGCGGACGAAACTATCCGCTCGCCTCACCTTCATACTCGCTAAAAATAATTTTGGGATTTGAAAACAATCCGTGGATTCAAGGAAAAGTCTCGCGGCAATCGGATTTTTCAAAGTCAAGAATGAATTCGATGTCCGACTCAATTTCCGGCCAAGGAATGATAAACACAAGCTATTTCAACCAAATGAAAATCGCCAAGACAGACCTCTTGCAAAAGAAAGCTGAATTTGAAAACGCAAAAAAAAGGATTGAGGAAAAAGTTTGGGAGACAATCAAAAAAATCGAAGGCGCGGAAGAAAACTTTTTTTTGGCTTTGGAAAGCGCCAAAATCAAGGAGCGAAAGCTTGGCCTTTCAAAAATTCAAGTTGAGGAAGGACGCATGAAAAAAAGCGATTACATTGAGGAGTTGAATGAATGCGCGAAGCAAAAGATTGAATGCCTTGCCGCGCTAAAAGAGAGGGATTGCTTGATAAAAGAGCTTGAGTCCATGTCATTCACAAAAATTCAGGAGGAATAGTTTTGAAAAAATCGTTAATTTGCGCGGCGGCGGCGTTATCATTGCTTGCAAGTTCGTGCAAAAAAAGCAGCAAAGAGCCAAGCGATGAGGTTGAAGTCAAAACGCTGACGGCAAAAAAATGCGAGGAAAACGTGACAATTGAAACTTTTGGCGCGATTACATACAAGATGAAAAACGACATAAGCTCCTTAGTTGATGGAACAATCGTAGAGCGGAATGTCCAAGAGGGAAGCATCGCGCGCAAGGGACAAATCCTGCTCAAAATGAAAAACATTCAGTATGAGATTCAAAAGGCGGAATGCCAAAACAAGCTGAATTCCGCCCAAGCGCGATTAAAGGCGGCCCAAAACAATTTGATTCAGGAAGAGCGCTCCGTCTTGGCAAAAATCATGTCTTTGGAAAACGCGGAAACAAATCTTGCGCAAAAAAAAGAAGAGGCGAATCTTTTGCAAAGAAATCTTGAAAAAAGCAAAAGGCTTTTTGACGCAGGAGGAATAAGCGAAAGCGCTTTGGAACAAATGGCTCTTGACGCAAAAGCGGCCCAAACGGAAATCGAAGTGCTGGAAAAAGAGTTGAAAATGCAAAGTTTAGGTTACAACGACAAGGACTTGATTTTTGCCGGAATCCAGCCAAGCGAAGACGATGACGAAAAAAAATCCCAACTTGTAGATTTGAACACTCAAAGCGCGAGAATAGAGATTGAGCTTGCTAACGTGGAGGTCCAGAACGCCGAGCGGAATTTGGAATCAATAAACGCGCTGATGGAAAATCTGACAGTTCGCGCTGAACGAGACGGAATTGTGGGAGCCGTTTATTTTGAGCGCGGAGAGCGGGTGACGCAAAACCAAACGCTTATGACAATAATAGACATGGAAAAGCCGTACGCAAAGGTTCCGATTCAAGAAAGAGACTTGGAAAAAATTCAGTTGGGCTCAAAAGCGCTTGTGGAAATCAATTCGGCAAAAGTCCGGCAAAACAGCGCCGTCGAGTTTATCAGTCCAATGGCGGATTCAGAAAGCGGAAACTTTTTTGTCAAAATACCTGTCAACAACAGCGATGAAAAAATACGCCTGGGAATGTTCGCAAAATGCCTGATTGAAACAAAAGCGTCAGGAGAATTTTTTGCCTTGCCAGAAAGCGCGCTTTTGAGGCGGGACGGAAACACGGCGTTTTTTTACTGCGTCAAAAACGACTTTATTTATCAAAAAGAGTGTCCAATAGAAATGGAAAAAGACGGAAAAATCTTCATTGCCAGCGGACTTAAAGATGGAGAACAAATTATAGAGCGGCCAAAATCAACGCTCAAGGAAGGCTTGCGTGTCAAAACAATTTAAGTCAAAGGCCATTCTGATTTTATGCTCCGCCCTATTCTTCTCCTGCTCTGCGATTTCTTTTGAGGAATTGGAATGCGACGTTTCGATTCTTGAAAAGCAAAGTTATTTTGAAGACGACTGGATTAAAATCGATTTTTCAATTGCCGTGGACAAAAGTTCGGTGGAAAATCTGATTCAACTAAAAGAAGACAATCTAAGAATTGACGCGGAAACAATGTGGCAAGGCTCAAGCTGCCTTTTGCGGGCGCCGGGAGGATTTAAAAAAGGCGAAAAATATATTCTAAGCGTTTCCGGCGACGTGTATGCAGAGGACGGAAGAAAATATGAAACTCATATTTACAGGGAATTTGTGTTTGGAAACAAAAGCCAATCGTTTGTTCTTGAAAAAATTGAGGAAACAAAAGACCTTGCGGGAGACGTGGCTAGCATTGTTTTTAGCTTTAACAAAAGCGTGAATCCGGCTTTTTTTGAACGCGAATTTACGATAAGTCCTTTTGTGGAAATTGAAAAAAAATATTCAAAAGATTTTAAGTCGGTTGAGGTTTTTCCAAAAGACAAATGGCAACCGAATCAGTTTTACTCATGGAAGATTGAAAAAATTTACAGCGCGGACGGAGTGAAAATTTTTAGGCCTTATGACGGAGTTTTTAAGGGATCGAAAAAAGAAAAGGCGCCGGAAATCATAAGGATTTGCCCAGTTTGGAACGGCGTATTATTGGAAAGCCAAAGCCTTGACGATTTGACGGAAAAACAAGGCGCCGCATTTGTTTTTGACTGCGAAATGGACTTTGAAAGCGTCCAACACGGGATTTATTGGTTGCCAACAATTAGCGGCTATTGGACAAAAAAAGATTCCAAGACATTCATTTTCACTCCAAACAAAAACTACCCAATCGCTTATGAGGGAACTGTCACTGTAAGCGATTCAGTAAAAGACAAATGGGGCGTAAACCTCAAGCAAGGCAAAAATTTTTATTTTAAGCAAAAAAGCGATTGGATTAAGGTAAAAAAAATAACGGCGGCAGGATTCGAATTAAAAGAAGACGGCGAAAACGAGATTGAATTTCAAAGACAAAGTCCACTTTATGTAAAGGTTGAATTTTCAAAAAGCATTTCAAACAAATCCATCTCACAATTAAGCGGCGCCTTAAAAATCGAAGGCGTTCTTCCAAAAAGCCTTGCAAACCCGCGGGTTGAAAGCATAAGCGCGATCAGCGACTCTTGCGCGGCCTTTGTTTTTTCAAACGCAAACGGGATCCCTGAAGAAAATCAGGCGACATACAAGATTGAAATTCACGGCGGAGAAAAATTTATTTTCAACGAGCAGGGAGAATATTTAAAGGAGGACAAATGTTTTTACATAAAAATAAAATACTTTTAATAGTCTTTTGTTCAGCAGCCGCCATTTGCTTTTCGGCTTGCGGCGATTATTTTTTTCCTGAATTTAAGGTTGAGGATTCGTATTTAATTGACGGAAAAGCCGTAGCGTTTTTTTCCGCGCAAATCGCTCCTGAAAGCGCGATGAAAAACTTTTTGCTTGTTCAAGACGAAAGTCAAATGGAAGGCGAATTTTTTTTTGACGGAAGAAAAATGACTTTTTGTCCAAAACAAAAGACATCTCCAAACCATCGCTACAAAATTCTTGTTTACGCAGGAGCGATGGACATAAACGGAAACACGTTGCAAAAAGACTACCAAAAAATCATTTACACAAAAAGCGATTTGGAAGCTCCAAAGGTTCTAAATGTAAAGGCAATAAACGGCCCAGAAGGAGAAACAACAGCTCTTGAAATTACATTCAGCAAAGGCGTCAACGAAGAATCCTTTTCAAGAAATTTTTCAATGGAACCCAAAAAAGATTTCTTTACGATTTGGTCAGACGACTTTTGCAAGGCAAGAATAGAATTTAGGGAGCCATTAAAAGAGCGAACCTTGCATTCAATAAAAATACAAAAAGATTTCATCGATCGATTAAACAACAAAATGGAAAACGACTTTTACTGGTCGTGGACAAACGAAGAGAACGCAAAAAATCCAAATTGCTTTATTTTTGCCGTTCCTTTTGGAGAAGACAATAGCCAAGAAATTTTTGCAGATTTTGACAACGCGGATTTTACCAAAGAAATAGAATTGTTTTTTGACAAAAAAGTTTTGGTAGATTCGGTAGCTTCGTCAGTTTTTATTGAGCCGGAACTGTCATTTTCCATAATTCCAAAACTTGAGGAAAACGGAGAATATTGCAAAAGCGCAAAAATAAAACTCAACGAAAAAATTAAATGGAATTCACAACTGCGGCTGACAATCAGAGGACAAATAAAAGACAAGAGCGGCTTTTGCGTTCCAGAAAGGAACATTCTAATGAAGAATAATTGCGAAAAGGCCCGTCCACCTAAATTGGAATTTGCGGCTCTTACAGTTTGCGGAAAGAATCATTTTGCAAGCCTGCAAGAAAACTATCCGGTAATAGAGTTTCCGATAGAAGAATACCCTTCAACAGAATGCAAGGAAGTTCCAATATATTTTGTTTTTTCCATTTCGCAAGATTCGGAACGAATGGACGAAACATCCGCAAAAGAGGGAATTAACGCCAGCGCTGGAATCGCAGGCTCGCTTGACTTGCGCAAAGTCGAGTCTCTTTCTGAAAGCGAATTTTGCAAAAGACAGGATTTTTTTGAAGATGAAAAAACAAAGTCAAAAATCCTCCAACTAAAGTTAAGCGGAAAAAAATTATGCGCCATAAGATTCGCCGCTTATTTTAAAAGCGCGGAAATCGACCGAAAGCCAGTCTCGGGCTTGATAGAACTGAGCGCAAGCGAAAAACTTTGCGACAACAATAAAAATTTTATGGAGGAAAAAACGCAGTTAACCTGCAACAAAATATAATATGAAAAAATTAATATATTATTCCCTTCATCATCCAGTCTCGGTTCTAATGTATTATTTGCTTGCCGCGCTTTTAGGAGCGGCCGCCCCATTTTTTTTAAAAGTGGACTATTTGCCGCAAACAAAAGAAAGGTTTATTTTAGTTCAAGCAAACTATCACGGAGCGCGGGCAAAAGACATTAGGCGGCTTATCGCCATTCCCCTTGAGGAAAACCTTTCAAGCTTAAAGGGCATAAAAAATTATGAGTCGGTCTCAAGGGACGGAAAGGCCTTTGTTAAAATCGAGTTAAACTGGAGCGCGGATCCAGACATAGCGCTGCTTGAAACAAAAGCGCTTTTGGATTCATCAATGGAATTTCTTCCCGAAGACTGTCCAAAACCGGAAGCAAAATTAGGACTTGACTCAAATGAAAGCGCCATAAAAATTTTAGCGATATCAACAAAAGGCGACTTGTCGGAAGCCACAGACTTTGTGGAAAACGAGCTCAAAAGAAAAATCCTTTCATTTGAGGAAACGTCTTTGGCAAAGGTTTTGGGAGGCCAAAAAAAACAAATCAAAGCCATCGTGGACTCAAAGGCTGCGGCTTTCCGTTCCTTGTCGCTGCAAGACATAGCCTCTTCATTGAGCCTTTCAAATTTTGACTATCCTGCGGGAACAATTCGGAACGGTGAAAACGACATCATTCTAAAAACAGAAGGAACATTTAAAAACTTTTCAGAAATTTTGAACGCGCCTATAATGACAAAGAACGGATTTTTTAAGCTTAAAGATTTTGCCAGAGTAGAAAAGTCTCCTGCCGACATGGATTCATTTTGCTATTACAACGGAGAGCCCTGCGTCGCGCTTTGCGTGTTTTGCAAGAACAATCAAAACCCCTTGTCATTAAGCAAAAAAATAAAATCCTTGGCAAAAGAAAGTCAAAATAAAAACATTAAATTGATTTTAGAAAGCGACAACTCAAATAAAATCTTTCAATCAATAAAAAGCCTTGCCATAAGCGCGGCGCTGGGAATAGCGATCGCCTTCATTCTCCTTTTTATTTTTTTCAAATCCGCAAAAATCGCGCTTTCAATCGCATCGATAATTCCAAGCGGAATCTTAGCATCGTGCCTTTGTCTTTGGGCCTTTAAAAGAAGCGTAAACCTCATTTCAATTTCCGGCGTGACAATATGCATCGGAATGATTGTTGACAATGGAATCGTGGCGATTGAAAGCGCTCTATCCGCAAAAAAAAGAGAAGCTTTCTTGCAGTCGCTAGAAACGGCGTTCTGCAAAACAGTCCTTCCAAATTCAGCCTCAACGATTACAAGCGCCATTGTCTTTGTTCCTCTTTTTTTTATGGGAGGAATCATAGGCGAACTGTTTTTGGACTTGGCTATCACCGTTGTTTGCGCCTGCCTTTTTTCTCTTGTCCATTCATTTACGCTTTTGCCTGCGGTTTGCGTTTTGTTCTTAAAAGACGAGCTTAAAAAAGCGCGGGTCATGGACATCAGTTTTCTAAAAAGGCCGCTTTTTAGAATTCTAAAAAAAAGCGACAGAATAAAATTTCTCTGCCCTGCCCTGACGGCCTTTTTCGCAATATCCGCGCTTTTGATTTTGTTTTGCCTAAAAAAAGAATTGCAGCCAAAAGGCAAAAGCGACTTTTGGACTGAAAAAATATCATTTGAAAGCGGCTGCGGCGCCAAGAAAATGGCCAACGAAACAAAAGCCTTGTGCGCGCGAATAAAACAGGCCGATTGCGTCCAAAGCGTTTTTGCGATGGGCGGGCTTGAAAAAAATGATTGGGAGTCGGCCTCAAAAGCTGACGCAAGGTCGGAAGACGTTTTTATAAAAATAAAAAGCCAGAACATAAAAAAATGCAAAAAAGAAGTCGGCCAAATTTTAGACTCCCTGTCTTTAAGACACTCAAGCCAAGAAAGGGAGGATTTGATTTCAGAACGATTGTCCTTGGCCGACAATTTTTTGATTTCTTCCGATTTTGAGGAAGGGCTTTTTAATGACTGCAAGGAATTTTTTGGCTTTGGAAATTTCTCGCCCTGCGAAATAACCGAGCAAAAAACCTTTGAGGCGGACAAAGCATTTATGGAAAAAATCGGAGTTACGGCGCAAAGCCTTGCAAGCGCGCTTAAAAGCTCGTTTGACGGAGCGGCCGCCGGCTCCTATTACGAAAACGGAAGGGAAATGCCAATAACAGTTCAATTTGAAAAAAATGAGTTCGCCTCCGAAAAAAATCTCGCGGAACTAAAAATTCTTCTTGGAAAATCGCCGGTTCAACTTTCAGCGTTTGGAAAATGGAAGGAAAAAAAAGACGAGTCCATTCTTTACAGACGAAACGGAAAAGACGCGAAGGCAGTGTCAAGAGCAACGGCTTTAAAGGCCTGGGACAAAGCCGGAAAAAAACTTGTTTCCCTCAAGGAACAAAGCTTAAAAGAGCTTTTTTCAAACGGAGCCTTTTTGCTGTGCGTTTCTTTGGCGCTTTTATACTGCGTTTTGGGAGCGCAAACAGAATCATTTTTCAAGCCGTTTGTTTATTTGATTGCCATTCCTCCAAGTTTTTTTGGGGCCGCCCTTTTTTTGCTGCTTTTCAATTCGTCGCTGAACATTAATTCAGTGATTGCCTTCACCCTTTTATTTGGAGCGTCGGTGAACAATTCCATTATTTTGACAGAAAGCGGAGGAAAGAACATTTCAAGCGTTTTTATAACAAGCTCCACATCTATTGCCTCGCTTTTGCCCTTTGCCGTGGATCCATTTAAGGCCAATCCGCAAAGTTCCCTGCCTTTGGCCGCGGCGGGAGGACTGTTATTTTCAACCGCGGCCGTTTTGATAATGGTTCCAAACATTTTGCGCTGGAGAAAAAATGATTTTTAAAAGCAAAAAAAAGGCGGCCTTCGCCGCAATGGCTGTCGCCGCCCTTTCAATTTATTTGGTCAAAGACATAAGGATAAGCCGCGACACTCAAAGCGACTTTGAAAGCTATTCGGTTGAATTTGAATGGTTTGGAATGGACGCGGCTAAAATCGAAAAGACGATAGCGATTCCCTTTGAAGAAAAAATCGGAAAGCTTGAAAGGCTGCTGTCAATCTCATCAGTTTCTGAAGAGTCAAAATGCGTGACAAGCCTTGCCTTTGAAAAAGGCCGGCGGCCGTCATACGCCGCTATATGCGACGCCGCGGAAGAACTTTACAGAAGCCTTCCTCAAGACGCGCAACGGCCAAGAGTAAGCGCCTCGTCCCAAAACTCAAAGCGATTTTTTTGCGCGGCCTTTGACAATAAAAAATTTACGATTGAGGAAATAGAAAAAAAGGCGCTCAGGGCCTTGCAAAGCATTCCTGGCGTCGGCGACGCGGACATAAGCGGCGGTCAAAAAGAAGAAATCCGCGTCTTGTTTGACAACGGCCGCTTGGACAAAGAAAGGCTTTTTCCTTGGGATTTGTCCCAAAGGCTTCAGGAAGAAAGCGCGGGCGAAATATTTGGCGGCGGCCGGTCTTTTCAGGAAAAAAACAAAAGCGCGGAGGACTTGAAAAAAATCAAGGAGATAAGGGCCTCATGCGCAATAATGGAGGACTTTCAAAAAAAAGATTCCATAGTCCGCGTAAACGGAAGCGAATGCCTTCTTTTGAGCCTAAAAAGCTCCGATCCAAGCCAAAACATTTTGATTTCAAAAAGGGCTAAAAAAATTCTAAAAATTTGTCTAAGAA
>CALDIB010000068.1 GCA_937902125.1 uncultured Treponema sp.
TCTACACTCTTTCCCTACACGACGCTCTTCCGATCTAAGAAGAATGAGAAAGCTGAAAAAAAACGAAGTTCTTTTTTTCATATTGAAATTATAATCAAAACGCGCTATAAAATTCAAGATGCAATTTAAATTTTCAAAATTGCGCGTCGCGCCCTTTGTTTACCTTTTGCAAAAAATTTTTTTCAGAATGACCGTCTTTTCTTTTATGCTGACAGTCTCTCTGGCGCTTTTGTATTGGGCGGGCAACAAGCAGGAGTTTTTGGACCAAAGCCAAGCCTTTGTCTTGCAAAGCCTTATTTATCTTTCAATAACGCTGTTGTTTGTGGCGTTCTTCGCCATCGCGTTCATGGTCTTGGACACAATTCTTTCAAGATACACTTTTGTAAAAAAAATCGTCACCCTTGTCTTTTACATTTTTTGCATTTTGCTTTCAACGGCCATTGTCCTCTTGGCAAGAACAGTTTTGGTTTTGGCATCGGGAATTTAAAAACGGCTAGCCCTTGTATTTTTCTTGCCAAAGGCTTTTGGCCAAATTCAAAAGCGAGTCCTTTTGGTTCATGGCCGGATCGTCGGTGACAGTCTCAAAAAGTTCTTTCAAAATGGCGCCCAGTTTTTTTCCGGCGGGAATTCCAAGGGCCATCAAGTCCCCGCCGTTCACCGCCAAATCCTTTAGCCCCATGGCTATTTTTTCCCGCAAAACGCCGTCAACCCGCTCCTTTAATTCCAAGAGTTTTGAGCAAACCGCCGAGTCATGCAGGCGGACTGGAACTTTATGCATTCCGTAAATGTCGGCCAAGCGCAAGTCGAACAAGGCGGCGACATTTTCTTTTCCCACCCGCTGTACAAAACGGCGGACGGCGGCGTCGCTCCAAGAGCTTTCGTAATTGAACATGTGCTCCTTTATTAAATGGCAAACCGAATCTATTTGGGCGTTGGAAAATTTCAGGCGAACCATAATGTCGCGGGTCATTTTGGCGCTTTGGGCCTCGTGGTTGTAGAAAGTTATTTTTTCGCCGCCGTCAGACGGAAGAAGGCGCTTTGTGGCGGGCTTTCCCGCGTCATGGAAGAGAGCGGCCAAACGCAAAGTCAAAAGGCGCTCTTCAAAAGACAAAGATTCCTTGTCCTCTTCGTTCCTCAATGCCGCGCCGTCGCAAGCGTAAAAGTTGTGGTCCAAAACGTCAAAGTCGTGAAAGCCCCGCCGGTCGCTTTGGACGCAGCCTCGGCCTTGCAAAAGTTCAGGAATGAAAATTTTTAGGATTCCGCATTCTTCCAAAAGCTTTAATCCTACAGATGGAACCGGCGACAAAAGGATTTTGCAAAACTCGTCCCTAAAGCGCTCGGCGGAAATTTTTTCAACGTTTTCAAGAACATGGGGATTATGAATGTCTTTCCAAGTTTTTTCTTCTATTCTAAAGCCCAACTGGGAGGCGAAACGGACGGCGCGGACAGGACGAAGTCCGTCTTCCATAAAGCGCTCAAGGGGATTTCCCACGGCGCGAATAAGGCGCTTTTTTATGTCGTCGCCGCCGCCGTAGGGGTCAACCACAGAGCCGTCCTTTAGGCTTGCGGCCATGGCGTTCATCGTAAAGTCCCGGCGGCTTAAGTCTTCTTCTATGCGGCCAGTGTATTCCACCTTGTCCGGGTGACGGCCGTCGGAGTAGTCGCTTTCGGAGCGGAAGGTGGTCACCTCTATGGCTTTTTTCATAAAGCGGACGGTGACAGTTCCGTGCTTTATTCCTGTGGGAATGACGCGGCTAAAAATTTTCATCACTTCTTCGGGGCGCGCGTTTGTGGCCACGTCCCAGTCGTGGGCGCCCTTCCCCATCAATTCGTCGCGGACGGCGCCGCCCACAAGGTAGGCCTCAAAGCCGGAAGCCTCAAAGAGAGAATTCATTTTTTGAAGTTCGGAAGGAATTTTCACGCCGCGCATTTTTTTAAACCGACAAAAAAGACTATAGCATATTTGCTCTTTTTGCGCTAGAATCCTTTTATTCAAACAATCGTCCTTACAGGCGGAGCTTCTCCCCTGCCAAAGCCTTGAATTTTAGCCGGACAAGCGCTATAAATTATTTGCATTATGTTAAAAGAAGTTGAACAAGCCCTTTCAAACGCAAAAGCCATAGACCTTTTTGCCGGCATAGGCGGCTTTCATTTGGCGCTTTCAAGTTTTGGCGCAAAATTTGTTTACGCAAGCGAATGGGACAAAGAGGCCGCCAAGGTCTATCAAGACAATTTTGGCTTAAAGCCGGACGGCGACATAACAAAAGTTTCTGAAAAAGACATACCGGACCATCAAATACTTTGCGCGGGCTTTCCTTGCCAGGCATTTTCAATCAGCGGAAAGCAAAGAGGCTTTGAAGACAGCCGGGGAACCTTGTTTTTTGACGTGGCCAGAATAGCAAAAGAAAAGCAGCCAAAAATCATCCTGCTGGAAAACGTCAAGAATTTGGCGCGGCACGACAACGGCAACACGCTGAAAGTAATCAAAGCCACCCTTGACCAAATAGGCTACGATGTTTACGACAAAGTTCTTGACGCCTGCGAATACGGAGTTCCTCAATCGCGAAAAAGAATTTACATAGTTTGCTTTAACAAAAGTCTTGGCGTAAAAAGCTTTTCATTTCCACAGGCGAGCGAAGAAAAAAAAATCGTAAAGGACATTCTCTTGCCGGACTCGCAAACACAAAAATACATAGTCACAAAGTATCCTCCGATAATGGCCAAGGCGGAAAAAAAATGCGGAGGCGACAGGCCTGTCAGAATCGGAAAAGTCAACAAGGGCGGCCAGGGAGAAAGGATATACAGTCCTCTTGGAAGCGCCATAACATTGTCAGCCTATGGCGGCGGAGTCGGAGCCAAGACCGGCTTGTATTTAATAAACGGAAAAGTCCGCAGGCTGGCTCCCCGGGAATGCGCCAGGCTTGACGGCTTTCCAGAGGATTTTAAAATTGCAAGCGGCGACAACACGGCCTACAAGCAGTTTGGAAATTCTGTGGTCGTTGACGTTTTGCAAAACATTGTCAAAAGCGTGATAAAAACCCAGGGAGCGCTTTCATGGCTTTGACAAAAGGGGACAAAAAAAAAATAGTCGTCTTTACAGGCGGAGCTTCTCCCTTGCCAAAGGACGCCGCCCCATTTTTTAAAAACATTTTGGAGGCCGGCCAAAAGCCTGACATTGCAATCGCCGCCGACTCAGGACTAGAAACCCTCTTGGCCTATCAAAAATATTTTTCTGGCCTTTACGACTTTTATCCCGCCGCCGTCATCGGCGACTTTGATTCCATCAGCGACAAAAAAATCTTGGAACAATTTGACGGGCGCATCATAGAGCGGGCCTCTCCCCACAAGGACTTGACCGACACAGAAATGGCGCTAAAAAAGGCGCGGAACTTGGCTAAAGGCAAAAAGGCCTTTGTAACCCTAATAGGCGGCGCGGGCGGCCGAAGCGACCACTTTTTGGGAATATTCAGCCTATTTGGAAGCGAGGACGCGCCCGACGCTTGGCTTTGCGGGGAGCAAGTTTTTTGGAGGGCCGAACGCTCGGCCTTTAGCGTGGGCGGACTAAAGGCCGGCGACATAATTTCCATCGCCCGCGCCTTTGGAAAAAATTCCGGCGGAAAAATAATTTCCCGGGGCCTTGAATGGGAAAGCCCTGTCTTTAGAAAAAAAGGCCTTCCCAGCTTGAGCAACACAATAAAGGAAGAATGGGCCAAAAAAGGAAAGGCCGTCCAAATAAATTTCAAGCGGGGCTCTTTTGTCCTGATTCTCCCTCTTTTTGCAAGCGTTTTATTAGATGCAGACAGTAAAAGAAAATGAAGAAAGTGGCGCTCACCCAAGCCGCCTGGTCGCAAAAACAAATGGCTGTCCAGCCCATGGCGGGAACAAGCGCGAAGCTGACCACGATTCTGGCAAGCATTTCTATGACTCCTGAAAATATCGCCCGGTTGGAATAGCCCAAGCCTTGAACCGTAAGGCGGGACACGTTCAAAAATGGAATCACCAAGTAAAAAAATCCGCTTATAAAAAGGAATTTTTGGGAAGCGTCCAATACATGGGCATTTTGGCTTGAAATGAAAATCATGGAAAGCTGGCGGCCAAAAAGAACAAGAACAAGGGCCAAAAGCCCGCCCAAAACAAGGCCGGCCAATATTCCTTGGGCAAAGCCTTTTTTGATTCTGTCAAATTTATGGGCGCCGTAGTTTTGGCTTGCGAAGGTGGAAACAGAAGTGGCCAACGCGTCAAAAGGCGATATGGCGAACTGCTTTATTTTTGACGCGGCGCTGAAGGCTGAAACGTAGACGGTGCCCAAGGCGTTGTTGGCCGCCTGCATTATCATGGAACCGATTGCCGTGATGGAAAACTGCAAGCCCATGGGAAAGCCGATTTTTACAAGAACAAGCGCGGTCTTGGGGTCAAAAACCCTGTCCTCTTTTTTTAGGATGAGGATTGGAAAGCGCGCGCGAATGTATAAAAAGCACAAGAGGCCGCTGACAAACAAGGAAATGACAGTGGCAAAAGCCGCTCCAAAAACGCCCCAGCCAAAGCATACGATAAAAACAAGGTCAAGGACAACATTGAGCATCGGGAAAAAACCAAAAAAGCGAAGGGCGTCTTGCTGTCGCCCACCGCGCGCAAAAGACTTGAAAGCCAGTTGTAAAAAATAATGAAGGGGGTTCCCAAAAAAAGCGTGAACAAGTAAACCCGCGCTTGGTCAAAAATGTCGGCGGGAGTTTTTAGGGCGTTGAGTATTTGGTCGCAAAAAAAAGCGCAAATGCTTGTCATAAAAAGCGCCACGGCCGCCGCCAAAATGTAGGCGCAAAAAACAAAGCGCCTCATTCCGTCGTAATCCCGCGCTCCGAATCTTTGCGCCACAGGAACGGAAAAGCCTGTCATGCTTCCCATGCAAAAGCCAAAGGTCAAAAATTGGGCGCTGGAAGAGGCGCCCACGGCGGCCAATGCCGAGGCACCCAAGTAGCGGCCCACAATCGCCGCGTCCGCGATGTTATAGGCTTGCTGGAAAAGAATTCCGCCCAAAAGCGGAAGCGCGAATTTTATTATAAGCGAAAGCGGATTTCCCGCCGTCAAATCTTTTGTGTTGCCCAAGAGCGTCTCCAAAAAAAAAGCGCAAGGCCAACCCCTGCGCGTTACCCGGAGAGAGACTTGAACTCTCATAGAATTGCTTCCACTAGGACCTGAACCTAGCGCGTCTACCAATTTCGCCATCCGGGCGTTTTTCATAGGAGCCTCTAAAACTTCTATTTTTAGAGGTTGCCTTATAATAATTTTTTTTGCCGCTTTGGTCAAGACGCTTTTAAAGCCTTGCCGCAAAAAGCAAAAATCGCCCCGCTCGCAAAAAAGCCTATGGCCGCGCCGCTAACAACGTCGGTCAAAAAATGCTTTCCGCAAGCCACTCTTAAATACAATGTCAACAGGCAAACAAAAAGCAAAATAAAAGCCAAGGCCTTTGAAACTTTTTCGCCCCGGGGCAAAAGGCTTCCGCTTTTTTTTCTGAAGGAAATCCACGAAAGAAAAAACGCCAAGGCGATGAAAACCGCCGTCGAATGTCCGCTGGGCCAAGAGCGGCAAAAGTCGCCTTCAAGGATTCCTTTTTGGCTTGGATTTGGAAAATACATGTAGGGCCTGATTCTTCCCGCGACGGTCTTTAAAAGCCTGTAAAGACCGCCGGCCCAAAGCCAGCAAGAAACAAATGTCAAAGCGTCGTAGAAAACGTCATTAAGCGCCGCCTTTTTTTCTTTTGAGGAAAAAAAATCATGGCCGGCGGCAAAAGCCGCGGCGACAAAATTTACAAAAAGAACCAGCGCGGTTCCCCAGCCGTCAAGGCCTTTGTTGTAAGGGCGGGCAAAAAAAGCGTCCAAGGCGTTGACATTTTTTATGTCGTAAATTCCGTTGTTGTCGGAAACAGAGCGGAATTTTTTGGCGGCCTGGGCCGCGCCCATCAAGGCCAATCCCAAAACAAAGATTAAGGCCAGGGCAAAAAAACTTTTCTTGGTCATTCTACGCCCTCTCCACAAAGCCCCGTTTTTCCAGCTCCAGCAAAATATTTTGAACTATCTCTTCAGGAACGTTCACCGCGGTGTCAATGACCAAGTCGGCCACGCCCTTGTAGTCGTCGTTGTCAATGCCGTAAAGAGCCTTGTATCTCTTTGTGTCCTCGCCGTCCCGCATTTTTGTAAAGGCCGTAATTTGGGCCAAGTCGCCGCCTTCCCTGTTCAAGATTCTCTTGGCCCTAAGCTCGTCGCTTGCCAACAAGTAAATTTTCACGTCGGCTTCCTTTAGCATCCAAATGGCAAGGCGGCTTCCCAAAACGCAGGACTCTTTTTTTGCAAGCTCCACTTGCCTTGTGTCCACGGCCTTGTCGTAGCCGTCGTCGGTCTTTGCCGCCTCAATCACTTGCGCCAGCGTCATTCCCCTTTCTTGGGCCAGCTGCCTAAAGGTGAAGTTTATTAATTTTATTCCCAGGGTCTTGGCCAAAAGGCCGCTTACCGTAGTGTTTCCGCAGCCGCTTTTACCGCTGACCGCGACCCGAAGCTCTTTGTTGTCCTTAATTTTCCATGCGTCCATATTTTCCTCCAAACTTTATCGCGCCGCAAAAGGAAAAAAGTCAAGGCCTTGAACGAAGCACGACAAACCATTCAGCGTTCGAGTTTCGCTTGCGAAACTCGTTAAGGCGGCGAAGCCGCCGACTTACTCCACGTTCTTGGCCTGCTCCCTAATGTTTTCCAGCGCGTCCTTGGCGTCAATCACTTTTTGACCAACTTCAACAAATTGGTTTTTGCTTCCAATCGTGTTGATTTCCCGGCCCGCTTCTTGGCAAATAAAGTCAAGGCGCTTTCCGGGAGCCGGGCTTTCCTCCATTTCCTTTCGCATGGCGGACAAGTGGCTTTTTAGGCGGACAATTTCTTCGTTGATTGTGTATTTGACCATCATGGCGGCCACTTCCGCCATAACCCGATTTTGGTCAACCTTGTCGCCAAGCAATTCCTCAAAGCGGCCTAAAATCTGCTCGCGGAACTTTCCTTCCATTTGCGGCTGCCATTTTGCAAAGAAATCGGCGCATTCGTCCAAGGCTGAAAGCTTTTTCAGCAAGTCGGCCTTTAGGTTTTGCCCCTCGCGCGCGCGGTCAGACAAAAAAGAGGCCAGCGCAGCGTCAAAGGTCGGCTGAATCTTTTTCCAATATTCTTCCGCGTCAATGTCCCGCGAAAGGCTCAAGACACCCTCTTGTCCTACGACGAGCGAAAGCGGAAGAGCGCCGCCGCCCGAAAAGTTCTCCCTTCCCAAAGAGTCGGCCACGCTTTTCAAGGCCTCAAAGTAAGCCTTGGCCGCGCCCAAGTCCGCCGTCACCTTTGGATGGGATTCCGTTTCCCTAACCCTAATGGCTATGTCAACTTTTCCCCGTCCAATTTTTTCAGAAAGAATTTTTCTTATTCTTTGCTCAAGGGGATTTAGAAATTGCGGAAGGCTCACGCTCAAGTCCAAAAAACGGTTGTTCACGCTCTTAATCTCAACGCTGATTTGGGCGCTTTCCGCAAGGCCTTCCTTAAAGGCGTATCCTGTCATGCTGTTCATTTTTCGTCTCCCAAAAATCCGGCGTCCATAATTTTTTTGGCCACCTTCCAGTTGTCGCCGGCGCCCATGGTGACGAACAAGTATCCGCCGGGAAATTCTTTTTCAGCTTTTTTTGAAAGAATCTCCCTTCCCAGCAAAGCGGCCTCGTCAAACTCGGCGGCGTAGCGAACGTCGCCGTGAACCTTGGCCGCCTCGTCCGCCAAACTCTTTCCTGTTATGGAAAAATCGGCGGGGTTTTCGCGCGCGCTGGAATAAATTTTATTCAGAATCACCGTGTCCGCCGCCCCAAAGGACTGAGCGAACTCTTTTAGCAAAGCCTGAGTTCTTGAATAAGTGTGGCTCATAAAGTCAACGACGATTTTCTTTCCGCTGTAAAAATTCCTAAAGCCTTCAAGGGTAGTCTTTACCGCGGTGGGATGGTGGCCGTAGTCGTCCACAAAAACTATGTCGTCGCCAAAAGAATTTTTTGCTTGTCCAGTGACTTCGCTCCGCCTCTTTCCGCCGGAAAATTTTTCAAGTCCCGCCTTGATTTTTTCAACATAGTCTAAAGGATTTTTTCCCGCCGCAAGCAAAAGCTCCCAGCAAAGGGCCGATGCGCCCACGGCGTCCAAAACTTCGTGCTTTCCAGGAACGCGCAAAAAGGCTTCGCCTAAAAGCGCCGTCGTAAAATTGTTCCTTTGCTCTTGGACGCTTCCGTATTCCAGGCGCCAGTCGCCCGCGGCCTTTGTTCCGTACCAAACGACTTTTATGTCGGGCCTCTTTTTTAGCGCGATTCCCGCGGTTTGAACTGCGCCTTCGTCGTCGGCGCAGCAAACCAAAGATCCGCCTTGGGGCAACTTTAAAATGTAATCGACAAAGGCCGCCTGAATGTCGGCGAAGGTCGGATAAAAGTCTTGGTGGTCGCTTTCCACGCTGGTGAGCAAAATGATTTTTGGGCAAAAGGACATGAAGTGCCGCTGGTATTCGCAAGTTTCGGCCACAAAGAATTTTTGGGCGGCCTTTTCCGTCTTGCATCCGCTCTCAGTCGCGGCTTCAAAATACGGCGAAGTGTAGACGCATTTTTTGCCAAAGGAATTTATCACGCTTCCGGCTAAAACTTGCGCGTTCAAGTCCAGTTCGCTTAAAATCGTTCCCGCAATTCCTGTGGTACTTGTCTTTCCGTGAACGCCGCAAACGCCGGCGCTAAAGGAGCGCTCGGAATAGGCGCCCAAGGCCTCTGTGTAAAGCGCGCAAGGAAGGCCAAGCCTTTGGGCGGCAATCAAGTCTGGATTTTGATCCAGCTTGTAGGCGCTTGAGTAGACCACCAAGTTTATGTCTTTTGAAACATTGCTTTCTGAAAACGGAAGCGCCTTGATTTTTAGCGCCTCCAAAATGTCGTCGGTGTAAAAGCGCTCGGCCACGTCGCTTCCCGTGATGACGGCGCCGTTCCGATGAAACACCTCGACAAGGGCGGCCATGCCGGTTCCCTTTATTCCAACAAAATGAACGCGATAGTTATGAAAGTCCTCTGGAAGCGATATTTTCCCCATAAATTTATACTAGCGCTTTTAGGGTGAAGTTGCAAGCGGAACGCGCTTTTGCTAACGGAAACATCCACCGCGCTCTCGCGAGCGCGACTGGCAATAGCGCTTTTAGGGTGAAGTTGCAAGCGGAACGCGCTTTTGCTAACGGAAACATCCACCGCGCTCTCGCGAGCGCGACTGGCAATAGCGCTTTTAGGGTGAAGTTGCAAG
>CALDIB010000069.1 GCA_937902125.1 uncultured Treponema sp.
TTTTTGATTAATTATTAAAATAGCAAGTGCAACTTGAAAAATAAAAATTTTTCCTTTTATAATAAAATTATCAAAAATAATTAAACTTATATTATAAGAGAAAACTTTTTTTAGGAGACTATCTTATGAAAAAAAATGTTGTGGCGGCCGCGCTCTTTGCGGCGCTTCTTTTGGCGAGCAACGCCTTCGCCCAAAAAAAGGCGGCTAAAAATGGAACCTACGCCGGCCAGTATGACGAGTCCATGACGCCTGAAAATTCTTGCGTAATATTTTTTACAATGCCAGGAAACGACGCGGCGACGTTCAAGCAAATCAATCCAAATCTTGGCGTTGACGAGCAGTCCTTTGAGTATCCTTTTGGCGACATGCAAAGTTGGACGATTTTCAAGCCCTGCAAGCCCGGAAGCCGCTATATGATTACAAAGATGAAGGGAAGGAAGACAGGCGGCGTGGTTCAAATAGGAAACAAGCTTTATGGCTCTGACAAGGTTTGGGACATGGACTTTAAGCCCAACCAGCAGGTTTTGGTCATCGACGTTCCCAACGAGCCTGGCATTTACACTTACGGAATGATTTTCGCGGAGTCTGTCGCGCTTGCGGCTTCCGCCGGCGAGAAATTTACGGACGTGCAAAAGCCCAACAAACTTGTGTTCAAGGGAAAGCCTTGCACAAAGCAATTTTAGGGAACCTCGAAAAACTCCCTTTCAGAAAGTTTTTCGAGGTTCCTGCGAGTTGCAAGTCGCTATAATAGCGCGACTTACAACATCGCATTTTCAAAGTTGCCTCTAAAAAGCTGAACTTTTTAGAGGCTCCCTTTATAAACTTGCCGCAAAAAAATTCCAAAGCTGTTACGCGGGAACTCCTTGGATGGACGCCTACAACGAAAGGGCCAAAAACATTCAAGACGTTCTTCCTGAAGAATAAAATTTAACTTGAGCTCAAGGCGGGGCCGCGCCCTTTTTTGCCGGCCTTTGCCTTTTAAATTTTTTTGCGCTACAATGCGCCTATGCATTCCGACACTCATTTTCATTTTAGCATTTTAAGGGAAGAAGACGGCTGGACGCGGCAAAGGGTTCTTGAACAAATGGCCGCCGATTCTTGCGCCTTTGCCCTTGACATTGGAACCGACTGCGACGACTTGAATTCGCGGCAAGGCTTGTTTGAAAAAACTTTTTTGGCCATGGAAAGTTCCGGCGAGAGCGGAAAAAAAACGGCCGCCGCCTGTCGAGACTTTCTTTGGTTTTCCGCAGGCATTTGGCCAGACCCGGATTCCATAAAAAATCGCGCCGCTTGCGTAAAAAAATTAGAGGAAAACATTTTGACCGCCCGCGCTTCTTCCGACCCTTTTAGAAAAAAACTTTGCGCTTTGGGCGAATGCGGCCTTGACCATCATTGGAATCCCAGCGGAGCCGACGGCAGAAGCCAAGACGACTTTGACCAAAAAATGCTTGAAGGCGAGCGGGAACTTTTTGCCGCGCAACTGGAACTGGCAAAAGAGCTGGACTTGCCTGTAATCGTTCATTCCCGGGACGCGGCCCAAGAAAGCCTTGAATGCGTGAAGGAAAGCGGCTGGGGAGAGCGTTGCGTGATTCACTGCTACTCTTACGGCGTGAAAGAGGCCCGCGGCTTTCTGGACACAGGCTGCATGATAAGTTTTAGCGGTTCCGTCACTTACGCAAAAAAATCCCAGTTGGCAGAAAAGCTGGAACTTTTGCGCTTTGTTCCCCAAGACAGGCTTTTTGTGGAAACCGACGCGCCTTACTTGGCTCCAGTTCCAATGCGGGGAAAGGCCAACAATCCGACATACATTCATTGGACCTACAAATTTGTGGCGGAGGCGCGGGGCATGGAAGAAAGTCGTCTTTGCCAAATCGTTGACCAAAACGCGCTCTCGTTTTTTAGGCTTTCGTGAACGCTCCGTCGCTCTTGCGGTTTTGCTTGATAAGCGCTATTGCCAGCGGTCCGCGAAAGCGGACAGTAAATGTTTTCCGCTAGCAAAAGCGCGTCGCTCTTGCGGTTTTGCTTGATAAGCGCTACAATATTTAGTTGAAATTAGGGAATCTGTATGACTAAGGAAATTTACCCAAAACACTACAAGCCTATTCTTGGCGAAAAAGAAACTGAACACGCGATTGTTCTTTTAAAGAACTTTTTTCAGACCGCTCTTTCAACTGAATTGAATTTGACAAGAGTCACAGCCCCGCTTTTTGTCCAGAGCGGAAGCGGCGTCAACGACGACCTTAACGGAGTGGAGCGGCCGGTCCGCTTTCCTGTCCGGGGTTTGGGAGAACAAAAGCTTGAAATAGTTCAGTCTTTGGCAAAATGGAAGCGCCTTAAAATAACCGACCTAGGACTTGAGCCCGGCTTTGGAATTTACACCGACATGAACGCCATTCGCCCTGACGACGAAATGGACGCGATTCATTCCCTTTATGTTGACCAGTGGGACTGGGAGATGGCCATAAAGGACGTTGACCGCACGGTTTTCTACTTGCACGAAATCGTAAAAAAGGTTTACCGCTGCGTCAAGCGCGCCGAGTTCTACATTTACGACAATTATTCCCAGATTAAGCCCACTCTTCCTGAAAACATAAAATTCTTGTTCAGCGACGACTTGCAGAGGGAATATCCCAACCTTACGCCCAAACAGCGGGAATGTGAGGCGGCGAAAAAATACGGCGCCATTTTCATAACAGGAATCGGAGCCGCCCTTGCCGACGGAAAGCCCCACGACGGCCGCGCTCCCGACTATGACGACTGGATTACGGAAACCGGCGACGGCCACAAAGGCTTGAACGGCGACATCATTGTTTGGAACGAACTTTTGCAGCAGCCCTTTGAGCTTAGTTCCATGGGAATCCGAGTTTCGCCGGAATCCCTTAAGGCCCAGCTTAAAGAGCGGGGCTGCGAAGACCGAGAAAAGCTTATGTTCCACTCAAGGCTTTTAAAAGGCCAGTTGACCCAAACTTTGGGCGGCGGAATCGGCCAGTCCCGCTTGTGCATGTTCCTTCTTAAAAAGGCCCACATCGGCGAAACTCAAGTGAGCATTTGGCCGGCGGAAATGATTGCCGACTGCAAAAAGCGCGGCATAAAGCTTTTGCAGTTGAACTAGGAAAGAATTTTGCCCAAGACGCAAAGCGAATGGAATTTTGACCTTAAGGACATTGACGCGGACTTAAAGTCTTTTGCGGAAAAAGGCGTCGCCGAATTTGCCTTGCGGGACAAGCGCTTCTCTTGCGACAAAAAAGCTTTGGCGGAATTTTTAAAAAAAGCCGCGCGCCTGGCTCCCGACGTTTATTATTCCATTCCTGTCCAGGCCCAAGTTCTTGACCCTGAGATTGTCGCGCTGTTGCAAAATCTTTTTTGCTCCATTGACGTGATTATGAGCGGCGAGCCGGGAAAGAAATTTTTTTTGGACAAAAAACTTTTTTCAAAAAAAGCGGCGCTCTTGAACAATGCCGGAATAGTCTTTGGCTTTTTGATGGACTGGGCCCGCTTTGAGGGCGATTCCATAAAAAATTTTCGGGAGCGCCTTGACTTCGCGCTTTCCCTTTATCCCAACCACATTGAATTTGAGCAGTTTTATTCTTCGCAAAAAGAGGCAAAAAAATCCGCCACTTTTTCAAGCCAGGACATAAATTGGGCGCGGGACACAGCCTTTGCCACAAGCGTTTTTTATTCGGCGGGACGGGCGGTGCCTTGGTTCAATTCAGTTTTAAAGCCCTTAAAAATTCCTCCGTCAAAATTCTTTTCTGATTTTGCCGAATGGCAAAGGTGCGGAAATTGCGGCTTTGAAAGCGGCCGGCTGCCTGAGGATTTTTCGCAAAAAGAAATTGAAAAAATGCAAATTCTTTTTTTGGAAGAAAAGTATTCCGAAAAGCGCCTTGAGCATTTGATTCCTTTGGCCAGCGACTTGGTGAAAGTAAACGGAGCCTTTTCCCGCTTGGAAGGGGAGGGGGAAGAAAGCGAGTTGAAACTCAACTTTAGCCCCGACGATTTGTTAAGCCCGGCCTCCCTTGACTTGCCCTTGTTCGCGGAAAACGTTTGCATGGAAGAATGCCGCGTTAAAGTCTATGTTTCCGACGGACAGCCGGACTATAAGTTTTTGTGATGAAAAAAGAATTTCTTTTTGACGTTGAAAAGCCTCTTGGCCTGAACGAGTTTTTGCGGCATGCGCTTCCAAAAGTTTTGGAAAACGGAGAGGCCAGCAATTCAAAAATCCGCCGCTTGATTTTCAGCAAAAACGTTTTTGTCCAAAGCGGAACAGGCAAGGGCGGCGATTTTTTTGTCTGCCAAAATCCTTCTTTTGCGCTTAAAAAAAACGCGCGGGTCAAAGTTTTTTTTGATCAAGAAAAATTTTTTTACCAAAAGCAAAACGGCGACATAAAATTTGAGCTTGACTCTTCCCGCGTTTTGTATGAAGACGAATGGATTGTGGTTGTGAACAAGCCGCCCCATTTTCCCACGGAAACGACCTTTGTTCACGACCGGGACAATTTGCGCGCGGCCGTCGTCCGCTATTTGCATAAAAAAATCGGCCTTGAAAAAAATCCGCCTTATTGCGGAATTGTCCACCGCCTTGACCGGGACACAAGCGGAGCGATTTTGTTTTCAAAGCAAAGGGCTGCCAACGCCGCTCTCTTTAAGGCCTTTGACTCTTCTGGAGTGGAAGAAGGCGGCGGCCAAGGCCTTGTTCGAGGCGCCAAAAAAAATTACGCGGCCATTTGCGCCCCTTGTCCAAAGGCTTTGAACAAAAATTATGAAAAGGGATTTCGTTTTTCCGTTCAAAATTATCTTGGCCGCGTTTCGCCAAAGAGCGAGGCCGCGAAATGGGGGCCGCTTCCAAAAGAAAAGGGCGGAAAATACGCAAGGACTGACTTTGAAATTTTGGAATTGAAGGACGGCCTTGTTTTTGTCGCCGCCGAACTTTTGACCGGCCGAACCCACCAAATCCGAGTCCATTTAAGCCAGTCCGCGCTTCCCATTTTAGGCGACGGACTTTATGGCGGAAAAGAGGCCGAGCGGATTTTTTTGCATTCAAAGACGCTGGAGCTTTTTCATCCCATAAGCGGAGAAAGCCTAAAAATTGAGGCTCCTCTTCCGCCGGATTTTTTGGACTTGCTGTAAGGCTGTTTTTTTACCAGCCGCGCTGAATGTATGTTTGGCGAGGCCGCAAGGTTATTTCAACCCGGCGGTTTTCCGCCCTTCCTTCTTTTGTGCGGTTGTCGCCAACTGGCTGGGTTTCTCCGTAGCCCCTGTAGCTGAACAAGTTTTTGTCGATGCCTTGCTCGATAAGAAGCGAGATGATTGTTTGCGTTCTGTCGATTGAAAGCCTCATTTGGTTTTCGGGCTGGCCGATGTCCGCGGTGTGGCCCGCCACAAAAATTGTGAACGAGTCTTGTTCAAGCGCGGCCTTGAGCATTTCCGCCAATTCAGCGATGCGGGGCAGCTCTTCCGGCAAAAGTTCTGGACTGTCGGCTATGAACTTTAAGTTGTAAATAAGGCGGATTCCTGTGTCAGGACTGTCTTCAATTGAGTCGGCGCCGGGCTTTTTAAGGGGATATTGCTTTACGGTTCTATAGGCGGCGTAATAAGCGTCGTCTTTAAGCGGCGCGGCCACGTCGCGAACCAAAACGTCTTTGTCCAAAAGCAAGACTATTTTTCCGTTCTTTAAAAGGTCCACATTTTGAGGGACTGAAAAAATCCGCAGCGCGTCTTCGTCGCTGATTACAAGGTCGGTTCTGTTGTGTCCAAAAATTTGCTTGGCCGCTATGTGAATGGGATCCGCTCCTACGCGCTGCCTGTAGCGCCTTTCGTCGTCGCTCCAATCGTATCCGCAAATTCCGCTGTCCTTGGCCAAGGCGCTTTCCATCATGTTGCGCTCGTAAACAATGTCCATTTTTTGGTTCCAGACGCGAGGAAAAAGGCATGGATAGGCTTGGCTTTCCACAAACTCTCCGTGGACAGGAAGCTTTCCTCTTGCGTCAATTATGATTCCTGTGTAAGCTCGGGAAGAAACCCTTTCTATGCTTTTTCTTGGAGCGTAGGGAGACTGATGACGGACAAAAAGGCTGCCTATTTCGCTCAAGTTCAGCTTATGATCCATTTTAAAAAGAAAAGTCTTGTTTTCAAAGTAGCCTAGGGTTTTGTTTCCAGACTCGATTATTTCCGTGATTTGCTGAAGGGAAATTCTTCTTTCCAAAATGCAGTCTCCCAAGCTCTTGCTTGAGTCAACGAAAATCGTCAAAAGCGGGTCCTTGATTAGATTTGGCAAGCGGCTTGTTATCGCGTTCACCGCGGAATTTTTTCCGCTGGGCATGGGAATCTCGGCCTTGTCAACATCAAGGGTTGTGTTTGAAGTGAATGTTTTGTCAACCCAATTCACCTTGCTTCTTGAGGCCAGGGGAAGGGACGAGTCGTCTTTTTTTGTTTGGGCAAAAGCCGCGCATGCAAAAAGCGCGCCCGCCAGCAAAAATGCGTTTTTTTTCATCTTACTTGTTATCGGCATAATCGGCCTTCAACATAATATCAAAAATGGCGTCTTCCGCGGCGGCCTTCATTCCGTGGGGAACGCGCAAGTCGTAGGCTTCCGACGGCGGCGTTTCTTCGTAAACAAGGGCTGGATTCAAGGCCAACAGGATTTTTTCGTCGATTCTAAGTTCGTTGGCAAGAGCCTTCAAGCTGATTTGCGAACGGGTTTGAATGTAGTCAAAATCGTCCAACGGGGAATAAATTGTCGAGTCGTAAAAGGCTTTTGGCAAGTCTACGTTGTACCAAGACGAGTTTTCCGCTATGTCGCTGACCGCCAAAAGATTTGGAACGTAGGCGATGGCGTGGTCGGGAATAAGCTTGTTTTTTGCTAAAGCCCAAAAAGTTTTTTCGCGACTTTTTGCAAGGGCCCTTTTAACGGCGCCCGCTCCGCAATTGTAGGCGGCAATGGCCAAAAGCCAGTCTCCAAACTGCCTGTAGTTTGCCGAAAGTTTTGCCAGCGCCGCGTCAGTGGATTTCCATGGATCCCGCCGCTCGTCAATCCATTTTGTTTTTTTCAAGTAGTTTTCAATGCTGTTTTCCATGAATTGCCAAAGGCCGACGGACTTTCCGCTGGCGGGTTTTGCCAGAGGCTTGTAGCTGGATTCGATTACAGGAATGTATTCAATGCAGGAGGGCATTTTTTCCTCCAGCAGCCGCCGCTTTATGTAATGCCTGTATTGGCTTCCGTTTTCCAAAATTTGACTCAACTCGGCGCGGCCCCAAGCCGAAAGCCAGCGGCGGCGAAAAGGCTCCACTTCCTCGCGGTCGGAGCCCGGCAAATCAATTTCAAAGCGGAATCCTTGTCCGCCGCATTGTGAAAAAAAATCTTCAGGAGCGAATTCGCTTTGCGGAAATGAAATTGCCGCCGCGGAAAAAAGCAAGAGCGCTAAAAAAAAGCGCCTTACATCATTTCGCCAATGTAAATTCCTGCCCATTCCCACGTTCCGTGAATGTCCGGATTTGCCGGATAGTTCACTTTCCTAAAATAAAAATACCAAGTCGGCACGGACAAAGTCCAGCCCTTGCTTTTTAAGTAAGCTTCGTTAATGGTAGGTCCTGGAATCAGTTCCTCCGTTACGGTTATTCTGTTTCCGTGCATGTAGTTGCGCATTGAAAAGTCCACCGAGCCGGTTGGAACGCTGTCGTCCTGTCTCCAAGAAACTGTGAAAAAGTTGACTTTTGACCTGTATTCGTCAAGCTTTCTTGGTTGGTAGCGGATAAGGGCGGTTTTTACCGCGGAAGCCAATTCGTCAAGGCTTTTGAAAGTCCAGTTTTTTGGCGAGTTGTTAAAGTCAATCAAGTTTCGCGCGTAGTTGTAAATGTCGTGCATGTCCGTTATTTGAATGGAGCTTGCGTCGGGCTGCTCCAAAAACATCGTGTAGGTTTTTAGAGCCCTTGTCCATTCGCCGATTTGCTCGTATTCCCGCGCGAGGCGGACGTACATTTCGGTTATGCTTATGTTTGATGGAAATCGGTTTATAAGCGTGTTGAAGTATTGAACCCGCTTTTCGTGGTTTGTTGAAATTTGAATCAGGCGCTCAAGGCACAAAAAGTGAACCGACTGGCCTTTTACCCTTAGGTCCTGATAATTTTTTATGATGCGCTCAAAATAATATTCGGCGATTTTTTCCTGCCTAAGCTGAACGTAAGCGTAGGCGGTCATCAAAAGCCAATAGGCGTTGTACTTGTCCTCCGGGTTTCTTTCAACATAGTCCGTAAGGTATAGAATCAAGTCGTCGTATTTTTGGTCGGCCAGCCACTTTGTGGAGATTCTGTTTATTATGGCGTATCGGCTTTCGCCGGAAATCGAAGGCGCCTGCAAAAGGCTTTCCAATTCCAATTGGGTTTGCTTGTCCCGCTTTGCCTTGGCGGAATTTTGGCTCCCGCATGAAAAAAGAAGCGCCCCAAGGCAAAGAAAGGCGGCCGCTTTTGACATTGTTTTCAAGCTCATTTGAACAAATATTTTAGCGCCTTTTTGCAATTGTTTCAACGGACTAAAAGGCAAAAAGGCGCGGCGTGTTGCCACGCGGGGCGCTTTTATGTTATACTATAAGTTATGGCTAAAGACAATAAAAAAATTCAAAACATCTTGTTGGCGCTTGGTTTGCTCCTCTTTTTGGTCGGCGTCGCCATGGCCTTTTTGCCTCCGTTGATGGAAATTGAATCCTATCATTTTGTCCTAAATTGCGCTCTGGTATTGGTTACCGCGGCCTTGGTGTATGTTTCCATTTTGGCCCAAAACGCCGTTGTTTTTTATGTTTTTACAAATCTTTGCCTTCTTTCTTTGGCCTTTTTGATTTTGAACGCGCGTTTTGGCATTGTGCGCTTCAAGCAGTATTGGCCCATTGTCGTCATGTTTTTTGGCGTGACGCTGCTTCCCGTGGGCCGCTTCCACTACAAAAAATTTAGGACGGCCTATGTGATTCCGTCGGCGGCGCTTACCGTTTTGGGAGCCTTCTTTTTGCTCTTCACTTTTAAAATCATAAAAATGCCGATGAGGGTTTTTTTCTTCTATTTCATGCCGTTTTTCTTGATTGCGTGTGGAATCTCTTTGATTGTCATATACTATGTCCGCCAAAAGTCGAACGGAAAATTTTTAACGATTCAAGACGATGAGGACGAAGGCCTTTTGTTCTCGGAGGAAGATTTTTAGATGCAAAAAAAGCTTCTTTGCCTCTTGCTTCCCTTATTAGCTTTCTCCAGCCCTCTTTTTGCGGCCGACTATTATCCCGGTCAAGATTCCGGCGCTCAAATTCTTTTGGCAAAGGCTTCCAAAAAAAACGACAAAAAAAGCAAGTCCAAAAAAAATCGTTCCGATTTGTCGGAGGAAGAAATTTCCGGCGAGGTCACGGCCATAAGCGTTGACCGCGAAAGAAGCGACGCGCCGGGATATTTTTCAGGGATTTCAAAAAGCGTTTTGGAGCAAGTCAAAAACGGCTCGGCGGAATCCCTTCTTGCGGCTTACGAAAGCGTAAAAAAGGCCGCGGTGGATTATCAGGAAAACGAGCGGGTTTTGGTCTTTATAATTGTCGAAGCCTTGAAAATCGTTTGGCCAAGCCAAGTTCAAAACCTTAGCCTTGAGGCTCCGTCGGTTCCGGCCCGCAACATTTACACCGGCGCGATTGAGTCCGCAAAGAACGGAATCTACGACACCAGCACAGGAAACTCTGATTTTTTTGCCAACGCGCTTCCGTCCCTTGTGCTGAAAAGTCCTGTCACAAACCGAGAGTATTACCCTGAAGCCGAAAGCGGCTTGAAGGCCGCGCTCCAAGAAATGCCAAAGAGCGTGTTTGCAAACTACCTTTTGGCCTTGCTTTACTCAAAGTCTTCCAGAAACGCTGAGGCTGTGGACTGCCTTAGAATAGCCGCTCAAGAAAGCAAGGCCTTTGAAATCCATTACCTTTTGGCCAGCTGCTTGAATTCGCTTGGCCGTTATGAAGAAAGCAAAATGGTGACGGACAATTTGATTGTCCTTTACCCGTCAAGCATAGACTTGCTCAAGCTTCTTTCCCGCAACTCGTTCTCAAGCGGAGACTATGTCTCCGCCGAAAGATACGCGCTGATGGCGCTTCAGCAGAATCCGTCAGACTTGGAAATGGTTCTTTTTAGGGCCAAAATCTTTGCGGCCACCGGCGAATATCTAAAGGCCACTTCGCTTTTGGACGTTTACTCCAAGCTCAATTCCAGTTCCAAGGATTACTTGCTTTTGCGCTCCCGGGTTCAAAAGGATTGGAACAAAAATTCTTCTTTGGCCGTTTCAACAGTTGAAAAAGCTCTTTCATTGTATCCAAACGACCTTGACGTAATTTTGGCCGCCGCGGAATTGGCTGGCGAAACAGGAATGCCTGTGGGAAAAAAAAGCGGCTCGGAGTTGGCCAACCAAGCGCTGGCCATGGAGCCTGACAACCAGCAGGCGCTTTCGTTTTTGATTCAAACATTGGCGCAGGACGGCAAGTGGAGCGAGGCTTACGCTTCAAGCAAAAAGATAATGGCGGCCTCAACACCTTCGATTGACGCGATTTGCTCTCACACAAGAATTTGCCTCGCGTTGGGCTACTACGCGGAGGCTTGGGAAAACGCGTCCGCTCTCTACAATAAGTCTTCTAGCAACGAAAAGGCCGTCCAACTTTATGTGGAAAGCATGGTTCGGACGGGCAGGGCGGCCCAAGCCTCCCGCTTCATCAATTCGTCGATAAACAGCGCGTCGTCGTCGATGAAAAGTTTCTTTCTTTACCAACGCTCTTTCTTGGCTTCTGACGAGGCGGCGCAACTTTCCGACTTGCGTTCTGCCGTAATAGCCAACCCTCGCAATTCAGACGCGCTTTTTAGAATGTATAGAATTTATTTTGGAAAGCAGGATTACAGAAAGGCCCAATATTACTTGCGCCAAGTAATCGCGCTCAATCCGACAAACCAAAATTACTTGAAGCTGAATTCGGATTTGGACAAGTTGATAAAGTGATTTTAGGCTTGTCGCTTTTGGTCATTGGGATTTGCAAAAGCTGCGCCCGGACATTTTTAGGCGGCGGGGCGTTTCTAAAAAAACACCAGCCTGTAACCGGCCTCTTCTTTTACCAAGTCTATGTTAAATTCATCTTGGGAGCGCAAAAGCTTTTTTAGCCGCGACAAGGAAACGCAGGCGTTGTTGTCGGTCAAGTCCATTCCCAGGGCGCAAAGACCGCTTTTTATTTGCTCCAAGCTTTGGGCTTTTTGCGAATTGTAAAGGCATTTTAAAAGCTCAAAAAGTTTTTGCGGAATTTTGCAGCGGGATTTTATTTTATACAAAAAGGCTTCTTTGTCGCGGCATGAAAAGGCGTCTTTGCCTAGGAACAAAAGGGGGCTTCCGACTTTTTGCTCGCATAAAAAATTTTTCAGGTCAAAGCTGGAATTGGCAAATTCCTTGCCGGCAAAAATAAGTTCCGGCCTTCTAAACTTCAAGGCTTTTGCGAAACTTCCGATTTTTTCAAAAAAACAAAAGTCGTCGTTGCCCTCAAATTCGTTTGCCTGAACCTTTCCCAAAAAGTAAATCAGCATGATGTCGTTCCACTTTATTAATTTATGGGAACCTCTAAAAATTGCAATTTTTAGAGGCAACTCTGAAAATGCGATGTTCTAAGTCGTTGTATTTCAACGACTTAGAACTCGACGGCATCTCGAAAAAATTATCTAAAACGAGTTTTTCGAGATGCCCTTATGTTATAATTTTACCACAGATAGGCGTGATGTCAAGAAAAAAAGGCGAATTCAGTTGAAAGATTCGCAAAAATGAATTATAATGTTGTCCATAAATTTCTCAAATTTTCAAGGAGTTCCAAATGATTAAGACAGTCAAAGACGTTGACCTTAAAGGAAAGCGCGTCGTAATGCGCGTTGATTTTAACGTTCCCATGAAGGACGGCGTTGTTCAGGACGACACTCGAATTATGGCGGCTCTCCCCACGATTCAGTACATTTTGGAGCAGAAACCGCGCTCACTTGTTTTGATGAGCCACTTGGGCGACCCTAAAAAAGATGTCAAAAAAGCGCAGGAAAAGGCAGAGAAGGCTGGTAAAACTTGGACGAGCGAAGATGCGGAGAAATTCATCAACGGAAAAAATCGCATGAAGCCAGTCGTTGACTATTTCGCAAAAAAACTCGGAAAGGATGTTACTTTCTTGCCAGACGCTCTCGGTCAGAAAGCCGCAATCGATGCTTTGCCAGAGGGGGCAGTCGCAATGCTTGAGAATGTCCGCTTCCACAAAGAAGAGACTTCCAAAGACTCAGCTGAGCGCGATGTTATGGCAAAGGAACTCGCTTCTTACGGCGACATTTTCGTAAACGATGCCTTCGGTACGGCTCACCGAGACCAGGCTTCTACTGCCTCAATCTCAAAATTCATGGGCGTTCCGTCTGTCGGCGGCTTCCTTATGGAAAAAGAAGTCAAATACATTCAGCCGATGGTCGAAAATCCACCAAAACCGCAGGTCGCTATCATTGGTGGCGCGAAAGTTTCTTCAAAAATCGCTGTTTTGGAATCACTTTTGAAGAACGCTTCTGCCCTCGTTATCGGCGGCGGCATGGCTTACACATTCTTGAAAGCTCAGGGACACAAAGTCGGTATCTCTCTTGTTGAAGATGACTTCATCGACACGGCAAAGAAATTGCTCGCAGATGCACAGGCGAAAGGCGTTAAAATCGTTCTTCCTGTTGACCATGTTGCGGCAGACAAATTCGACGCGGCGGCTACTCCTGTCGCAGTTGACGGCGTTGATATTCCTGACAATCTCATGGCAATGGATGTCGGTCCAAAAACGATTGAGGCATACAAAGAAGTTCTTTCTACGGCAAAATCTGTCGTTTGGAACGGACCGGTCGGCGTTTTCGAGTTCGATGCGTTCGCAAAGGGAACTGAGACTGTCGCAAATCTCGTCGCAGAGGCAACTGGTCGCGGCGCGATGACTGTCGTTGGTGGCGGAGACTCAGTCGCGGCTGTGAACAAATTCCACCTTGCAGACAAAATGAGCCATGTCTCAACAGGCGGCGGCGCA
>CALDIB010000070.1 GCA_937902125.1 uncultured Treponema sp.
AAACATCGCATTTTCAAAGTTATCTCTAAAAATTGCAATTTTTAGAGATTCCCTATTTTTTTAGAGGTTGCCCACAATATTCTAACAGAGAAATTTGGAATTGGCAAGTTTTTTTGCGCTGAAAAATACTTGATTGTCACGCCGTTTTTTCGCTTGAACAAAAGCGGCGCATGCGCTAATTTGTCAAAAAAAGGAAGATTGACATGAAAAAGTTTTTTATGGTTTTTGCGGCGTTTTTGGCAGGAAGCCTTTTGTGGGCGCAGGTAAAAAATTATGTCGGAGTTGTTCGGCAGAATATTTTTCCCGAAAGCAAAGAGTTTCTTGAAGGCTTGAGGGACGATTTAAAAAAACGGGGATATGCTTCCTATGCCGAATATGTTGAAGGCTACTTGTCCGGCGGCTTTGGCTCGGGCTTTGTTTACGTTGACGCAAGCGGCGCCAATTATGTGGTCACAAACCGCCATGTGGTCAGCCAGGCCCAAAGCGCGTCCATTGAATTTGAGGACGACGACGGCTCGGTGGTAAAATACGACAATCTTTCGGTTTTGATTACGGACGACGACATTGACCTTGCCATCTTAAAATTTGACGGAGGAAAAAATCCCTTCAAAAAGGGCCTTCAAATTTCTTCCTCAAAAGTTTATGACGGCCAAGACGTTTTTTCCGCCGGCTTTCCCGGCCTTGGAGCGGAGCCTGTTTGGCAGTTTGGAAAAGGAAACATAAGCAATTCGGCCGCCAGAATCAAGGACTTGCTTGATCCTTCCATATCAACTGTAATACAGCATTCCGCGCAAATTGACGCTGGAAATTCCGGCGGACCCTTGTTGACGGCCTCCAGGCAGGCTGCGGCCGGCTACGAAGTTGTGGGCGTAAATTCTTGGAAGGCGGTTGGCCGGGAGTCTACAAATTTCGCCATTCCCGCGCGCCTTGTTTTGAGCATGATAGAAAAATCCAAGTTGGCGGCTGACGATGAGGCCGCCAAAAAAGCGCGTTCCGAAAAATTCAAGGCGCTCTTGACTGATTCTTCCAGCGATTGGACTTCAATTGTAAAATTCATTTCGTATAAGATGGCCGCTTCTGAAGGAAAGGAAAAATTTGTGAGCGCCATCGGACACGCGCCTTCAAACGTTAAAAATCGCATCGCCGCCGAATTTGCCGGAAATCCGGTGGAAGGCTTGCGCTGCTCCTGCGCCTATTATTTGTTCAACGAACTTTCGGACAAGAACGGCCTTGACGAAAAAATGGCCTCTTTTGTTTGGACAAAAGAAAGCGGTCTTTGGCGACTTTCTTCAACGGAAGAAAACGACGGAAAAAAGAGCAAGAGCCAAAAGGAAAAAAGTTCTTCCGAAAAAGGCGGCTCAAAAAAATCAGCCGGCGAAAAAGCGTCTTCAAAGGTTTCATTCTTGGGAATTGAAAGCCCTTATTTGCTTTCCGTAAATCCAGGGCTTATGATTCCTCTTGGACACGACGCCAAGGGCTTGGAGTCAAAGGCCGGCTTTGACATGACATTTCAAGTTTTTCCTGGAAGGCTGGGCCTTTTTGGAGTGGGAGGAACCGTCCGCTCAAACAAGATTGGCGGCAACAACTACACGGCTTTTGGACCTGAAGTTTTTTTCAGGCTTCCATTTAACTTTGACCTTTTTTGCGTAAGTCCAAAGGTTGGCGGAGGAATTGCCTTTTCGTTTGGAAGCGAAAGAATCATGCAGGCTTTTGCTGAGGCCGGACTGGAAGCCGCCTTTAATTTTGGCTTGAATTTTTTTAGGCCGGGAATTGAAGCCGGCGTTAGAGGCGAGTCCTCAAAGCTAAAGTTTTCCAACTTTGCCGACGACATCAATGACAAAAGCGCTTCGTTTTTTGTCCGCCTTGTCGCGGCTTTTAATTTTGACTGATTTGCAAAAGCGCGCGAAAACCTTTGATTATTTTTAAAAAGCGCGCTAGAATGGAAAAATGGACGCTAAAGAAAAGTTATTGATTTGGAAAACTGTAATGGCGCTTCAAGCCGTTGACGCGCTAAAGCCTTCCGCCAAGGCGATTGAAATTGCCAAGCAAAACATCGAAGGCTCGCTTGCCGACGAAGCGCTTCTTGACGAATGCGAAAACCTTAAGAACGAGGCGGACATTGTGGCCGTCCGCATGTTTGTGAACATTATGCAAAACCAATTCAGCATTTCTCAATTTGAATTGGTTCAAATCCGCAAGGCGCTTTTTTTGGGCCTTGTTCAAAATCCTGAACTGCTTAGAACGTCAAACCTTTCAAAAAAAGAATGGGCCCTTGACGGCCTTTCCCTTGTCTATCCCAAGGCCAATAAAATTCAAACGCAGCTGAACAAACTTTTTGAAGCCGAAACTTTGTTCGACTTTGAAGGCTTGGATTCAAAGGCGGTGGTAAAGCATTGCGCCTCCTTCATCAGCGCGCTTTGGGCCTTGCATCCCTTTGAAAATTGCAACACCCGCACAATCGCCGTTTTCTTCATAAAGTATCTTAGCTTTAGAGGCTTGCCCTTGAACAACGATGTTTTGGCGCAAAGCCCCATTTACTTTAGGAACGCCTTGGCTCGCGCCGCTTTTTGCGACGGAAAAAAAGGATTTCACAAGACCAACCGCTATTTGGAGCGCTTGATTAAAAAAATGATTTTGGGCGGACGGGCGGCCCTTGATCCCCGGGAAGTCCATCTTTACTACGACCCCATGGGCGTTGTCCTAAAGTCTGATGTTGCCGCGGCCCAAAAAGAGCGGAGCGCCGCCGACCGCTTGGACGAAAGGCTTCTTCCAAGCGACAAGCCTTCAAGCCCAAAAGCGGACGCCGAAAAAAAAGCGGCCGTAAAAAAAACAAGCGGGGCTGAAAAAAAGAGCGGCGCAAAAAAAGCAGCCGCCGTCAAAAAGGCTCCCGCAAAAAAGGCGGCCTCTTCCAAAGGCAAAAAAACAAGCAAGTAAAAAAAAGGCTGCCCATAAATCTCAGGGCAGCCCTTTTTTTAGAACTCTTTGGCTTTCTTGCTCTTAAAGTAGGATGAGCTTGAGCCGCTTCGCTCTGTGGCCGTGTGGGGATTAACGCGGCCCCTTGATTTTTTAAAGCCGTCGCTTTCACCCCGTTTGAAGTCGCGGTCGCGGCCAAAGGCTCTGTCCCGCTTTCTTCCAAATCCACGGCCGCCTCTGTCGTCGTCAAAGTCTCCTCGTCCGCCCCTGCGTCCGCCTCGGCCAGAGCCGGATTTTGTGTCAACATGAATGTGGGGAATGCTGTTGTCCCGTCCGGCCATGTCAAGAAGTCTGGCCGCGTCTTCCTTTGGAAGGCTTACCAAGCTGAAGCTTGTGGTCACGTCTATGCGGTCAACTTTCTTTCCTGGAATGTGAAGAATGTCGCTGAACCAGTCGGCGATTTCCCGGGCGTTGTAGCCGTCCCGTTTTCCAAGCTGAATATACAATCTTGTTTGGTCTTCCCGGGGCGCGTCGTCAAAGCGGCCTCTGCCTCGGCCTTCCCGTCCGCCTTTTTCGGCGGCCACCGCGCGAATTTCATCGTAGCGGCTTTTGTCAAGGGTCTCGCCGTAGAACGAAGAAAGGACGGAAGCCAAAACTTCCTTGGCGTCTTTTTCTTGGCAAAGCTCTTCGGCCATTTGTTCAAAGGCTTCGCTTTTGTGGCCTTCTTCTTTTTGCAAAGAATTTTTAAGGCTTTCAAAGAGCGCGTTTCTTTTTATTTCCAAAACTGAATCTATTGAAGGAACTTCGCCTTCGTTCAAGTCGCCCTTGCTGGCCTTGGCCACCCGCGCCTTCATAAAGTTCAACTTTCTCCGCTCGTTGGGGCTGACAAAAGTGATGGCGACTCCGCTGGTTCCAGCGCGGCCCGTTCTTCCGATTCTGTGAACGTAGGTGGAAGCGTCAAAGGGAAGGGAATAGTTGACGACATGGCTCAAGCCCGTTATGTCTATTCCGCGCGCCGCCACGTCAGTGGCCACAAGGATTCTTGTTTTCTTTGCCCGGAATCTGGCAAGGATTTTTTCCCGCTGGCCTTGGGGAATGTCTCCGTGCAAGGCGGCGGCTTCGTAGCCCTTTTCGTCAAGGCGGCGGCTGACCATGTCGGCGTCGCTTTTTGTCTGGGTGAACACAAGACCGTAAAAGTCCGGGTTGGAGTCAATCAAGCGAACCAAAGCCTCAACCTTGTCGCCTTCCCGCAAGACCCAATACTTTTGGTCAATCAAAAGCGCTTCTTCTACAATTCCTTCCTCTTCTACGATTTCGTATTCACCCATGAACTTTTGGGCAATCTTTAAAATCGGCGCGGGCATTGTGGCGCTGAAAAGCAAAATGCGGGAATCCGGGTTGGCGCTGGCAAAAATGTTTTCAATGTCTTCGATGAAGCCCATGTCCAACATTTCGTCGCCTTCGTCAAGAATGAAATATTCGATTTTTGAAATGTCAAGCTTTTTTCGCTCAATCAAGTCTTGGACGCGGCCGGGAGTTCCTGTAACGATGTCCGCGCCTTTTTTAAGCGCCTTCATTTGCTCCACGATGCTGGCGCCGCCGTAAACCACGCAGTTGGTGGGCTTTCCGTTGTCGCTGAAGGAGTCCATTTCCCGACAAGTTTGAACGGCAAGCTCGCGGGTTGGCTCAAGAATCAAGGCGCGGACGTGGTCGCTTTCTCCCCGCAAGCGCTGAATCAAGGGCAAGCCAAAGGCCGCCGTCTTTCCGGTTCCCGTTCTGGCTCGGGCGATGACATTGGCGTCGCCGTTCAACAAACGAGGAATCGCTAGAACTTGGATTGGTGATGGTGTTTCAAAACCCTTGCGCGCCACCGCGGCAAGAATTTGCTCGTCAAGACCGAGGTCTTCAAAAGTGATAGAGTCTTCCATAATGTCCCCATGGCGCGATTCGCCACCGTAGGGAAAAGATACCTTGTTCCTCTTTCACTCAAAATGGCCTTGCGCGCTCACTCAAAAAAATAAATGAAGTCTGATTATATTAAAAACGGAAAGTTGTGTCAATAGCCGCCCGTGTTTGTTCAAGCGCGCTTGATGGCGTCAAGTTCGCTCTTGACTGTGAACATGACGGAAGCGTCGGCGGCTTCCCATTTTTCCATGATGCGGTTTATGACAATTTCAATGTTTGACGATTCCACTTCTTGCAGTAGAACCATGAACTGGTTTTTGGCGTTTTGGGAAACCACGTCGCTTTGCCTCAAAGAACTTTTTATTGCGTCCAAAAGTTGTTCCGCCGCGTCCTCGATTGGAATCGCCGAGCGCTCCGTTTCGGAAATTGAAAACAAGACCGCCCAAATTTCCCGTTGGTAGTTGGACACAAGGCGCTTTAAAAACTGGAACACAGTTTTAAACTGCTCAAAGGGAAGAACAAGCGCTCCCCGGGGAGGAGTTCGCTCGCTTAAGATTTGCATGGCGTTGGCAAGATCCGAGGCGCTTGTCTCATCGTTTTTTCTTTCAGAATCTTTTTCCTTAAAAAACTTAAAGCCGTGCTTTCCGTTTTTCTTGACATCGTAAAGCGCCTTGTCCGCTTTTTTAAAAAGGCGGTCAAAGTCCGTTCCTTCGTTTGGAACAAAGACGCAGCCGATTGAAGTTCCCAAAGGAATCTGGAAGTCTTCGCCCATAAGCTCCTTGGCCGCTTCCAAAATGTATTTGTTAATGAAGCGGGATTTTTTTTCAACTACAATTTCTTCCGTGACGTTTTGGCAAAAGGCGATGAACTCGTCGCCTCCAAGACGGCCCACCAAGTCTATGGGGCGGACAACGGCCTTTAGGATTTCGGAAAAGCGCGCCAAAATTTTGTCGCCCATGGAATGGCCGTAAATGTCGTTCACAAGCTTAAAGCTGTCAAGGTCAATCATCATCAAGACGCCTTGCGCGCTTTTGCATAGGGCGGAGATTTCTTCCTGGGACGAAGCTTTGTTCAAAAGGCCGGTCATCGGGTCAAGGACGGCGGCTTTTTTTAGGCCTTGAATTTTTTCCACCGTTTGCAGAATGTTTCCCACGCGGCGCAAAAGGACATCCGCCCTAAAAGGTTTTTTTATAAAGTCCATGGCGCCGTTTTCAAAAACCTTGCTTTCTGTGGCGTCGTCTTGGTCGGCGGTCATGAACATAAAAGGAATTTGCTCGTTGAATTCTTTTTGCAATTTTTGCTGAAGTTCGTAGCCGGTCATTCCCGGCATGCGCAAGTCGGAGAGAACCATGTCGGGCGTTTCTTTGTGAAAAAGTTCTATGGCCTCGTTTCCGTTGGAGGCGCAAACTGTTTGGTAAGCGGTGGCAAGTATGTGTTCCGTCATCATCAAGGAAACTTGCTCGTCGTCAACAATCATAATCTTTTTCATGGAAAATCTCCAAATTCAAGTTAGCGCAAAATTCCATTTTTTTCAATCTTTTGTGATGACTTTTTGTTGAATATGATTTAGAATGAAGGCATGATTGACTTGAATGTTTTGAGAGAATTTGGAGCGGACGTTGACGCGGGCCTTGCCCGTTGCCTAAAGAAAGAAGATTTCTATTATAAGATGCTGAACATCTGCCTTTCCGACGAGCGCTTTGAAAAATTAAAGGGACTTCTTGAGGCCAAGGATTACGACGCGGCTTTTGAAACCACCCATGTCCTAAAAGGAGTTTTGGCCAATTTGGGCCTTACTCCCATTTACGAGCCCATAAGCCAAATGACGGAATTCTTGCGCGCCAGAACCGACATGGACTACATGCCCTTGTATGGCCAAATGAAAGCGCAATACGACAAGCTTCTTTCGTATAAATAAAAGAAGTTAGTTGTCGTTTTTCCAGGGCATGAAGAAGGACTTGAAATTTCTTGGGCCAAGGTTTTCTTCGTCTTCTTTGACCAAGGCCGCCCAGGGGATTTTTTTTCGCAGCTTGAAGCTTTTGTTTTCCGGGTGGGCGTCAAGCCAGTCGTATTTGTAGAGACGAAGGCGGAGCGCGTTCACGCCGCTAAGAACAAGTCCCGCAGGGCCTGGAACCAAGCAAAAAATCAAGAACGAAAGCAAGAGCAAAAAGGCGTTGAAAAAATAGACAAAGACGCTGAAGCCTGTGTTGTCAAAAAAAATCACAAAGCATTTTTTTATCGTTTGTCCAAAAGGCTTTTTTAACAACGCTCGCAACGGAATGAACCACTGCAATGAAAAGGCGAACACAAGCTCAAAGGCTATGAGCGCGAAGCAAAGCGCGTATCCTAAAATTCCGCCGGCGGAAAAATAAACCGGAACTCCGATAAAGGCCGCCACAGCCAGGGCGCCCAAAAGAGCGCCGTAGCGGAAACCGTCGGCAAAAACTTTTGGGATTTGCTTAAAGTAGGCTCCAAAGGAAGGCTGCTCAAAGTTGGCTATGTCGGCGGCGTTTTCGGAATTGGCCATGACCAAAACCATTCCCAAGGCCAGCAAAAGGACAAAGGCTAGACAGCTTAAGGGAAGCGCGAAAGGCGAGTCCATGTTGAAGACGACGCTCAGCAAAAAAAATGCCAGCGCCGCGTATAATGTGGCGATGATGTTGGGAACCATCAAAAATAGAATGTTGTCCCAACCATCGCAAAAATTTTTCTTTAGATAAAATCCAATCATAAAGAGCCCAAAATCTTTTGAAGTTTTTCCTTTCCGATGATGCGAAGGAAGGAGCCCAAGCGCGGCCCTTGGTCTTTTGCGATAAGGCTTTGGTAAAGCGCGGTGAACAGCGCCTTTGCTTCAAGGCCCAATTCGGTGGCCACGTCGTAAATGGCTTGCTGGCATTCCTTGTCCATTGTAAAGCTGTCAAGCTTGGGAACAACTTCGTCCCGCACTCGGCGGACGGCAGTCAAAAGTTCTTCCGAAAGGTCGGGCTTTGAACCGTCCGTTCTAAGAGCGAAGCAGAAGTCCGGCGCGCAGTCGGGAGCGGAATGCTGGATCCAGAACCAAGCGCATTGGGCGCGGCGGCGAAGGCGTTCCTCCTGCTCGGGCTTGACGTCGCCCAAGGATTTTATGACAGCGTCGATGTCGCCTGAATAGGTTTGCAAAAGGGTTGTCAAAAGGCGGAAGGTGATTTGGTAAGGCATGGTGTCGGGAATCTTTCCGTCGATTTGGCTTAGAACGTAAATGCGCTTTTCTTTGTTGAACTGGTCTTCGCTCTTGGCCTTGTCAACGCCGTAAACGATTCGTTCCGTTTTGTCGTAGTCTTCGTAAACTTTAAGAACGTCAAGGTCAAAGCTGATGGCAAATTCCGTGTTGGGCCGGGTTCCTGCAAAGATGTAGCGCAAGACTTCCGCTTGGTAAACATCAAGCGCGTCGGGCAGGGCTATTACCTTTCCCTTTGAAGAAGACATTTTTCCGGGAACGCCCTTAAGGTTCACAAAGTCGTAGCGCATGGTGATGGGCGCGTCCCAGCCGTAAACTTTTTTGGAAACCAACTTTGCCGTGTCGTAGCTTCCGCCGGGGCTTATGTGGTCTTTTCCGCCCGGCTCAAAGACTACCTTTTCTTCGTTCCAGCGCATGGGCCAGTCAACCCGCCAGCCCAATTTGGCGCCTTGGAATTTTCTGATGTCCACGGTTTCCTCGCAGCCGCACTCGCACTTGTAGCTTAAGCCGTATTCTCCGTCGTAGCCTGTGATTGTGGTCGTGTCCTTGTTGCACTTTCCGCAGAAAATGCTGACCGGCCAGTAAACGTCCTCGGCTTTCATCTTGTGCTCGTCGTCGCGGTACTCGTTGAGGCATTCTTTGATAAGCTCTTTTTGCTGGAGCGCCTTTTTCATTCCCTCGGCGTAGCGGTTTGCGCGGTAGCGGCTGGCTTGGTACAAAAATTCAGGGGCGATGCCTACCCGGGGAAGCTGGCTTTCAATGTCAACCTCGTGGTGGCGCGCGTAGTTTTCGTTTCGGCCCGTGGTGTCGGGAACCATCGTAATCGGGTAGTGCAAATATTTTTCGAGCGTTTCGGGATCGGGCATATTGGCGGGAACCTTGCGGAACACGTCGTAGTCGTCCCAAGAGTAAATGAAGCGGACGTTCTTGCCCCGGTCGCGAAGCGCGCGAACAACCAAGTCCACAGTGATTATTTCCCGGAAGTTTCCCAAGTGGACTGTGCCGCTGGGAGTGATGCCTGACGCGCAAGTGTAAGAGTCCCGGTCGCCTTTTTCTGAAATGATTTTGTCGGCCATCTGGTCGGCCCAGTGGCAGAGGGAAGGATCGCGTTTTTCGCTCATAATTTATACCTCAATAAATAATTTTATTAAAAGATTGCCGCGTCAAGCGCGGCAATGACAATTTATCGCGTCATGTCCGGGCTTTCCCTGGACATCTTAGAATATTGGATAGCAGTCAAAGCCGGCGCTTCTAAGCTGCTCCCCAATGTCGCCCTTGGCGTTTTCGTCAACCACCACAATGTAGTAGGTGGTTCCGCTGGGCCGGGTTTCTTGGGTGATGTAGGGCTTGAAGCCTTTTTCTTTAAGGCGTTCGCAAAGAGCGTTGGCGTTGTCCCGGCTTTTAAAAAGGCCAAGCTGCTGCTTTTGGACTTTTTCGGAACTTTCTTCGCTTTCGCCGGAATCGGATTTTTCAAGCTCGGCGCTTTGGGATTCGGCGGCGTTTTCAGCGGCGGCCTCAAGCGCGCTTCCCTTTTTGGGCATAAAATACCAAAAGGGAGCAGGCGTCATTTGAACGCTTCCCCCCACAATGGCCGCTTCGGGGCTTGCGGGAAAATTGGCCCGCAATTTTTTGCCGTAAGATTCTTGGCCTGTGACATACCAAAGGGTCAGCAATACCGAAGGCTGGACTGCCTTCATCGAAGGAAAGTCGGAATAGGCGTTAAGGAGCGCGACGCTTTCTTCAAGTTCTGAATTGGATTCAATTTTGCAAAGGCGACTCCAAACCTCATACAATTTTATGTGGGCTTGAATCGTTTCGTCCTGGGAATTTCTGACCGCGGAATTTAAATAACTTTCCGCCGTGGCGCTGTCTCCAGAGCAGAGCGCGCAGCGAACCGCGTCCAAGACCAATTGGGGGCTTGTCTTTTTGGGCATTCCCTCCGCGTTGGGCGCCGAAATTCCCGCGGCCTGGGCGTAAGAGGAGGAAGCGTCCTTGTAGGAGCCAAGCTGTTCTTGCAGGCTTCCCAAAAAGGCCAAGAGCGCGCGTTTTTGCGCCCCGTCCTTTTGCTGGGGAATCATTCTTTTTAGGTAGTCGATGGATTCGCCGGCGTTGGAATAATCCAAGGCCTTTTGGCTTATTTCCTTGGCGGAATTTTGGGCGAAGGATGCGAATGCGAATGCCGCCAGCGCGGCGCAAATGGCCAGACGCTTCATTTTTGTTCCTGGGCCGCTTCCGGCTCTTTCGCGCTCTGGCTGTCTTTTGAACTGTCGTTTTTGTCCAAAGGCGGCTTTTTTTCAAAAACCTTTTGGGCCTTGGCTTTGGCTTCCTCCAATTTTCTTTGGCGGGCCAATTGCTTGTCCAACTGCTTTTTTTGCTCTTGCTCAAGGCGCTCGGCCATGGCGCGCGCTTGTTCCGGGGTAAGCTTTCGTTCCCTCTTGAAGAAAACCGCCGGAAGGGTTACTAAAATTCCCGCGGCAAAAGAAACCAAGATGGTCATAAAGATGGGAGCGTTTTCAAAAACTTTTCCAAAAAGCCAAATGTTGCAGCGGTTGTCCAAATTAAAGCCGCTGAAAATCGCCACCGCCACCAAGAGCGCGATGGTAAAAATCAGTTTTAAAACCATAATGGCAAATTATAGCAAATTATAGTAAAGAATTCAACTGCGGGCCGGTTGGCTGTCGTTATTAGCGGCAAATATCAAGAAAACATAACAATTAGAAAAATCAATGCGGCTTCCTGTCGCTGCCGAGTCCGTCCGCGCCGCTCGCTGACATTCTCGTTTCCTTTGGAAACGAGGCCTCATATGGCATTGCAGTCGCGCTCACGCGCTCCGCACGGCTCGCTACACGCATTTCGCGTCGAACCTATTTATTGCGCCGCTTTCGCGGCGGCGCGAAATGAGTGTCGCAGCCGGCCTCTACGCTCCATCGCGCCGCAATTCTTGTTTTGTAAATTATTTTTTTTCAAAACGCCGCTCACAACGGCGTCCAACCACAAAGGGAACGGAAATGTTATTTCTAAAAAAAATCAATAAAATTGATTTTTTTTAGAAATATTCACAGGAGGCCTGGCAAGGCGCGGACGTCCTTCACGCCGCCGACCAAAACGCCGCCCATGCCCAATTCCAAGGCGGGCGCTATGTCCAAGTCGTAGCGGTCGCCAACGCTGACAATTTGACAAGGCTCAAGGCCGGCCCTTTTAGCGGCCAACTCAAAAGGCTCCTTTGCGGGCTTGGAAAGGTTCAGCTCGTCAAGGCCTATCACATCAGAAAACAAGTCTTCAACGCCCAGGGCGGCCAAAGTTTTTTTTGCCGGCAAAAGGGGATTGTTGGTGACGCACAAAAGCTTGTATTTTTTTAAAAGCGCGAGAAGAGCCGCCCGCAATTCCTTGTCCTCCCCCAAAAAGTCGGCCGGCTCAATCAATTCCCGCCGCCATTGGACGCTCCGCTCTATGCTGATTCCAAAATGCAAGAGAACATTGGAAAGGGAAACTTTTTTTCCGCCGTTTTTTTGGGCGTATTCTTTTCTAAAGTCGGCCACCATTTTTCTGGCGCAGTCGTTTGAAATGCCCCGCAAGGCGGCGAAGCGGCGCACTTGGCAGTCCACTTGCTCAAAGGCGTATTGTTGATTTGTGTAAAGGGTTGAGTCAATGTCAAAAAGAAGGCCCTTTATTTCTTTTGGAATGTTGAAAAATTTAGGAAGTTTTTCTTCCTTTGAGTTTTCCAACTTTTTGCAAGAAAAAGAAGGGGCGTTTTTTTCATTTTCGTTTTTGGGAACAAATGTTTTTTGAACTCGGACAATTTTTTGAACGGCTTCCTCAAGGCTGCAATATTTTCCAAGCCTAAAAAAGGCGGCGGCCGCGTCGCCCAAAAGCTCCGAGTCGGCGATTTGAAAAAGATTTATTTTTATTCCCAAAGCGTCCGCTTTTTTTTGCAATAAATTTTCGTTCAAGGCCTGACCGCCGGTGACGGCCATGCAGTCAGGAAAGTCCACTGCGTTTTCGGCCGCCGCCGCTTTTAGCGCCAAGAAAGCCTTTTGGCAATTTTGATTTTTTTCACCGTCGCTTTTTCCCGGATCTGGAACAAGGCAAGAAATGTTCCACAATCCTTTTCTCGGAGAAGGCATTGTTCTAAGATTTGGGATTTGGACGAAAGTTTTTGAGCAAAGGTTCAAGCCTTCGCTGGAGCCAGCCCTGTCGCAAAGGCGGCCAGGAAAAATAGTTCCGGTTCCAATCAAGGCCGCCATAAAGTCCGGCCCTGAGTCGATGACAGGAAGGTCCAAAGAAAGGCCAAGGGCGGCGGCGTTCTTTTTTATAAAGTTGCATAGCCAGCCGGTGGAAGTCCACAGGCGGCCGCTTTCTTTCCATTGCCGGGGAAAAGCCCTCTTAAAGGCCAAAAGCCGCGGCCTGTAAATTTCTCTTTGGGATTCAGGAATGTCGATTTTTTCAAAAAGCCTTTCCCCTTCTCCATCGCCGCCGTCAGGAACATCGTCTCGCCACATAAGGCTTGTTCCGTCTTGGGCCGCAAGGGTCGGCCCGTTTCCTGAAACTGAAAGCGCGCCGCATTTTTTTGCCAAGGGGTCGGGAAGAATTTCTTTTAAGGCCTTGGCCCACAAAAGCGCGTCCTTGTTTTTTTGACCGCCCAAAAGTTCGATTCTTTTAAAAGAAAAAACTTCCCCTTCGCCGCTTATAAAGGCGGCCTTAAGGGAAGTCGTTCCTATGTCAATCGCAAGGACAAGAGCGTCGTTAGACAAACTATTGTTCGTCGTCATCGCTTACGCTTGCGTCCTGCTTTACGAGTTTTTCTATAATATTTCTATTGTCAAGAAGGTCGCTCAACGACTGGTTGTGGTGCACGCGGGTTATTACGTTGGCGAACAAGCCGCTTACGTTGGTGTTGATGTACCATTCCTTGTCCTTTAGGGCCTCGTGGTAAACGGCGTTGGTTCCGATGACGCGGTAAAAAAGTCCCTTGTGGTAGGCTTCGTCAAAAAGCTCTATGGCGTTTCCTGTAAAGAACGGAAGCGAAATTGCCGCGATTACTTTTGTGGCGCCCTGCTCTTTAAGGAACTGCATGGCCTTTAAAAGGGTTCCGCCGGTTCCCAGCATGTCGTCGGCAAGGAAAGCCACCTTTCCGCTAACGTCGCCCAAAAGCTTTATGGCCTTGATGTTGGTGGAATGCGCGTCCTGCGTCACGATTGAATAATCCCTTTCCTTGTAAATCATGGCCAAGGGAAGCTTGAGGCCGGAAGCGTAGAATTTGTTTCTGTCAATGGCGCCTGTGTCGGGAGAAACCACAACAAGGTCTTCTGTCTTTCCGGTGAGGTCCACGATTTTGGCAAGTTCCCGAATAATCTGGTATGAGGCGTGCAAGTTTTCCAAGGAAATTGTGCTGAAGGCGTTGATGATTTCCCTAGAGTGTATGTCAAGGGTGATGATTCTCTTTACGCCCAAAAGTTCGTAGATATGGCCCAACATGCTGGCGGTAAGGCCTTCCCGGCCCTTCTTTTTGTGCTGGCGGCTGTAAGGATAGGCGGGAACCACAAGGGTGATGTTGGCCGCGCCCGCTTGCCGCACGCAGTCAATCGTGACCAAAAGCGACATCACATGGTCGTTGACAGACAGGGAAAGCTTGTTCTTGCCGTCGTTGAGGGAAAGAACTTCGTGGTTTTCCACGTCCTGAAAAATGAAAACGTCCTTTCCGCGAACGCATTCCAAAAGTTCGGTCTTAAACTCGCCGTTCATAAAATAGGTGAAGCGGGCCTTGACCTTGAAGACGGGCGGCCTGTATTTGTCGGTGGCGCCCTTCATGCAAATGTCCGAAGTGTTGATGTCGCTGCCTAAATTGATTTGCTTGATTAGGTCTGTTTTGTCAAGCTGGTAGCGCTTTGAAATGACATCGTTCTTTAGGGTGAAACGGTGCTTATACATGTGGCGAAGATGAGTTATGACTTCATCGGCAAAAACTTCGCCACCCGGGCAGGCTACAATCGCAAGGTTTGTAGGTTCGGAATACGGCATATTTCCCTCAAGGTTTGGCGCGCGAAGCCATGCTCCGGGCATCTGGTCATCGCGCGAGATTCTCTTCAAAAAGGATAATAGCGCAAAAGGCCCCTTTTGGTCAATTGCCGCCAAAGCCTAAAAGCAGCTTCTATGTCAAACCAGCTTAAATTCCATGTAAACAAGCTTTATGTCAGGACTAAATTCAAAGCCCACAAGCTCGCCTTCTTCCTCAAGGTTTTCCCGGGTCTTTTCCCGCCATTCCTCCAAAGAAGAATCTTCCCCTTCTCTGGCGGCCATTTCCCAAGTCACTTGATTAAAAGGAAGAATTTGAACGCTGGAAGTTTGAATGACGCAAAAGGGCTCCCGGTTTCCGTCAAGGACAATGTAGTATTCGCCGCTTACTGGAAGCTCTTCGTTGTCGATGGCGAAGGTCGCGTAAGAAAAAAAGGCCGCGGTCTTTTTTCCGGCCAAAAGCGCGGCCAAGCGCTCGCTTCCGGCAAAGCCCCTCGCCTCAAAGCCAAACTCTCCAGAATGCTTGGCGTCTTGGTCAAGTCCGGATTTTTTTAAAAAGTTTTCCCAAAATTCTTTCTCTGTCATATTTTTTTCGCAATCATAAAAATCATCGCCAGGAACAAAAAGAGCGGCGGAAATATTTCAAAGGCCAGCAAAAGCGCGTCCATTCCAAAAAAATCAAGGCCCGTTTCAAGGATTATTCCCAAGGAGCGGAGAATCTCGTAAACCGAGCGCGCGTAAGACAAAAGGACAAAGGCCACAAGGCAGACAACGCCGGCGCTCCGCCGTTTGGCGCAAAGCAAAATCGCGGCAAAAGAGCAAAGGCCGCCAAAAAAAAGGCGGAGGCAATAAAGGACAATTTCTTTTTCAGACATTTATTTCCCCCATTTTTTTTAGAACGCCCTTGTCCGCCCCGTAAGGAACGATTGAGTCCATGTTGTATTCCGGATTGACCGCCACTCCCGCGTCAAGGCAAGCCAAAACAAAGTCGTCGTATTTTTCCTCGGGAATTTTTGGACGAAGCCAGCAGGCTTTGCGCTCAAAGAATTTTGTCAAAACCTTGTCGTAAATGAAAAAGTCTTTTTCCTGCCGTTCTTTTAAGGCCGCGATTAAATCGTAGATTGAGCGGGCGGCGGCGGCAAGCAAGGCAGGCGGAAAATTTTCTTGGGGAATTTCCGCGTCCAAGTCGGAGGAAGCCAAGACAAAAAAATTGTTTGTCCAAGGAAGTGGCGGCGCCGCCACAACATTTTGGACGGCGGAATAATCCACGCCGTTGAAGGGCTTGTATGCGCTTGAGCTTTCCGCGTCCAACAAAAGCGCGGCTTTCATCGCGTCCTTTTTGCCGGAAAACAAAAATATTTTTCTTTCGCTTTTCAACAGTTCCGACACGGCTTTTTGAAGGCGGCCAAAATGCGCGCTTTTAAACGAGCCCAAAAGACTTTTGCTCATAACGTCCTTAAAGACAGTCCTTGCGGAAGAATCCCAGCCCAAAATGGCGCGGCCTCCCTCTTGGTTCAAGTCTGTCAAGCGGACGTTTTTTTGAGTGTACAAAAAGCAGCCCCGCGCCCTTGTGACGTTTCCGTATCGCTTGTAAATTTCTGAATAATATCGCTCAAGTTTCATCGATTCGTTTTTCTCTGCCGTCAATTATAACAAATGCGGCTTGGGTTGTAAACAAGCGGGACTTTTCTTCTTGGGAAAGTTCCAGCGCCGAAGCCTCCCGCCTGAAAGAGCCAAAGCGGTCGTCGCAGCAAGTACAATTTTTTGCCGCCACAATGTTTTCTTCCAAAAGGCCCGCGGCCGCCAAAAGGTTGAGGTTGGCCCGCAAAAGTGAAAGCCTGTAAAGGCCGTCCTCATTTTTGCCCAAAGCGTCCGCCTCCGATTCAACGCCCGCGCTGTCTTGAATTTTTTGAACGCAGTCGCTTCCAAAATTGTCGGAAAAATACATGGCCCTTTCTTTGTCAACGGAATAACAGCAGTCGCGAATGTGGGGCCCGATGGCGGCCAAAATGTTTTTCGCGGCGGCGCCTCGGGCTTTCATCATTTGGACAAGGTTGGCGGCGATTCCAGTTCCCTTCCAGCCAGAATGGACGGCGGCAAAAAGGCCGGTCTCTTCCTCAAAAAAACAAAGGGGAAGGCAGTCCGCCGCGGTCACTACAGGAATGAGATTTTTGTTTCCCGTCAAAATTCCGTCGCCCCGCTTTCCAAAAGTTCCGCCCGCCTGGTCAACTTCAAAAACTATTTTTGAATGAATCAATTCCAAAGAAAGAATTTCTTTTTGCGGAAAATGTTCCTTAAAAAAATCCAAGCGGTTTTGGTTTTCTTCGTTCCACCTAAAGCGCATGGAGCCGGCCGCCCTTAGCGTCATGCCCCATTTGGGCTTTAAAGTTTCGCCCTCAAAGGGCTTTCCGTTTTTGTAAAAAGGAAGGAGAGCGTATTTATAGTCGTTTTTGCGGGCGGTCTGGGCCAAGTCAACAATCGCTGTCATTTGCTTCCGGCGGGCGGCATGTCGATTTGCTCAAGCTCTTTTAGAATGTCCAAGGCGGCGGCGAATACTTTTTGGCTTTGCATCAGGCTGCCCCTAAAGGCGGCGTTTTGAGAGCCTTGTATCGAAGCCAAGTTTTGGATTCCGTCGTAGCGGGTGTCTTTTTTTTCTGAAAAGACTCCGCCCAAAACGCTCAAGACTGAACGGGCGCAATTGCAAAAAGAATTTTTGTTCGCCTTCACCAAGGCTTCCCTTTCTATGATGAGAGTGTCGATTTTTGACTGCGCGGCCAAAGTCCGCAAGTGGTCGCTGGCCAGCTTTTCAAAAACCATTCCTGTTTGTCCGCTTTTTGAAAGGTCTTCCGCCAAGTCGTAAATCGCGGAAGATATTTGGGAAAGGTCGTTGAGGGTGTTGGCAAATTCGGCGCGGTTCTCCTTGTTGACAAACTGGCCCTCAAGCAAAAGGGTTTTCAAAGGCTCGCAAACTTCGTTTTGCTTTTTTGAAACAAACCAATAAAGAAAGCCCGCCGTGTTCTCGTAATGAAAATTCACTCCACCCCACATTTCCGCCCAAGGTCTGTCAGGCAAAAGGGGAACTTTTTCTATTCCAAAATTGTCCTTGAGCCGCTTGTTGAGGCTGTTCTTCTTTTTTTCTTTAAGCCAATAATTCCACTGCTCGTCAAAAAGCCTTTTCCATTGTTCCTTGTATCGGGCGAACCAATCTTCCGCGCCTGAAAACTGTTCCGGCTGCCACTGAATGTTGTTGTATACAACCTTGTTCACATAGCGCAAAGGAACGCTGTTGATGAACATGTGTATGATTGTCATAAAGGAAGTGGCCTTGTCCATAAATTCCTTGGCGCGGGAATCGTCGTCCTTAGCCTCGCTTGAAGCGGGAACCATTTCTTTTGCGGAAAACAAAAAGACAGACTCAAACGCTTCTGTCGGCAAAGACTTTCCGTTGCACAAAATTTTTGCAAAGGCGTTCAATTCGCTTGAAACGCTTTCAAAGCGGGCCACTTGCGAATCGCTCAATCCGTTGGAAAAAGCTCCAGCAAAACGCTCAAAGGGCAGACGTGTGAATTGGTACAGCCAATCGACAGAAGCCGCGCATTGATACATGTAAGCCCTTTTGGGCGACGGAATTTCTTTAATGACATCTTCCATTTTTCTTAAGAACGAGGAGCGCAATTCTCCCGTAACCTCGCGGTCAAGGGGAAGGCGCATGGGATCGATTTCATCGTTCATTCGCTTGGCCACTTCTGGAACCACAGAAGCGCCAAGAAAAACATAAAAGGCGCCTATGTTTTTGTAAATTGAATCAAGATAAGGCCTAAAAAAATCCGCGGCCTTTTTCAGTTCAAGCAATTTTTCGTAAAAGATTCCCAAAAGCAAAGCGCCTTTGTAGTCAATCAAACCTGGATAGTCGCGATTAATCTTTCTAAAGAGCGCCATAATTTTGTCGTCGTTATACAATTGCTCCGCAGGAGTGGAAGTTAAAAGGGAGCGAAGCCACAAAATCAGCCGATAGAAAAACGACTCACGCTTAAGGCTTTCTTCTATTACAATGCCGTCCGCGTCCATGGCCGGGTCTTTTTCGGACTCAAGCGCTCGGCTGTCGGGATCGCCTTCCAAGGGACGCATTTTTTCAAGCAAGGCGCTTCGCTCGTCTTCGCTTATTTGAGAAACCAAACGTTCAAATGTCGTCCGCTCTTTTTCCGCCATTTTTCCATTATAGCGCATTTCGCGGCTTTTGCAACAGCCAGTTTTTGCAAAACCGCCTTTACATAAAAATGAATCTGATTTATAATTTTGCTTGATGAGCGTTTCTTCCCAACTGTTAATTTTATTGACGCTGCCGTTTTTAGGAACCGCGCTTGGCTCCGCTTGCGTCTTTTTCTTGAACGACAATTTTAACGGACGCCTGCAAAAAAGCCTTTTGGGTTTCGCCTCCGGCGTAATGTCGGCCGCAAGCGTTTGGTCTTTAATAATTCCGGCAATCGAACAAAGCCAGTCCATGGGCCGTCTTGCCTTTATGCCGGCGGCAATTGGAATAATTTTAGGCATGGCTTTTTTGTTCCTGCTTGACAAAGCAATTCCCCACTTGCACATAAACTCAATGGAGGCGGAAGGACCAAAAAGCAATTTAAAAAAAGTCACCATGTTGGTTTTGGCCGTTACAATTCACAATTTTCCAGAGGGAATGGCGGTCGGAGCCGTGGCGGCGGCTTTTTTGCAAGGACAAGAGCAGGCCATTTCTTTTGCAGCCGCGCTTTCGTTGGCGCTTGGAATCGCAATCCAAAATTTTCCTGAAGGCGCGATAATTTCTTTGCCGTTAAAAAGTTCGGGCGGAGGAAAGGGCAAGTCCTTTTTATACGGCGCCTTAAGCGGAGCGGTTGAGCCGGCGGCCGCGCTTTTGACAATCGCGCTTTTTCGCCTTTTGCTTCCCGCAATGCCGATTCTTTTGTCCTTTGCGGCGGGAGCGATGCTTTTTGTAGTTGTGGAGGAATTGATTCCCGAGGCCAGCGAAGGAAAGCATTCCAACGCCGGAACCGCGGGCTTTGGAGCGGGCTTTGTCCTTATGATGATTTTGGACGTGGCGCTTGGGTAAGACCGCCCTCTTTAGGCTGGAGCCGCCGACATTCGAGGCGAGGCTTTTCATGCGTGGCGTCTATTGAATTTTCTTTTTAATTATATTAAACTTCTTCAGAACCGTTAAAAGCGAACAAGTTCGCTTCAACAAGTTTGCGTCGCAAACTTGCATATTCTACTGCCGCCTCTCATTTTTTTGCGAGGCGGCCTAAAAAGCCAATCGAATGTTGAAACATTCTTCTTGGCTTTTTATTAAGGAGAAAAAAATGTCCACGCCTTTGGAAAATTACCTTGCCAAATCAAACGGAAAGCCTAACGCCGCCATGTGCGCCTATGTGGCCAACCTTCAGCAAGTCGCCGCCGTCGGCCCGGAAGTGGCCGCCTCTATCGTCAACGAGCTTGAAAACCAGCGCAGCCACCTTAAGCTTGTGGCCAGCGAAAACTACTGTTCCCTGAACGTTCAGGCAGCCATGGGAAACTTGCTCACCGACAAATACGCGGAAGGCTACCCTGAGCACCGTTACTACGGCGGCTGCGTGAACATCGACGCTGTGGAAAACACCGCCGCCCGGGAAGCCGAAAAACTTTTTGGCGCGGACTACGCATACGTTCAGCCCCACTCAGGAGCGGACGCGAACCTCGTGGCCTACTGGGCGATTCTTTCAAAAAAAATCGAGACTCCCACTTTGGAAGAGCTTGGCGTAAAATCCCTGGCGGACTTGACGGAGGCGCAGTTTGACGACCTTCGCAAAAAGTTTGGAAACCAAAGGCTTATGGGCTTGGACTATTCTTGCGGCGGCCACCTTACCCACGGCTACAGAATGAATGTCAGCGCCCGCATGTTTGAAAGCCATCCCTACGGCGTCGACAAGGAAACAGGACTTTTGGACTACGACGCCATTGAAAAGCAGGCCATGGAAGTCAAGCCCTTGATTTTGCTCACGGGCTTTTCCGCCTATCCAAGAAAAATTGACTTTAAGAGATTCCGCGCCATCGCCGACAAGTGCGGCGCCACATTGATGGTTGACATGGCCCACTTCGCCGGCCTCGTGGCCGGAAAGGTTTGGACAGGGGACAACGATCCAGTCAAATGGGCGGACGTGGTGACAACCACAACCCACAAGACGTTGCGCGGCCCCCGCGGCTCCATCATTCTCTGCAAAAAAGAATACGCCGACTACGTGAACAAAGGCTGCCCCATGGTTTTGGGCGGTCCCTTGGGACATGTCATGGCGGCCAAAGCCATCGCGCTTAAGGAAGCCAACACTCAGGCCTACCGCGACTGGGCCGCGCAGGTCGTCAAGAACGCGCAGGCGCTTGCCAAGTCTTGCATGGATTTGGGAATGGTCTTGCAGACAGGCGGAACGGAAGACCACCTTATGCTGGTTGACGTGACAACTTACGGCCTTACAGGAAAGCAGGCGGAAGCGGCGCTCTTCCAGTGCGGAGTGACGGCCAACGCCAACGCCCTTCCCTACGACAAGAACGGCGCTTGGTGGACCAGCGGCATCCGCATCGGAACTCCGGGCCTCACAACCCTTGGCATGAACGAAAAGGACATGGCCGAAGTGGCATCAATCATCGACTTTGTTCTTAAGGGAACAAAGCCAGGACTCACAAAAGAAGGAAAGAGCGCCAAGGGAAAGGTTGACCTTGACGCTTCCGTTCAAGCCAAAGCCAAGGAGCGGGTGAACGCCTTGTTAGGCGCCCACGTTCTTTACCCTGAATTGGACTTGGACTTCTTGAAGAAAGAATTCTGCAAATAGGAACGGTCAAGGCACGCTACGCTCATAGGCCTTGACTCGTTCCTTTTGCGGCGCGAGTTTTATTATCGCGCCACAATAGCGGCAAAAAAATTGTTTGCAAGCCAAAGAGCGAATGTTAGTCACATAAGCGGCAACATTTTTGCTCGCAACGCTCGCAAAAACAGCCGTACTGATTATATAGCGCGAAAATCAGTCGATGGCCAAAAATCCGGCCCGCCGTGTTCGGCGGGCCGTTTTTTTTTCCGCCAACCAGCGCTTATTTTTTGCGCAACTTTGCGGCAGCGTCTGAAAGACGCGGTGAATCCGCTCGAAACAACAGTCTTAGCTTTCATTCAACTTATGCGAGCGGCTCTTGCAATACAGGAGCGTAGTAGCCGCTAGAAGAAATGGGCTGGCTTCTTCCCAAGTGGCGGGTGTCGCCCAAGCGTTCAACTCTAAAGACAGCCTTTCCCCGCTCCCGCTCCTCGCTGTTCAACACCGTGACGGAAGTTGGAGCCACAAAAAATCCCTGCCATAAAATCAAGGGCGAACAGTTTATCAAGTGGCTTATGGCCGCGAACATCACTCCCAAATGGCAAAAGCAAACTATTGTCCTGTCGTCGTATTCTTCCTTGTTTGAAAACAAATGGTAGTTGGGAATGAAAGTCTTTTTGTCAAAATTTGGATTCTTGATTTTTCCGTCGGTCTTGTACATAAGGCCGTCCCGCTTAAAATGGTATTTGGCCAAAAGCGCGTCTAGTCCTTCGCAAACTTCCTTGTAGTTTTGGGCCACAGGGCCGCTTTTCATAAGCTTTGTGTCAAGCCATTTATTTCTGTCCAAAAATTTTTCTTCGGAATAATAGTAGGATGGAATCAAGTCCCAGGGAATGCGCTTGTGGCCGTCCACCGGGTCAATTACAGGAACGTAAAATTCTTGAAGCCAGTTCAAGATTTTTGCCTTGCGGCCCATTAGGTCAAGGGAAACTTTCGCCGTGGCCTGCGCTCGGCCTAAAGGGGAAACGTAAAAGTCGGTGACATTCCATTTGGCCACCCGCTTGGCCAAAAGCTTGGCTTCCTTAAAGCCCTGCTTTGTCAGGGAATCGTTTTTGTAATCTGGATCTCCGTGGCGGACAAAAATCAATCTCATGCGCTTATTTTACAAAAAGCCCTTCTTCTTCGCAAGAGCGGAGGCGCTTTTAGCCGCGGCCTTGCCTTTAGCAAAGATTGGCGTTTCGGAAACTTGGCCCTAGGCCTTTTTCCAGCCCTTTATCGCTTCCTTAAGTTCCGCGATTCCGGCCAAAATTTCAGGCTTCCGCTTTTCTTCGTAGAACAAGACGGCGCTCCTGTATTTTTGAACCAAGGGAGCCAAGCGCTTGAACTTTTCTTCGTCAACCTTGTCCGCGTCGTATTCAATCAAAAGGCTCGCCGTCTTTTCTGTGAAAGAAATTTTTTGGCCAGCGTCAACAATGGCCGCCGCCTTTAAAAAGGCCTCACGGATTTCTTGGTCGCGAAAAATCTTGTCCCGCAAGCGAATGCGGCCCGGAAAATAATTAACGTCCATCAAGAGTCTCCCAGCAATGGCTTTGCGGCCAAAGCGCTGAACAAAATTGTGGAACCGTTGTGCAAGAGCGCGGCCATGGACGGCGTCACAAGGCCAAAAAGCCCGGCGGCGATTAAAAAGCTGTTGAAGCCCACAATGCGCCGGTTGTTCGCCTCAATCTTTTGAATCAAGCGCTCGCCCAAGATTCTTGTCTTCAACAAGTCCTCAAGGCCGCCCCCAGGAGAAAGAACGATGTCGGCGGTTTCGCCCGCTATGTCCGCGCTGTCCCCCATGGCGATTCCAGTGTCGGCGGCGGCCAAGGCAGGCGCGTCGTTTATTCCGTCGCCAATCATAATCACCTTGCGGCCGCTCTTTCGTTCTTGGCTTATGTAAGAAACCTTGTCTTCGGGAAGAGCGCGGCTAAGCCAATAGTCAACCTTGGCGGCTTCGGCGGCGTTTTTCGCGGCGCCCTCTCCGTCGCCGGTAATCATGGCGCATTTTTTTATTCCGCTTTTTTTCAAGGCCCGAACTATTTCCGCCGCGTTAGGCCTGATTGGATCCGTAATGGCGAAAATGCCCGCCACATTCTTGTCTTCGCTCAAATACAAAAGGGACTCGCCGTTTTTTATGGCCCGCTCTTGAATGGCCTTCAAAGAGTCCGGTTCTTGAACCCCCTCGTCCTCAAAAATAAAATGAGCGCTTCCAACGCAAAGACGCTTCTTTCCAAGGCGGGTCGCGATTCCGTGGGCCACAATGTATTCAACTTTGGCGTGGTCTTCAGGATGCTTCAAGCCCCGCTCGTCCGCCGCGCTGACAATGGCGTTGGCCACCGGATGCGCGAAATGCTCTTCAAGACAGGCGGCCAAGCTCAAAACTTCGTCCTCGCTTCTTCCGTCCAGCGCAATAATTTTAGAAAGGCGGGGACTTGCAGCAGTAAGGGTTCCTGTTTTGTCAAAGACGATGGAATCCGCCTTGGCCGCGTCCTCCAAAAATTTTCCGCCCTTGACTAAAATCTTGTGGTCGGCGGCTTCTTTCATCGCGCTCAACACGGCGATTGGCGCGGCAAGCTTCATGGCGCAAGAATAGTCAACCATCAAAGTTGACAAAACTTTTTGCGGATTTCTCGAAATCAAAAAAGTCATGGCGCTTAAAAAAAAGTTGGCTCGAACCAAACTGTCGGCCAAGCGCTCGGAGCGGACTTGGGAGGAAACCTTCAATTCTTGTGAGCTGTCTATAAGCGAAAGAATTTTTTGAATCTTGCTTGAACTTCCCGCCGCCCGGACACGAATGTAAACCTCGCCTTCCTGAACGATGGTTCCCGCAAAAACAGAAGAAGAGGGGCGTTTTTCAACTGCAAGGGGCTCGCCGGTGATGGAAGCCTGGTTCACCAAGGCCTCCCCTCTTTCCACTTCGCCGTCGGCGGGAATCATGGAGCCGGAGCGGACCGCAATCAAGTCGCCCTTTTTAAGCGTGTAAATGGGAACGGCCCTTTCTTCCGAGCCAAGAACCAATTGGGCGCTGTCCTTGTCGTTGAACAAGCTTTTTGCCAAATTGTCGTAAGACTTTCTTCTGGTCCAGTCTTCTATCGTTTCGCCCACATTCAGCAAAAAATTTATGTTTCCCGCCGTTTCAGTGTCGCCGGTCAAAAAGGCGGCGGCGATGGCGGTGGCGTCAAGAACGTCGGCCTTAAAAATATTTCCCCGCGCCACATGGGAAGCGCCCAAAAGAATTCTTGGGGCGACATTGAAAAAACGCAGGGCCGTCCTGACAGGCAGGGGCAAAAGTTTTTTTGCGTAATGCTTTGCCGTCATCCAAAAAAGGCTGGTCAAAAGTCCCGGCTCTTTTTTTATGTCCTCGACGGAATCAAGCATTTCCTTGTCGTCAAGATATTTTGAGGAAAGAGCCATGAACAAGGCGCGAATGGATTTTTCGGATTGTTTTTTTATGTCGTAGTAAATCAAGAAGGAGCCGGAAATCAAGTTGACGCTCACGTCGCCGATTCCTTCTTGGACAGAAAGCAGGCTTTTTGCCAAAGACGCCTGCCGGCTTGAAAGCGCGCGCTTGTCAAAGCCCACGCGGATTCTTCCCGGCAGGGAATGTTTGATGAAAAAATTCATCTTTAAAAATTACGCCTTGGCTTTTTTTGCCGCGACTTTCTTTTCGGCTTGAGCGTCCTCTGCGTCTTCCTTTAAAGTTTCAAAATACTCCGAAGCGTCGTCCTTAAGCTGAAGGCCGGCCGCGACAACTTTTGCGCATCCCTTGCGGAAGGCGGGAGTTTTGGCGATGGCCACAACAGCGGCGCCGCAAGCGGCTCCGATAAGAAAATCCTTTAAAGTCATATTTCCTCCAAACAAATAAATTTTTTAGAGTCAATTATAATTAGCCATAACAAATTTTTCAAGAGGAAAAAGAAAAAAAATGCTTGACAAGTTTACTTGGCAATGGTAATCTAGTTGCATGTGCCAAGTTTACTTGGCAAACTTGACGGAGGAAGAATTATGAAAAAATCCCTGGCGCTTGTTTTTTTGGCGCTTTTGGCCTTGCCCTTGCCAGCAAAAAAATTTTCTTTTGGAATCGAGGGCGGAGCCGGAATCAACACAGCCTTTGTAAAAGCCGGCGGGATTGAGTCCGACTTTGACTTTATCCCGACTTTTAGAGCGGGCGCGGTCGCTGAATGGAATTTCAACCAAGTAACGGCCTTGCAATTAAAAGCCTTATTCCACCACAACAACGGCTTTTCATTTACAGACCAAAATGGAAAGACCAAAGTCTCCTTTATGACAGTTGACATTCCACTGCTTTTAAAGCTTACGTTTGCCGGAATCAAAAACATTCCGGGCCGCTTTGGCATTTTTGCGGGGCCAAACTTCAGCTTTAAGATTGGAGACGTTTCCGAATCAAACGGAGGCTGGACAAGCGGCCAAAAGAGTTTTGACTCAGACGACATTTTCGCCGCGGGAATTGAGTGCGGCGCCGAATATGCCTTTGCAAAAGAAAATGGATTTAGAATCGGACTTTCCGTCCTTGTGGATCTTTCGGATTTTTCCAAGGACAAAAATTTTTCCACGCGCCGTCTTTGCGCGACGCCGTATTTGAGTTATTATTTTTAGGAGGAGAAAAATGACTAAAGAAGAGATTTTGCAAAAAAGCCGAGGAGAAAACGCAGGCCGCGACATTGAAGATTTGGAAGTTCAAAAGACGGCGGCAAAAGTCGCGTACTTGGCCTCTTTTGGCTTGTGCGCCCTTGTAAGCGCTATAAGCTGGATTTTTTCGCGCAAGGTCAGCGCGCAAGTTTGGATCGTTTTTTTTGGAATGCTCAGCGTCGCCTTCTTCGTGAAATTTTTCAAGATGAAAAAATTGCACGAACTTTTTGTGGCGCTCGGATACCTTGCGATTTTCGCGGCGCTAATCGTCGTATACATTTTTGAATTGAGCGGCCGCTTTTTGGGGAACGAGGCATGAACGAAGACCTTGTGTTGCAAAACCATCTTAAGGAAATTCGCCAAGAAAAAAAATTGTCGCAAAGCGCCCTGGCGGAAATGGTCGGCGTTTCCCGCAACACAATCAGCTCTATAGAAACCGGCCAGTTCTGCCCCACAGCAAAGCTAGCGCTCATTCTCTGCGTAGCCTTGGACAAAAAGTTTGAGGAAGTCTTTTACTTTTAGGCTATTGTAAAGACGCGGACTTTTTCCTTGCGGCCGCGGATTTCCGCGTCGGCCACAAAAGTTAGCGCTGGCAACGCCGCGGCCGCAGTTTCAGTCTTGCCAGCAGTCTCGGTTCGCGCCGCTTTTTGGGCTTGAATGAGGTCGGCGGAACTTTTGGAAAGGAGCAAGTCCTTTTGGCAAGTCTTGCAAAGGCCTTCTATGCGGCTTGCGGTGTTTACCATGTCGCCAATCACCGTGTATTCCATGCGGTTGGCCGCGCCGATGTTTCCGGCCAAGACCGGGCCTGAGTGGATTCCGATTCCAAAACGGATTTCGGGAAGGCCGCGCTCTTTCCAGCCCTTGTTCATGCCGGAAAGCGTTTCGCGCATTTCAAGCGCGGCGGCCAAGGCGTCGCTTGCGTGCGTGGCGCTTGGAATCGGAGCGCCGAACAAAACCATTATCGCGTCGCCTATGTACTTGTTTATCACGCCGCCGTGGCGGGTCACGCATTTTTCAAGGCCGGTAAAGTATTCGTTTAAGAGCGCGACGATTTTTTCAGGCGCCATGTTTTCCGACAGCGTGGTAAAGCCCCGAATGTCGCAAAACATAACGGTGGCCTCAATCGTCTCTCCGCCCAAGGCGACGCTTTTTGTCAAAAGGTAGTCGCGGATTTGCGGCGTGACGATTTTTCCAAAGGTGTCGCGCATGAATTCCTTTTCTTTTAGCGAGGCCGCCATTTGGTTGAAGGCGTCTCCCAAGGCGCCCATTTCGTCGTTGGAACAAATGACGGTCTTGCAGTCGTAGTTGCCCTTGGAAATTTCAGAAGCGGAGGCGGACAATTTTTTCAGGGGCTTTTGAAAGTAGTTTGAAACAAGAACTGTCAGGACAACGCCAACAAAAAAAAGTATCGCGGCGAACACAAAATCCGAATTGCCGGGAATTTGCAAATTCCACTTGCGGGTGAAAAAAAGTCTGAAAGTCAAAAAGACCGTGGGAAAAAAAGACGTGGAAAAAAAATAAAAAAAGAAGACGCTCTTTATTGAAGAAAGGGAAATTCGCTCCGAGTCTGAAATTCCCCCGTCAGGATACATCTCCGGAAGAACAAGATTCCTGTTCAAAGTTTCAAGGGTAAAATAAATGAAAGTGAAGGTGAAGACGGAAACAAAAATATAGGACATCATGGAGGAAATCAGAATGAACGAAATGTCCGCATTGCAAGAATAATGAAAGGCAATCAAAAAAGCGACTTCAAAAACAAAGTTGCAAACCCAGCCGCTTATTCCCCGCAAGGCGAAGGCGGCGGGAATGTCCACCATAATTTTTATTCGGCGCTTGTCGTTCTTGTCGTAGCGAACGGACTTGAATGCGTAAAGAAAGCACAAAAGGCATGGTACGGCGTAGCAAAAAACTCCAAGGATATTTATAGACACAAAATGCCTTTGCATGAATTCTTCCCAAAGAACGAGAGGCGTAGAGTCGGGCATTGGAAACTGGGTCAATTCCGTTGAAAGCACGGCCAAAAAATTGGCGACAAGACAAATCAAGCCGTAAAAAAGCACATGTTTTTTTACAAAGAATTCTTTGAATTTCATCGAGCCTCGCTCACTCAAGCTCAGGGCCCTTAGAAACCGCCGCCTTTAGCAAAATTGGAGTCACAAGCGCGGAGCAAATGACGCTAAAAATTATCGCCGGAAGCATTTTTGAATCAATCATTCCAGCGTCGATTCCCTTTTGCGCCACCATAAGGGCCACCTCGCTTCGGGCCACCATTCCGATTCCAATCACCAAGGCCTCATGCTTTTTTGAGCCGCAAATGCGGGCTCCAAAGCCGCATCCGATAATTTTTGACAAAATTGTCAGAACAATCAAAAGCAAGGCGAAAAGCAAGATTCCAAAATTCATCGTCTTTAAGTCAGTCCTCATTCCGACGCTGGCAAAAAACACCGGAGTGAAAAGCATGTAGGAAGTGACGGTGACTTTTTTGGCCACATACTGCCTGGCTTTTGTAAGGTTGCACAAAATGAGGCCTGCGAAAAAAGCGCCTGTAATGTCGGCCACGCCAAAGAAAACTTCCGCGCAAAATGACATGACAAAACAAAAGGCCAAGGCCCAAATTGCGATTCTTCTTGACTGGTAGTGCTTTTCGGAAATGCGCTCAAAAATTTTTTTTGTCACAAAGCCCACGGCAAAGACAAAAACAAAGAACAAAAGAATTTTGGCCGCGACCAAGAGAACGCCCGCTCCGCCTTCCGCGCCGGCCTCTCCCCTGCCGCTCAAGCCTGTCAAAATGGAAAGAAGGACGATGCCCAAAATGTCGTCGATAATCGCGGCGCTTAAAAGGGTGGCGCCTGTCTTTGACTTGAGCTTTCCAAGCTCGTTCAAAGTTTCAACAGTGATTCCAACCGAAGTGGCGGCAAACACCATTCCCACAAAGGCGGCCTTCAACACGCTCATAAAATCGGCGGAACGCTCAAAGAAAAAGAAGTAAAGCGCGCCGCAAAACAAAAGGGGAACGGCCACGCCAAAACAGGCGATGACAAAAGCCTTGCCGCCAGTTTCCTTCAAGTCCTTCATGTCGGTGTCGATGCCGGCGGTGAACATAAGCATAATCACGCCGATTTCCGCGGTCTTTTTTATAAAGTCGGTGATTTCTATCAAGCCAAGACAGCTTGGGCCGAGAATGATTCCGGCGAGCAAGGCGCCCACAACCTGGGGCAAGTGAATTTTTTTTGTGGCGATTCCAAGGATTTTTGTGGAAAGCAAAATTATCGCCAAAAACAGCAAGTAACCGTAAACTTTCATAATGAAAGAATTATATTCCTTTGCGGGAATTTAGTCTACAATAATTTTTAAAGTTCCAGCCGGCTAACAAACCTAGAAAAAATTATGGAAAAAAAAATCGCAAGGGCGGAAACAAGAATCGCCGCTATTGATCCCAAGTTTTTTCCGCCCCGCCGCTTATGGGAATTTTCTCTCCAAGATATGTGGGCTTTGCATTAAAGGCCACCAAGAAAAAATTCTTTACCCGGGCCAAAGACTCCCGGACTTCCCAGTTAAGGTGAAGCCAAGGACTGAAAGGCGCAAGTTCCGGCGCCACATAAGCCTCGACATCAAGGCCCAACTTCCGCGCGATGTAAACGCAACGGGCGGAGTGGAATTTTTGAGTGACCACAAGCGCGTCCTTGACGCAAAAAACGTCCCGCGCGCGATACATGCTTTCGTATGTGGAAAAGCCCGCGTGATCCAAAAAAAGAATTTCTTTTTTTAGGCCGTAAACTTTTTGCGCGTAAAGGCGCATTTGGTTCACTTCGTCGTAGCCCCGCCGCCCGTGGTCTCCGCTAATCAAAGCCTTTTGGGCCTTGCCGCTTTTTAGGCAATTGGCCGCCGCGTCCAGCCTGTCCCGGACAACATAGGAAACATTGTTTTGGTAAACCTTGGCGCCGGGAATGATGACCGCGTATTTCTGCGGCAATTCCGACAGGCTTGAATGAATGTAGGGCTTTGAAAAAGAAATGACGCGCCAATTTATGGCCGCGATTCCGGCAAGCAGGGCGAAAAATGCGCAAGTCAAAAAAAGCAATATTTTTTTCATAAAAAAAGCCTCAGGACAATTCATCCTGCGGCCGCTCCGTTTCGAATCCCCCTGATTAAATGGTTGGGTTTGCTGAAACGAATTTTTCCGACCAAACTTTCGGATTTACCAAAACGGAAAGAGGGGGATTCGCCTTCCGCGGCCAAACTTCCTGTTTTGCCGCTACAGGCCGCCTGCGCTCGCTGCCGCTCCCCTCCTGATCGCTCTTCCCATGCGGGCGCTCGCTCCGTTTCGAATCCCCTAACTAAATAGCCGGAATTGCAAGAACGGATTTTTCAAACAACTATTGTTTGGTTTGTCTATACGGAAAGAGGGGGATTCGAACCCCCGGTGGTGTTTCCACCACGCGCCCCTTCCAAGGGCGTACCTTAAACCAACTCAGACATCTTTCCAAAGAGCGCCTTATTATAACGCGCGGGAAAAAAAATTGCAAGCAAAAAAAACAGAAAGCGCCGGCGCCGGAACTTTTTTTTCGGCGCGTTTTAGGCTTTCAAATGTCAGCCTTTCCGCGCGCGTTTTAGGGAAGCGCTGATTGACGCTTGAAGCGATTAATCAGCGCTTTTTCGCCGCCTTTAAAATTTCGGCGAGCGCGGCGCTCGCGCTTTCGTAGTCGGCCAAATAAGCCCTGAACGCATCTTCGTTTTGCATTTGGAACTCGGCCTCTTCCAAGAACATTCTTCCATACGGGCCGCTGTAGGGGGTCTTCTTTTTCCAGCCTTGGCTTTCGGCGGCGGCTCTCAAAGAAGCCAAGAAGGCCTTGTCCTTTGTAGTTCCCTTTCTTCCGATATAAAAGCCCGCCTTTCCCTCGTCAACGGAAGAGCGGTTGCGGCTCCAAACCATAGCGCCAAGAACGTGCTCGCCCAAGTCCACGGCGGGAAGCGTTCGGCCGCAGCTTGAGGAAGTGTATGGGTTTGAAAGCATGGGGAATGAAGTTCCTGCCTTGCTTTGCGCGAGCTTGAGGACATTCTCCGTCATCGTCCACAAATCTTGGCTGTCAGCCAACATGGCGTGAACGGAAGAATTTTCAGGAACGCCCTGCGAGCCGCTTGAATCCGAAAGCGCGGCTTCTTGAGCCGGCGAACTTTGCGAAGAAGAATTGGACGCCGACTGGCCGCTTGACAACGGGCCAACAGAGGAAGCGTTTGACACAGCGCCTGAAAGCGCGGGAGCGGCTTCCTTCTTTGCCAACGCGTCAAGGGTTGCCGGAGCGAACAACGCGTTGTCCGTGACCCAATTGGACTGAATCATTACATTTCCTGGATTAGAGCCTGCGAGCGTGTCATAGTCCTTTCCAAAATAAGGGTTGTACTTTCCGGCGGGAACATCAATTCCAAATTGGTTGCAACCGCGCGCCACAATGGTGTAGTCCGTAACGCCTGTTTTTACGGCGGTTCCAATGGCGTCAACAATCACGCCCACAAGCGCGAAAATTCCTCCGCTGTTGGCAAGGCCGCTCTTGAATGACGTGTCGCAAACGCAATTCATCTTTCTTGAATATACTGTATTTCCTGTAGAAGCGGAGCGAAGTATGTATTCAATCTCAACGTCAACCTTTCCGCCTACAGGATGTTTTTTCCAGTTGGTTATTCTAGTGAACAAAAGCAAGTCCGCGCCGAATGTCCGGCGGAACGCGGTTATGTCCGATTCTATGAAAAGCTCTGAATCATAGGCGCTTTCTTGCTGAAGCGTTTCGTAAGAAAGAAGCGGAGGGAACACATAGTAGCCACGGTTTGCCATCGTCGTCTGCAACGTGTAGTAAAAATAATCCTTCGCGTCAACATTGTTCGTCTGGTTTATCGGCGGCATTACCAAAATTGAAGCAGGCGGCGTTTCTGTGTAGAACTCAGGCCACGCCTCCATATTTTTTGTCACATTCTTTGAAGCGCAAGAAACAAAGGCAAGCTCCACAAACAACGCCGCGATTGCAAAAAACAGGTTTATCTTTTTCATGCGTCACCTCTCAACCTTTCTGATTACTCCGCTCATAAACTGAGCGCTTTCGGGATAAAGTTCCATCTCCTTTCTAAGCAAGGCCTTTCCTTCCTCAACATTTCCGGCCTTTATCATAAGATAGCCGTAGTCGGCGCAAACTCCAGGCGGAATTGTCTGCCGTATTGTGTCGGCCTGACCTTCCATTATTTTTTGATAGGTGGCAAAAAGTTCTTCGGTGTTTTCTTCGTCGCCTCCTTTTACATACTGGCCTTTCGCTGAAAATTGTGGGTAAATATGGTAAAATCCCCTCATGGAAACAA